>JADZEI010000027.1 GCA_020850615.1 Dehalococcoidia bacterium | reverse complement strand
TCTCGCTGAGGAACCCGTAGCCGGGGTGGATCGCGTCGCAGCCGGCGTCCTTCGCCGTCGCGATCACCTGCTCGATGTCCAGGTAGGCGGCCGCGCCGGTGCCCTTCAGCATCCGCGCCTCATCCGCTTTCCGCGTATGGAGCGACTCGGCGTCGTCCTCGGAATAGACGGCGACGGTGCGCAGCCCCAGCTCCGCCGCCCCCCGCGCCACCCGAATCGCGATCTCGCCCCGGTTGGCGATCAACACACTCGAAAATCCCATGCCTGCTCCTTGCTGCTTTCGGAAGGCACACCCCTCTGCTGCCAGACCGTTGGTATGGCCAATCCTACAGGTGCTGTGCGGAGGCGAAAGACGCGCGGCCGGGCCGCGAGCTTACCGGGGCAGCCCCAGCCCGCGCGTGGAGATGATGTTCCGCTGTACTTCGCTCGTCCCGCCGGCAAGCGTGTGCGAGAGCGTGTTCACGTACGCGTCCTCGATCTTGCGGCGCAGCTCGCGCTGCTCGGGCGTCGCCATGAGCCCATACGCGCCGACGACGTGCATCCCGGTGCGCGCAAGGCGCTGCGTCCACTCGGTGCCGTATACCTTCGACATCGAGGCCTCGTAGTTCGGCACCAGGCCCTGCGCGAACTGCCAGGCCACGCGGTAGGACAGCAGCCAGCCGACCTGGAACTCGATCTCGCGCTCCGCGATCTCGTGGCGCAACGCATCCTTGCGCCCGCCCGGCAGCTCCGGCGCCGTCTTCATGAACTCGATGAGCTCCTGGTGGAGCTTCGCCGTCGTGACCAGCCGCTCGATGCCGCCGCGTTCGAAGTCCAGGTTCTCGGCGAGGATGTACCAGCCTTCGTTCTCGCGCCCGAGCAGGTTCTTGCGTGGCACGCGCACGTCGTCAAAGAAGATTTCATTGAAGCCATGCACGCCAATCATGTTGATCAGCGGCCGGATGCTGATCCCCGGCGACTTCAGGTCCACCAGCAGCAGCGAGATGCCCTTGTGCTTCGGCACGTCCGGGTTCGTCCGGCAGACGACCATGATCATGTCCGAATGCTGGGCGTGGCTCGTCCAGATCTTCTGGCCGTTCAGGATGTAGTCGTCGCCATCGATGACCGCTCGCGTCGCGACGTTCGCCAGGTCGGAGCCGGCCTCGGGTTCGGACATGCCGATGCAGATCGCCATGTCGGCGCTCGCGATCTTGCGGATGAGCTGCTTCTGCTCGTCGGTCCCGTGCCGCATCAGGGTCGGGCCCATCTGGCGCTCGGAGATGAAGTGGTAGGAGACGGGCGCGCAGGCCGTGATCATCTCCTCTGTGTAGATGGCGCGCTCGATGAAGCCCATCTCCTGACCGCCGAATTCCCGGGGCCACGCCTGGCCAATCCAGCCGCGCTCCGCCACCCGCTTGCTGAAGTCCTTGTCGTGCGCGCCGAGGTACTGCTCCTCCTCGGCGCTGCGGGTTGGCGGGAGCGTGGAAAGGAAGTCCCGGACCTCGGCGCGAAATGCGTCCTGGGCCGGCGTGAAGCGGAAATCCATCAAGAGAAGCCTCTGCGGTAGTCGTGGCATCGTACCCCGAGGGACACGACCGGGCCACGACGACCGCGAGGATTGCCTAGCAGGTGAAGTGCGCGACCGACCTTTCGAGGGCCTCCGCCAGGTCCCGCATCCGCGCTGCCGTGGCCGAAAGCTCCTGCGACTGCGCCGACAGCTCCTCCGTCGATGCCGAGACCTGCTCCGCCGCGGCCGACGTCTCTTCGCTCGTGGACGATACCTGCTGGAAGGCGCCGGTCACGGTGATCGTGCTCCCGGCGATGTCGCTCGCTCCCTTCGCCGAGCTGCCCGCCAGCGCCGCGATCGATTCCGCGCTCGTCACGATCCGCTGCGCGCCGTCTGCCAGCCCGTGCACGTCCCGCGCGATGCCCGACATCCGTGCCGCGGACTGCCGCACCGAATCGATGATCGATTCGAGGGCCGTCCCGGCCTGGGCGGAGATCGCCTGGCCGCGCTGGACGTCGACCACGCCGGCCGCCATCGCCTCGACCGCGCCGTGGGTGCCCGCCTGCACCTTCGCGATGAGGTCGGCGATCTCCCGCGTCGACGCGCTGGATCGCTCCGCCAGTGACCGCACGTTCTCGGCGACGACCGCGAAGCCGCGGCCCTGCTCGCCGGCGCGCGCCGCCTCGATCGCCGCATTGAGCGCGAGCAGATTCGTCTGCGACGCGATGTCGTCGATCACCTGGACGATGTCGCCGATGTGCTGGCCGTACCCGCCGAGTTCGTCCACCGTCCGCGAGGCGCGCTCGACCGCCGCCGCGATGGCCTCCATCGAAGCGAGCGCCTCGGCGACGGCCTCCTTGCCCGTCATCGCCGCCGACCGCGATTCCTCCGCCGCGGTGGCGACCGCTTCCGATGCGCTCGCCACCGCGAGGATCTGGTCGCTCATGCGCACGGCCTCCTCGCGGGAGGCGGTCGCCGACTCCGCATTGGCGCGGGCGGCATCGGCAACATCGTGCGAACCCGCGGCCACGGCTTCGATCTCCCGTGCCGACTCTGCCGATACCTCCGAGAGGGTCACCGCCGAGCGGGTCACGTCCATGATCGCGGTCGCGATCTGGCCAGTAGCGGTCGCCATCTGGCCGGCGGCCTCGCGGAGCGACTCCGACGCACCGCAGAGCCCGGTCGCGTTCGTTTTCACGTCCCTCGCCAGCGCGGCGAGGCCTTCGCGCGCCGCGTTGTACGACTCCACCGTGGCCGCGACGGTATCGACGATGTGGTTGACCGAGGTCTCGGCCTGGCCGATCTCGCCCCGCATCGGGGCCGTGATCTTCGCCGTCTGGATGTGGACCGTGCGGGTCAGGTCGCCTTCCGCAATCGCGGCCATGGCCCCCTGCATGGCGGCGAGGTCCTTCTTCGCCAGGCTCTCCAGCGCGCCGACGATGCCGGAAACGCCAGCCCGGACCTGGAAGGCGATGATGAACCAGAGCGCCGCGCCAATCGCCCCGGCCACGACCGCGATGATGATGCTCTGCCAGAAGCCGCGCATCGCCGAGGTCAACAGGGCCTCGGACTCCCCATCGATGTCCGCGGCGAGATGGTCTTCGACCTGCTTCATCAGGTCGATCCGCGCGGTCGCGGCCTCCCACCAGGCGGCGGGGTCGATCCCGAGTGGTTCGCCGCCCGGCGCGGCCATCGCCTTCGCCCGAATGTCCATCACCGCGTCGACCGCCGTGCCCTGGACGGTCGAGCTGGCCATGCCGGCCTGATCTGCGTTCGATGTCATCTCGAAGACGACGAGGAACGAATCCTGGGCCGCCACGAGCGAGGTGAACGCGGCGAATTCGCCGGGCACGAACGTCCCACGGCTCGCGGCGCCGTTCAGCGTGGCCCGCTCGATCCCCGCCCGCTCCTTCGCCAGCAGGTAGTTCGTATAGGCCATGCCCAGCCGCGTGAGCTCCGGGTCAGCGCTCAGCCGCGGCAGGTAGCCCACCATGGCAAGCGAATCCGCAATCGTGGACGTGTAGTAGGCCCGCGTGGCGGCCGGGTCGATGCTGAACCCGTCGATGTTCGCGCGATGCGCGGCCAGGCCCTCGATGTCCGTGAGGATCTTCGCCACGCCGGCCTCGAAGTCCGGGCCGAAGCGTGCGGGGTCGAAGCCGGCCACGTAGGCGCGGAGCTCCTCGACCCGGGCGTCGGTCGCCTCGCGCTGCCCCGGGAGCTCGTTCGCGAAGTTCTGCCCCTTGCTCGCGACGAATCCCGAGCTCAGCCCGCGTTCCTTCTGTGCTTCGTGTGCGAAGTCGCCGACGTGGACGGAGAGCTCGGCGAGGTCGTGGACCTCGGCCGCGTGCGACGCGGTCTCGGACCTGGCCCGAACCTGCTGGACGGCGAAGAAGATGGCCACAAGCGCGAGCGGCGCGACCATCGCGAGCAAACTGATTCTCAACCCCGCCGACGGCAATCGGCGAACCCCGAACGACATGACGGTGCCCCAGATCCCATGTCGCCTCGAGCTGCCGGGGGAAAACAGCAAAGGACGCGCCGTAATGGTCGCCCGCTTCGCGCGCCAGCGTGTAAGGGAAACCCCGAAGAGTTCCCAGTCGAGAACACTAAAACTTCGCGTACGGCACTATATCAAACAGCCCATTCGCGTGAGAGATACGCCCCTACCGCGCCTTCCACACCGCCGGGCGCTTCTCCGCGAAGGCGAGCGGGCCTTCCTTCGCGTCCTCCGAGTTCAGCACCACCCGGCCGACCCACTCGCCGAACCGGTAGGACTCGTCGATCTGGAGCTGGCGCCACTCCTGCGCCACCGCCTTCGTCCCCTCGACCGCGAGCGGCGCGTTTTGCGCGATCATCTCCGCGATGGCGACGGCGCGCGGCATCAGACCCTCCGGCGACGTGATCTCCTGGACCAGGCCGATGCGCAGCGCGTGGTCGGGCTCGATCCGGTCCGCGGTCAGCATGATGTACATCGCGTCCCCGAACGGGATCAGCCGCGCAAGGTGGTGGATCCCGTAGCCCGGCATGATCCCGCGCTTCACTTCGAACAGCCCGAAGTACGCCTCCGTCGAGCAGATCCGGATGTCGCAGTCGAGCGCGCGTTCGAGGCCGCCCGCCAGGCAGAGCCCGTTGACCGCAGCGATGAACGGCTTGGGGTGCCGCGAAAAGCGCACCATCTCCGGGTGGAACGTCTGGCCGCGGGCCTCGCCGGGCGACATCTCGGCGTTGCGGGCGGACATCTCCTTCAGGTCAGCGCCCGCGCTGAACGCCCGCCCGGCGCCGGTGACGATCCCGCAGCGCATGGCCTGGTCGGCGGACAAGTCGGCCAGCGCCTCCTGGAGCTCGGCCTGCATGGTGCCGCCGAGGGCGTTGAGCCGCTCCGGCCGGTTCATGGTGAAGATGGCGTAGTTCTCGTGCTTCTCGTACAGCAGGTCGGGCATCGCAGTTCCTCCGGCCGCGATTCTGCCCGCTATCGGCCCACGCGCGCCAGCCCGGCCATGTGCCTAGAATGGCGCCCGCCGGGAATCGCCGGGCAGGAGGAGTGACAGCCATGCGAACGAACACCGTCAAGGAGAAGTGGGCCCGCGGCGAGATGACCTACGGCGGCTGGCTCTCCATCCCCAGCTCGTTCTCCGCCGAAGTCATGGCCCACCAGGGCCTCGATTGGGTCTGCATCGACATGCAGCACGGCCTGGTCGACTATCAGGTCGCGCTCACCATGCTCCAGGCCATCGGCAGCACCCCCACAATCCCCTTCGTGCGCGTGCCGTGGAACGAATTCGGCATCATCGGCAAGGTGCTCGATGCGGGCGCCATGGGCGTCATCATCCCCATGGTCAACAGCGCCGAGGAAGCGAAGGCCGCCGTCGCCGCCTGCCGCTACTTCCCGGACGGCAGCCGCAGCTTCGGCCCGACCCGCGCGGCCTACTACGCCGGGAGCGACTACTTCCGCGGCGCGAACCAGGAGATCGCCTGCATCCCGATGATCGAGACCGGCCAGGCGGTCGACCGCCTCGACGAGATCCTCTCCGTGCCCGGCGTCGACGCGGTCTACGTCGGCCCGGCCGACCTGAGCATCACGCTCGGCCTGCCGCCGGGGATGAACAACGGCGAGCCGTTCGAATCCGCCCGCGTGAAGATCGCGAAAGCCTGCGCCGCTCACGGCGTGACCGCGGGCATCCACGCGAACGCGCAGCTCGCCGCCAAGCACGGCGAAGCCGGCTACCGCATGGTCACCATCACCAGCGACGCGGGGTCCATCGCCATCCAGGCTCAGGCCGACCTCAAGGTGGCGAAGGGCACGGCGGACGGGACGAAGCCGGTCTACGGCTAGCCGTCGTCCCTGGCGGCCGCGATCGGCGCCGGGAACTCCAGCCCCAGGTCGGTCGCGAGCGTCTTGAGCTGCTCGATCGTCTCCTCGTCGAGCGGCACGCCGTTCGCGAGCCGGTCTTCGCGCGCTTCGAACTCGGGGTCGCCGGCCACGCGCACGCGGTCGATGCCGGGCAGGGGCCGCAGCGTGCGCAGGTGGTCCACCATCCGCTTCATGTCCGCCTTGAACCCATCGACGTCGCGGAACGCGTCGATCCGCCAGGCGGCGAACCACCAGCCCTGCTCGTGGCGCGGCGCGAAGATGGCACTCCCCATGCCCGGCAGCACGCCCGTGAGGATGTCGACCATGATGCCGAGGCCGTAGCCCTTGTGCGCGCTCGTCACCACGGTCGAACCAAGCGGTGTGAGCGCACCGCCGGCCCGCAGGATCGCCGGGTCGGCGGTCTCGGCGCCCGCGGCGTCGACCGCCCACCCCGCCGGGATGCCCTTGCCCTGGCGCATCGCGATCTCGAGCTTGCCGCCCGCGACCGCCGTCGTCGCCATGTCGAGCAGGAACGGGTGGTCGTCCTGGACCGGTGCGCCCATCGCGATCGGGTTCGTCCCGAAGGCGCGGTCGATGCTGCCGCTCGCCGTCGCCAGCGGCAGCACGTTGCACATCGCCATGCCGACCATGTCGCGCTCGGCGGCCATCCGCGCGTAGTAGCCGGCTGCCCCGAAGTGCCGCCCGTTGCGCACCGCGATCATGCCCATGCCCGTCGCGTCCGCCTTCGCGATGCACGCCTCCATCGCCCGCCGCGCGACTAGCACCCCGAGGCCCCCGCCCGCGTCCCAGGTCGCGGCGACGGCGCTGTCCCGCTCGATCCGGATCTCGGGCCGCGGGTTCACGATGCTGTTCTTGAACCCCGGGGCGTACCCCGGGTGCCACGGGAGGTGGGCGATCCCGTGCGACTCGATTCCCGAGATGTCGGCGTCGATCAGCACCTCCGCCGCGGCCGCCGCATCGCCCGCAGGCATGTCGAAGCGCTCGAACACGGCCGCGGTGAAGGCGGTCAGCTCGTCCGCGCGGTACCGCGCACGGGGGTCGTCCGGGATCAGCATGGGGTCCACCTCCACGGTTGGGGGCCGGCCAGCTGGTGACCGGCCCGGTCGCCAGGGGTCGTGCTAGACGAGCTCCGCCGCCTGGAGGTTGTACTCCTTCATGATGTCGGACGCATACGTGATGCGGCCGCTCAGGGTCTTCGGGTCGCCGTGCACGAGCCGCAGGCAGGCCTCGGCCATGTGCTCCACCGGCGTCTGCGTGTCGCGGTTCGAATCGTTGATGAGCTTGTGGTAGACGACGCCTGGTGTCGCCACCAGGCCCGGAGAGATGACGTTCACGCCGATGCCGTCGGGGTTCACCTCGGCGGCGAGGCCGGTGGTGAACCGCTCGAGCGCGGCCTTGCACATGCCGTACACGGTCCCGCCACCAGCGGCCGACAGCGGCGGATGGATCGCCGCGTGCGACGAGATGTTCAGGATCCAGCCGCTCCCCCGCTCCTTCATCGACTGCAGGACCATCTGCGAAAGGTGCATCGGCCCGAAGACCTGGACTTCGAACATCAGCCGCATGCGCTTGTCGCTGAAGTCCGAGATTGGCTGGAGAAACGTCACGGCCGCGTTGTTCACCAGGATGTCGACGGGGCCGAACGCGTCGACTGTCTGCTTCACCAGGTTCTCGCGATCTTCCGGCACGCCCATGTCGCAGCGCACCGCGATCGCCTCGCCGCCCGCCTGCTTGATGCGGTGGACGACGGTCGACATGGCACCCGGCAGCATGTGCTGCCCCTCTTCCTCGGTGCGGGCGCTCACGACCACCTTGGCGCCTTCCATCGCGTAGCGGATGGCGATCGCCTCGCCGATGCCGCGCGAGGAACCGGTCACGATCGCGACCTTCCCCGCGAGCAGGCCATTCGGGTTTACTGCGGACATTCGAAACCTCCTGTGATGCGCGCGATCCTGCGCCATCGGCGCGGCCATCGCAAACGAGCGTTCGCACAGGCCCGCCAGCGACCCGCCCGCTCCTGTACGATGCGCCCGCTCAGGAGGTGCAGGAGATGGCGGAAGCGAAGGTCGTGCTGGTCACCGGCGCATCGCGCGGGTTCGGCCAGGGGGCGGTGCGAAGGATGGCCGAACGCGGACACACGGTCGTGGCAACGATGCGGAACCCGGGTCGCGACGCCGCCGGGACCAGCGCGGGCCTCGACGACCGCATCGTCCCCGAGGAGCTCGACGTCACCGACGGCGACCAGGTGCGGTCGGTCGTCGCGAAGGCCCTCGCCCGGTTCGGACGGGTCGACGCAGTCGTGAACAACGCCGGCTACGGGCTCTTCGGGCCGATCGAAGAAGCGACCGACGACGAGATCTGGCGCCAGCTCGACACCAACGTGCTCGGCCAGTGGCGCGTGCTCTCGGCCGTCCTCCCGGCGATGCGCGATGCCCGCAGCGGCAAGATCGTGAACGTCAGCTCGCTCGCCGGGCGCCTGCCGGGGCCGTTCCTCGGGCACTACGCCGCCAGCAAGCACGCCGTCGAAGCCATGTCCGAATCCCTTCGCTTCGAGACCGGCGGGAGCGGCGTCGCCGTCACGATCGTCGAACCCGGCATGTTCGCCAGCGACTGGCAGACCGGGAACCTCGACGTCAGCCTGCCGGTGCGCGAAGGGCGCAGCGCCTATCCGCAGGCCACTCGCGCGCTGACCGCCTTCCGCGACCAGGCGGCGACCCGCCCAGGGAGCTGCTCCGTCGCGGTGGCCATGGCCGACATCGTCGACCTGGCCCAGCGGCCGCCGTTGCGCTGGCCCGTCGGCAACGACGCCGTGCACATGATCGGCCTGCGCAGCCGCGTCACGGACGAGGAGTGGCGCTTCCTCACCCGTTCCGGCGCGCTCGGCGAGTTCCGCAAATGGATGCGCGAGGGCGGAGCTGCCACCGCGGCGCCGGCCGCCCGCCACGACTGGGCCGCACCCCAGGTCGTGTTCATCACCGGCGCCTCACGCGGGTTCGGCGAAGCCGCCGCGCGCGAGTGCGCCGCCCGTGGCCACCACGTCGTCGCCACCATGCGCAGCCCCGAGCGCGACGGCGCGAAGGTGCGGCAGGGCCTGGACGACCGCATCGAGCTCGCCCGCGTCGACGTCACGGACCAGGCGAGCATCGACGCCGCGGTCCGCGACACCATCGCCCGGCACGGCCGCATCGACGTGGTCGTGAACAACGCGGGCTACGGGCTCTACGGCCCGGTCGAGGACTGCTCCGAAGCCGAGGTCCGCCGCCAGTTCGACACGAACTTCGTCGGCCAGGTGCGCGTGCTCCGCGCGGTGCTGCCCCACATGCGGGAGCAGGGTCACGGCAAGGTCGTCAACGTCAGCTCGCTCTCCGGCGTGGTCGCGAGCCCGCTCATGGGCTTCTACGCCGCCTCGAAGCACGCCGTCGAAGCCATGTCCGAAGCCCTCGCCGACGAGGTCGAGCAGTGGGGCATCCAGGTCTGCATCCTCCAGCCCGGCATGTACAAGAGCGACTGGCAGACCGGCAACCTCGATGTCTGCGAGACGGTCCGCGAGGGGCGGAGCCGGCTGCAGGCCGGCGTCGATCGCATGCTCGCCGAGTTCCGCGAGCGCGCCGCCACCAGGCCCGGCTCCGACGCCGTCGCCGCCGCCCTCGCGGACATCGCCCAGCTCCAGCAGCCGCTCCCGCTGCGCTGGCCCATCGGCGACGACGCGATCCGGTTCATCGCGGCCCGGCGCACCACCGCCGACGACGACTGGGAGCACCAGATGCGGGCGGCCGGCTGGCGGCTCGACGCGTAAGCGAAGGGGCGCCAGCCACGTGACCGGTGCCCCTTCGCGATTCCCCCAAATCCGAGTCGCCTACCGGCGCGGGTCCACCAGGACCTTCACCTCTTCGTTCGGCGTCAGAAGCCGCTCGAACGCGGCATGCGTCTCCGACGCCCCGACGACGGTGGTGACCACCGGGTCGATGCGGATGGTCCCGCGCTCCAGCATCGCGATCGTCGCCTCGTAGTCCGCCCGGCTGTAGGCGAACGCCGCGCGCACCGTGACGCGCTTGGTCACCCAGACCGACGGCTTCACCGGCGCGTTGTCGAACGCCACGCCGACCATCATCACGGAACCACCGGGCCGCACGATGTCGACCGCCTGCTGCAGCGTCGGCGCGACGCCCGCGGCGTCGAAGACGACGTCCGGCGGGCCGCCGAGCGTGTCGGCGATCGCGGTCGGCACGTCCGCGAGCTCGCGCGGGTTCAGCACCGTCCCGGCGCCGAGCTTGCTGGCGATGGCGCCCCGCCCGGCCGCGGGCTCCGCGACCGTGACGGCCCGGGCGCCGGCTGCCAGCGCGCACTGGAGCGTGAACAGCCCGATCGGCCCCGCGCCGAGGATCGCCACGCGGTCGCCGATCTTCATCCCGGAGAGCTTCACCGCGTGGAAGCCGACCGCCGCCGGCTCCACGGATGCCGCCTGCCGCTCGTCGAGCCCGTCCGGCACCCGCATGAGCCGCGGCGCCGTGATCTTCGTGTACGGACCGTAGCCGCCAGCGCCGAGCGATGCGCCGCCCGCGGGCGCGGTCCCCGCGCGCGCCATGTCCAGCCGGAAGTGCTGGTAGCAGAAGTCGAACTCGCCGCGGAGGCAGAACGCGCAGTTCATGCACGGCTTCATCGGCGCGCCGACCACGCGGTCGCCCGCCTCCCAGCCGGTCACGCCCTTGCCCACCTCGACGATCGTGCCGCCGTACTCGTGCCCGAGGACGATGCCCTCCGGCGCCATGTCGCTGTCGTACAGGTGCAGGTCGGAGCCGCAGATCCCGCAGAGCCCGACTTCGACGACGACTTCGCCCTCGCCCGGCGCCGGGTCCGGCACCTCCTCGTACCGCATCGAGCGGCGGCCATGAAGCACTGGCGCCTTCATTTCGCACCCTTTCCAGGCGCAACGAGCACCTTCACGTTGTCGTCCCCGCGCGTGCCGAGCGTCTGGCACACCTCGTCCACCTCATCGAGCCCGATCACCTTCGTGACCATCGCCTCGGGCTGGATCTTGCCCTTAGAGAGCAGGTCGAGCGCCGGGCGGAAGAGGTCCATCCCGCCGAGGGACGCCTTCACTTCGCACTCCTTGCCGACCATGGTCAGCGGCGAAACCTCGTCCTCCTCCATGTTCACGCCCGGTACCATCACCTGGCCGCCTGCGCGCACCCACTCAATCGCCCGCTGCAGCGTCCCCTTCGCCCCCGCGCATTCGAAGATCACGTCGGGACCGCCCATGTCGCAGTTGGCCAGGAAGAACGCGGCCATGTCGATGTCCGTGGGGTCGAACGCCGCGGTGGCGCCGAGCTCCAGCGCCTTCGCGCGCCGCCCGGCCGAGGTTTCGATCACCCAGCAGTTCGCCGGGTTCATCAGCAGCACCGACTGGAGCACCAGCAGCCCGATCGGCCCCGCGCCGATGATCGCGACGTTGTCGCCGACCCGCACCTTGCTCGCGCGGGCCGCGTAGAGGCCAACCATCGACGGTTCGTTCAGCGCCGCACCGAGATCCGAGAGCTCCTCCGGCGCCTTGAGCAGCACCGCCGTGTGCGTGAGCAGGTACTCCGCGTACCCGCCGGCCAGCCCGGTGTAGCCGAACACCTGCCAGCCCTTCTCGCAGGAGCGATACATGCCCTTCTCGCACTGCGGGCAGCTGTCGCAGGGCACGGCCGAGAGCGTGGTCACCCGGTCGCCGACTTCGAAGCCGCGCGCCTCGGGCCCGAGGGCCGTGATCTCGCCGACGATTTCGTGGCCGAGGATCGCCCCTTCCGGCAGCGTCCCCGCCCGCAGGGCATGCAGGTCCGAACCGCAAATCCCGCAATAGATGACCCGGATCACGGCCTGCCGGCCCGCCGGTACCGGGTCCGGCACGTCTTCGACGGCGAACCTTCCGCCGCTCTTCAGGACTGCTGCCCGCATAGAGCCCCCCAATCGGATGAATAGTGGCGCGTACGCTATGGACGCCACAGGCACGCGTCAAACCCGCCCCACTGGACGGTCAGCCGCGCACCCGTAGGATTGACCCGTTTCCGTCGGCAGGCTGACGTTTGCCCACCGGCGGCGGAGGTGATGTACGTGAGTGGTGCTGAGCGCCGGGATACCGGCGACGTCGCTATCGAGGCGGCGGAAAAGACGTTCCCCGGCTCGAAGCCGGGCAAGCCATGGAAGCTCGCCGGCGGCGCGGTCCACGATTCCTGGGCCATCGACACCGTCACGCCCGACGGCGTCACCCACGAGCTCGTCGTGCGCGTCACGCCCGCGGGCCGCGTGGACTACGAAAAGACGCAGCGCGAGGCGGAGGTGCTCCGCATCGCCTACGAGCGCGGCGTCCGCTGCCCAAAGCCGTTCGGGACGGGTCTCTGCGCGACTGGCGAAGATTATGTCGTGATGAACCGGGTGCGCGGCGACACGAACCCGCGCCTCCTGCTGACCACGCCCGAGTACGCCGAGGCCCGTCGGCTGATCATCCCGCAGCTCGCCGAGGACCTCGCGATCGTCCATTCGATCACCCCGGCCGAAGCCGCGACCGCACCCGGCATGCGCGGCCCCACAACCGGCGAGGACCCGCTGAGCTACGCCTGCATGACCACCGAGATGGCCTACCGGGCGGACCTCCTGAACCCGCACCCCGGCATCGAGTGGGCGTTCCGCTGGCTCCGCCGCGAAGTCGAGGCGCTCAAGGAGGAGGGCCGCGAACCCTGCCTCGTCCACGGCGACTTCCGCATCGGCAACCTCATGTTCGATGAAGGTGGCGTCACCGCCCTGATCGACTGGGAAGGCACGCACATCGGCGAGCCGGAGGAGGACCTGACCTGGTTCCTCACCCGCGTCTGGCGCTTCTCCCAGCCCCAGCTCGAAGCCGGCGGCATCGTCCACCGCGAGGAGTGGGTCCGCGCCTACGAAGTGGCCAGCGGCCGCCCGGTCGACCGCCGCCGCGTCGCCGCCTGGGAGGTGCTCCAGAACATCCGCTGGTGCCAGATCACGATGATGCAGGCGCGCGCGCACCTCGATGGCAAGACCGTGAGCCACGAGCTCGCCGCCATCGGCCGCCGCTTCGGTGAAACCGAGCTGGAAGTGCTCCGGCTCACAGGACTGGTCGAGAGGGTCCGCAATGCAGGATAGGCCTACCGCACACGAGCTCCTGGACGCGCTCCAATCCTTCATGCGCGACCGCCAGAACGCCGCCCGCGACCGCTGGGAGAAGTTCCAGTTCCAGGTCGCCGCGAACTCGCTCGGGATCATCCTCCGCGAGCTCGAATCGGAGGACGACTTCATGCGCCAGGAGTGGGAGGGCCTCGACCGGCTGGTCGGCGCCGAGCCCATCCCGGACCGCCAGGCCGCGTTCACTGCGCGCCTCCTCGAGCGCAACGCCAACCTCTGCGAGCGCATCCGCAACGGCGAGTTCGACGACGCGGAGAAGGACATGGCCCTCCAGCGCCACATCTTCGAGACCGTCGTGAACAAGGTGAAGATCGCGAGCCCCAAGGAGCTCCCGGCCTAGCGCCGCACGTTCGCCCGGGGGGCATGGTCACCGTACACTCGGACCATGCCCCCTTCCCTTGCTGTGGACCTCGCCCCCGGGCACAAGACCGGCCTCGCGCTGCGCAACCCTGTCATGACGGCCTCCGGCACGTTCAGCTGGGGCTTCGAATTCGCGAAGCAGTTCGACATCAACGCGCTCGGGGCCGTCGTTTCGAAGGGCGTGACCATCGCGCCGCGAGCGGGCAACCAGCAGCCTCGCGTCGCCGAAACGCCCGCGGGCATGCTCAACAGCATCGGCCTCCAGAACGTCGGCCTCGATGAGGTGATCACCGAGCTCGCGCCGAAGTGGGCGAAGTGGGACGTGCCCGTCATCGTCAACGTCGCCGGCGACACGATCGACGAGTTTGGCGAGATGGCCGCCGCGCTCGACGGCCTCCCCGGCATCGCCGCGCTCGAGCTGAACATCAGCTGCCCCAACGTCGACATCGGCGGCATCGAAATCGGCCAGGACCCCGAAGCCTCCGCCCGCGCCACCCGCGCCGCCGTCCGCAACACGGACCTCCCGGTCATCGTGAAGCTCACGCCCAACGTCACCGACCCGGTGAAGCTTGCGCTCGCCGTCGAAGCCGAGGGCGCGGCCGCCATCTGCGCGATCAACACCGTACTCGGCCTCGCCATCGACACGAAGCGGCGGCGGCCGGTGCTGCCCCGCGCCCGCGGCGGGCTCAGCGGCCCCGCGATCAAGCCCGTGGCCCTCCGTATCGTCTACGACGTGGCGAAGGCGGTCCGCGTGCCGGTCATCGGCTGCGGCGGCATCCGCACGGGCGAAGACGCGATCGAGTTCCTGATGGCCGGCGCCAGCGCGGTCCAGGTCGGCACCGCCACGTTCGCGGACCCCCGTGCGCCGCTCGACGTGCTCGACGGCATCGAAGCCTGGTGCGCGCGCGAGGGCGTGGAGGATCTGCGCGAGATCATCGGGTGCGCGCTCCCGGCACCCGTCTGACCCACGCGAACGCTTGGACTTTGCAGGCACGACCCGCGACAATCGAGCCCATCGGGGTGTAGCTCAGCCTGGTTAGAGCGCGCGCTTTGGGAGCGCGAGGCCCGCAGTTCGAATCTGCGCACCCCGACCATCCGCCGACCCCCGTTTTCTGTCGCAGACCAGTGATACGCGTCGCGGTTTTGTCGTAGGATGGCGCCGCGCTATGGAGCGGCACGTTCGCGGCTGGCTCGGGATGGTGATGGCGGCCGCGGTGCTGTTCGTGGCTGCCACGCCCACGCGCGCCTCTGAGCTCCTCGCCAACCCCGGCTTCGATTCCTGGACCGGCTCCGCGCCCACCGGCTGGCTCCTCATTGGTGCGACCGCCAACGAGGCCCCGGGCGCCGCCGGCAGCGCGGCCCGGATCGAAGCCACAGGCCCCGCGCGTGTCGTGCAGTCGGTTCCCGTGACGGGCGGCGCCACCTATGCAGCCGCGATCCTGGTCCAGGCGGACCAGCCCGGCGTCACCGTCTCGCTCCAGTTCATGTCACCGCCCGATGACGCCGGCATCACGCTCCATCCGGTGCCCGCATCGTCCGCCTTCCAGGCGGTCTCGTTCTCGGCAGTCGCCCCACCCCAGGCAACGAGCGCGCGGCTCGTCGTGGAGATGACGCCCCCCGGCGGGTCGCTCGTCGTCCTGCTCGACTCGGCCTCGCTGACCGAGTCCGCGCCACCGCCGCCCACGGCCACCCCGACCGACCCGCCGACGCCCGCGCCCGGCACGCCGATCCCCACAGCAACTGCCACGACCACAGCCACGTCGCCTGCGACTCCACCGAAGTCTGTCACCTCGACGAAGACGCCCACCGCCACCGCGGGTACCGCCACGGCCACACGCCCGCCGGGCACCGCGACGCCCGCGCCGGTTTCGACGCCAAAACCGCCGAAGGACCTGCCACCAGGCATCCCGTCGGGGTTCGGCGGGCTCGTCCTCAACGGCGACTTCGAACTGCTCGACGACGACGTGCCGGCCTACTGGTCGAAGGTGGGCGGCGAGCTGGCGCTCGAACCCGGCGCCTTCCGGGGCAACGCCGCCGGCGCGATCGACTCGTCCACGTCCTCCACCAAGTGGCTCTACCAGGTCGTCCCGGTCTCCGGCGGCACGTGGTTCGCCGCCAGCGGCCAGGCCCGCATCCGCTGGGGCAACGGCGAAGCCTGGCTGCGGGTCAGCTGGTATGCGAGCGGCGACGGCAGCGGCCGTGAGATGGACCAGGCCGATTCGCCGTCGACCACGGCCGTCGGCTGGCAGCCGCTCGCCACGGGTGCGGTCCTGGCGCCGGGCGGTGCGAACTCCGCCCGCGTCCGCCTGATGCTCCGCCCGGAGCCAGGCTTTGCCAGCGTCGCGTTCGATGACGTTGTGTTCGCGGTCACAACCGCTCCTACCGCGACGGCCACCGCGAGCCCCGCCCGCACCGCCACTCCCACCCCGGCCACGGCGAGCCCCGGTCCGGCCACGCCACCGCCGGTGGCGCGCCCTCCCGGCAATGCCGCGACCGCCACCGCCACATCGACCGTCGCAGGCGTGATCGCCCCCGGCCCGGCGGCATCGCCCGCGCCCGCGTTCGTCGTCCAGCCCGTCGCCGGCCCGCTGAGCCTCCGGATCTCGGAACTCCTGGCCGACCCGGCGGAGTCGGGCCGCGACGCGCCCTTCGAGTGGGTCGAGCTCGTGAACGTGGGTGCCGAGCCCGTCGACCTCGCCGGCTGGACCATCGCCGACGGGGCCGGGAGCGACGTCCTGCCGTCCGCGGTCGTGCCGCCCGGTGGGTTCGTCGTCATCGCCGGGCGCGACGCCCAGTTCCCGGGTATCCCGATCGTCCGCGTCCCGGACGGCGAAATCGGCGGTGGGCTGAACAACGGCGGCGACACGGTCCGGCTGCTCGCCCCGGGCGGCGACGAGGTCGATAGCATCTCCTTCGGCGACGACCGGTCCGTCTTCGACCCGGCGCCGCCCGCACCCCCCGCGGGGTCGACACTCGGCGTGATCGCCGCCGGCGCGGACCCGGCCCCGGAGAACTGGGCCATCACGAGCGCGCCGACGCCCGGCGCCCCCAACACCTTCCCCCCGCCCGCGCGGGACGCGGCCGAGGCGACGGCGACGTCCGCGCCCCAGGGCATCGTCTCCGCGCCAGGCGCCGCGACGCAGCCCGCCGGGGCGCCGGACGCGACGTTCGAAGACGGCACGAAGGACGGCAGTGCGATACCGTGGATCCTGCTGGGCGGTTCCATCGGTGGCAGCGCGGCCGCGGTCGCGATCGCCGGCTGGCAACGCATCCAGCGGCGAAAGGGTGGGCCCAGGGGTGGCGATTGAACGGCTGCAGAAGATCCTCTCGAACGCGGGCGCGTCCTCCCGCCGCAAAGCCGAAGAGCTGATTATCGGGGGCCACGTCGCCGTGAACGGCGTCGTCCAGGACCAGCTCGGCGCCCGCGCGGACCCCGATGTCGACGAGGTCACCGTCGATGGTGTGCCGGTGCGCCTCGAGCGGTACCGCTATTTCGCCCTGAACAAGCCCGCCGGCTTCGTCACCACCGCCAGCGACGACCAGGGCCGCCCGACCGTGCTCGACCTCGTCGCAATCGGCGACATCCAGCTGCACCCGGTCGGCCGGCTCGACATGGACTCCGAGGGTCTCCTCCTCGTCACGAACGACGGCCACCTCACCGACCTCCTGACCCACCCGCGCTACCAGGTCGAGAAGGAGTACCTCGTCGCGCTCGACGCGCCGCTTTCGCGCGCCGACCTGCAGCGCCTCGTCCGCGGCCTCGAATCCGACGGCGACCGGCTGCGCGCGCTCTCGGCCCACCCCGCCACACCGCCGGCCACCGGCCCCGGCGAGGAGCTCCCGGATGCCGGTGCCTGGCTGCTGCTCACCCTCGCCGAGGGCAAGAACCGCGAGATCCGCCGCATGATGACCGCCCTCGGCCGGCAGGTGCGGCTCCTCCGCCGGATCCGCGTGGGCCCGCTCCACATCGGCGGCATGAGCACCGGCTCCTTCCGCGAGCTGACCGCCGAGGAGGTGCACGCGCTCTACGCCACGGTCACCGTCGCCCGCGAACGCGCCGCGCGCGAGCCCGAACGCCCGCCCGGATCGAAGAAGTTCAAGCCCACGCCGCCTCGCGGTGCGCCTGCCCGGGCTACAGCCCCCAGGCCCGGCAGCCGGGCAGCCACAGCGAAGGCACCACAGGACGAGCCCGCTCCCCGGCGCGCAAAACCGGCGGCCGGAGCACCCGCGCCGCGGGCTACCGGCACCAGCGGTGCCGCCGCGCCACGCGGCGGAGCTCCGCGCAGCCGCGTGGCACCACCCCGCGACTTCACCACCCCCGCGAAACCCGGCGGCCCGGGCCGCCCCGGCGCCAAAGGGCCACGCCGGGCCGCCGACCCCGCCGCAGGCGAAGGCCGCGGGCCCGCTCGACCGTCCCGTGGGCCCGGTGGCCCGGCGCGCGGCCCCGGGGGCCCCGCGCGCGGCGATTCCCGCGCCTCCGGCCCAGCCCCGGCATCCGGTGGCCCGCGCCGGGGAGGTTCGCGGCTCCCATCCGGCCCCACTGCCGGCCCCGCCCGGGGACGGCCCTCCGGCCCCGGATCGAACCGCGGCCCGGCCGGTAGTCAGTCGCGCGGCTCCCGCCCGGGCGGCCCGGCGAAGGGCCCGGGCGGCCCCCCACGCGGCGCCGGCCCGGGCAAAGGCACAGCCCGCCAGTCGCCCCGCCGCCCGCGATAGTGCCTTGCCGCCGATCCACTACGATGAGCCTCCATGCGAGATGACACGGACCGGCTGCCGCGCCCCATCGCCATCGACGGGCCCGCCGCCTCGGGCAAATCCAGCGTCGGCGAAGCCCTCGCCCGCGAGTTCGGCTACCGCTTCCTCGATACGGGGCTGATGTACCGCGCCTTCGCGCTCGCGGCGCTCCGCGCGGGCGTGAAGCCCGACGACCCGGACGCCTGTTCCGCGCTCGCTGCCGCCGCCCCGCTCCGCGTCGAAGCAACGCACGCCACCCGCGTCTTCCTCGGCGACGAAGACGTCACCGCGGAGCTGCGCGAACCCCACGTCGAGGACGCCGTCAGCGGGTTCAGCAAGGTCCCGGCCGTCCGCGAGGTCATGGTTGCCCGCCAGCGCACCATCGCCGCGGACGGCCTCGCCGTCCTCGCCGGGCGGGACATCGGCACCGTCGTCCTTCCCGATGCGCCGCTCAAGCTCTACCTCGACGCCGACGAGCACGAGCGCGCGGTCCGCCGTCAGCGCCAGGCCGGCGAGTCCACCGATGAACGCGCCCTCGGCAACATCACCCGCCGCGACGAGGAGGACAGCAAGCGCACGGTCGCGCCGCTCCAGGCCGCGCCGGGCGCCGTCGTCATCGATACCACGCACATGGCCCTCGAGGATGTAATCGCGCGCGTCTTTGCGGAGGTCCGACGCTTCGCCGCCGCCCCCGCGACACCGGGCGACGTGGTCACCACATCAGGACCGCAGCCGCGGAAGCCGTCGCGCCTGCGCACCGCCCGCACCCGTGCGGCGGCTGCGGCGAAGCGCCGCCTCGCGCCGGTCCGGTCGCGCATGCGCCTCGAGACGGTGTACCGCCCGTTTTACTGGCTCTGCGTCCACGTCCTGCGCGCCGTCCTCTGGGTGGTCGGCCGCTGGAAGGCCGAGGGCCGCGAGAACGTCCCGCGCACAGGCGCGCTGATCGTCGTTTCGAACCACCTGAACAACGCCGACCCGCCGATCCTCGCCTCGGGCGTGGCCCGCCGCCGCATCCACTTCATGGCGAAGGTCGAGCTCTTCCGCATGCCGTTCGGCATCTTCCCCAGGCTCTACGGCGCCTTCCCGGTCCGCCGCTTCGAATCCGACCTGGGCGCGATGCTCACCGCAGAACGGATCCTGAGGCGCGGTGGCGTCATCGGCATGTTCCCCGAGGGCCACCGCAGCCGCACCGGCCGCATGGGCCCGACGCACCCCGGCACGGCGATGATCGCGCTCCGCGCCGGCGCCACCGTCCTGCCCTGCTCGATCGTCGGCACCGAGCAGCTCCGCAACCCGCTCGTGGTGCTGCGCAAGCCGAAGGTCGAGATCCGCATCGGCGAGCCCATCCCGGTGCCGAAAGTAAAGCGGCCCACCGAGCAGCAGGTGAGCGAACTCACCACCCGGATTACCGAGGCCATCGCCGCCCTGTTACCCCCGGATTACCGGCCTGCCTATACTGGATCCGATGGTCCAGGTCCTACGAGCAGCTGAAATGGGGTTCTGCATGGGCGTCCGGCGCGCCGTGCAGATTATGGAAGCCGAAGCCACCCCCGATTCGCCGGTCTACAGCGTCGGCGAAATCGTCCACAACCCGCACGTCGTGCGTTCGCTCGAAGCCGGCGGCGTCCGCCAGCTCCCCGGCCCCGACGAGGTCGACGGCGACATCGGCCGGGCCACCGCCGAGCGCGTCCAGCGGGGCCGCGTCGCGATCACGGCGCACGGCGTCGGCCAGCGCGTCCTCTCCGAGCTCGAACGCTCCGGGCTCGACATCGTCGACACCACCTGCCCCATCGTCACCCGGGCGCAGCGCTACGGCTCCAAGTTCGTCCGCGAAGGCTGGCACGTCGTCATCTTCGGCGACCCCGGCCACAAGGAGGTCCGCGGCATCATGGGCTGGACGCTCGACAAGGAGGGCGTCTCCCACGCGTCCATCGTCTCCAGCCCGGAGCTCGACCACCTGCGCGACTTCATGGACAGCTTCCCCGGCGGCTTCCCGAGCAAGATCGGCGTGATGGTCCAAACCACGCACAAGATGGAGGACTTCGCCAAGTTCGTGGCGAACCTCATGCTCCTCCAGCGCGACCGCAACTTCGAAATGCACATCGTAAACACGCTCTGCCACGCTACCACCGGCCAGCAGGAAGCGGCCGCGCTCCTTGCCCGCCAGGTCGACGTCATGGTCGTCGTCGGCGGCCGCAAGAGCGCGAACACCCGCCACCTGAAGGAAGTGTGCGAAGAGCAGGGCACCCGCGCCTACCACATCGAAGGCCCCGGTGAGCTCCGGGCCGAGTGGTTCGCCGGCGTCGAGCGCGTGGGGCTCACCGCCGGTGCATCGACCCCGGACTACTCGATCGACGAGGTCGAAGGCCGCATCCACGAGCTCGTCCCCGCGTGAGCCGCGCACCGCAACCCGCGCTCATCTCCGGCGTCCGCCCGGGCTCGCTGGCCGAAGAAGCGGGCATCGAGCCCGGCGACCTGCTCGTCTCCGTTGATGGCCGCGCGCTCCGCGACGTCGTCGATCTTCAGTTCTACCAGGCCGAACCCGAGGTCGAGGTCCACATCCGCAAGGGCAACGGGCTCGACGAACTGCTCCTGTTCGAAAAAGACATCGATGAGGACCTCGGGCTCGAATTCGAACGGCCCACGTGGGACGACGTCATTCTCTGCAACAACAACTGCTTCTTCTGCTTCCTCAAGGGCCTCCCGAAAGGTATGCGGAAGACGCTCTACATGAAGGACGATGACTACCGGCTGAGCTTCCTCCACGGCAACTTCGTCACCCTGACGAACCTCACCGAGGAGGACTGGACGCGCCTCGCCGAGCAGCGCCTCAGCCCGCTGAACGTCTCGGTCCACGCCACCGAGCTCGACCTGCGCCGCCACATGCTCGCGAACCCGACCGCACCCGACGTCATCGAGCAGCTCCGCCGCCTCGGCGAGCTCGGCCTGCGCGCGCACACCCAGATCGTGCTCTGCCCCGGCGTGAACGACGGCGAGCACCTCGACCGCTCGATCCGCGACCTGGCTGCGCTCTACCCCACAGTCCAGACCGTGTCCGTGGTGCCCGTGGGCGCGAGCCCGAAGCTCGAGGACTGGTCGCTTGAACGCGACGGCATCGAGATCGTCCGGCCCAACGCCGAATACGCCCGCGGCATCGTCGAACAGCTGACCCGCCTCCAGCGCGAGCTCCGCAAGCAGCACGGGGCGACCATCGCCCAGTGCAGCGACGAGTACTACGTCACCGCCGGCGCCGAGGTGCCCCCGGCCAGCTGGTACGACGGCTACCCCCAGTACGAAAACGGCATCGGCATGGTCCGCACCATGCTCGAAGACGTGAAGCGCACGAAGCGCCGCATCGCGAAGCTCCCGCCCGGCGCCCTCGCCGGCCGCCACATCACCGTCGCCTGCGGGGCCCTGATCGGCGGGCGGCTGCGGGAGGTCGCGGCCGAGCTCGCCGCCCTGACCGGCGCCCGCATCGATGTCGTTCCGGTGACCAACACCATCTTCGGCGAGCGCGTGAACGTCAGCGGCCTGCTCTGCGGCGGCGACTACGCGAGCGCCCTCGCGGGCATGCGCCCGGACTGCTTCGTCCTCCCCCGCCCCAGCCTGGACTACTTCGGCCGCCACTTCCTCGATTCCATGACGATCGATGAGCTCGAGACGCGGCTTGGCGCGCCCTTGACGTTCGCCAGCCAGTGGAGCGAGGTGCTCGACATCCTCCTTCGCGGCCCGCGCCGGCCCGGCCGGAACGGAGCACCCAACGGCGCCTTCTGGAGCGAACCGGAGCCTATCGCCGCCCGCTGAGGGGCCGGAGCCGCATCAGGGCTGGGTCTTGAGCTGGTGGAGGAACGTCAGCACGAGCTCGTTGCTCCGCTGCAGCACCCGCACGGCGGCGTCGAGCTCCTCCGGGGTGAACTCGGACCACGCCTTCTCCGCCGCCTCCGCGAGCCCGGCGTAATAGCGCCCGGCGCGGGCGTCGCACTCCGCCTCGTTCGCGGCGATGATCACCCGCCGTCGGTCGTGCGGGTCCTCCTGGCGGCTGACGAGGTCCTCCGCGAGCAGCCGGTCGACCAGCCGCGTGATCGCGCCCGTGGTCAGCCCGGTGAGCTCCGCGAGCTTGCCCGCGGTCATGGGGCCGTGCGTCAGCAGCAGGTCGAGCGTCTCCATGTCGCTGCTATGGATGCCCACGCGCGCGGCGATCGCCTGGCTCACGAGCACCGAGTACGCGCTCGCCACGCGCACCTGGAAGGTCAGCGCCTCGACGCCGGACCCGGACTTCCGGCGCGGCGTCGACAGGATGGGGGAAGGCACATCGGTTCGTTGCATAGCTCAGATACTCTCGCGGGCTGAATACTAGCATCCCCCGTACTACTCGTGTCACTGGTATTCGCGCGGTCGCGGCCCGTGCGGCGGCACCGTCGCCCATGTACGCTCTCCTGAAGCGATTGGAGGGTCGAATGGCCGAACAGCTCCCCTACTGGAACGCCGAGACGCTCGAGGAGGTCGTCTCCTACCGCGCGAAGATCCTCGGCCCGAGCGTCTGGGCCGCTGCCCGCCCCGATGCCGGGCCCATCATCTCCTTCGCCGGCGGCCTCCCCGACATCCCCTCCCTCCCCGGCGAGCAGATCCTCAAGGCGGCCCGCGTAGTCATCGACCGCGAGCAGAAGGAAGCGCTCGAGTACGCCGGCACCTTCGGCACGATGCCCCTCCGCCAGGAGATCGCGACGCGCTCCTCCGAGATCGAAGGCGTCCCCGTCGCGGTCGGGCAGGTCATCATCTCGTCCGGCTCGGCGCACGGCATCGGCATGGTCTGCGAGACCCTGCTCGACCCCGGCGACATCGTCCTCACCGAGAGCCCGAACTTCCCGGGCAGCATGCGCACCATTCGGTCCTTCGGCGCCGAACAGATCGCCATCCCGATGGACGAAGATGGCCTGCGCACGGACGCGCTCGAAGCGGAGCTCCAGAAGCTCGAAGACCAGGGCAAGCGGGCCAAGTTCATCTACTGCATCCCCACGCACCAGAACCCCGCGGGGATCACCCTCCCCCTCGACCGGCGCGTGAAGATGGTCGAGCTCGCTCACCGCTACCGCACCTTCATCCTCGAAGACGACGCCTACGGGGAGCTCTGGTTCCAGGAGAACCCTCCGCCCTCGCTCTTCGCGCTCAGCCACGGCGACCACGGGATCAAGGTCTCGAGCTTCTCGAAGATCATCGCCACGGGCTTGCGCATGGGCTGGGTCATGGGCCCGGAGCCGCTGATCAGCCGCCTCGCGGCCGTCCGCTACGACATGGGCAGCTCCGTCTTCCAGGGCCGCGTCATCGCCGAGATGCTGCGCAACGGCGACGTCGACCACCACATCGCGAACCTCCGCGGCGTCTACGCCCGCAAGCTCGAACGCGTCGAGTCCGCGCTCGCCCGGTACTGCGGCGCCCACTGCACCTGGCGCTCGCCGAAGGGCGGGTTTTTCCTCTGGCTCAAGCTGCACCCCGGCATGGCCTCTGCCGACGTCGCGGCCGCCGCGATGCAACGCAAGGTCGTCGTCGGGCAGGGCCCACAGTTCTTCGCCGATGGGCAGGCCACGAACCACCTGCGCCTCGCCTTCAGCTACGTCGCGATGGAGGACATCGAAGAAGGTATCCAGCGCATCGGCGAAGCGATGGCCGAAGTCGCCGGGCGCGCCTGAGCGGCGCTACTCCCGCCGCCGGCCCACCGCCCGCCGCGGTGGCGCGCCGGCGTTCGCCGGCATCGACCGCCCCAGCCGGTAGTGCGGCGCCAGGATCCGCACCACGCTGCCAGCGCTCGGGTCCAGGATGCGCGCGACGATCCGCGGGTGCGCCTTGTTGAGCTGCTCGTCGCCCTGGTCCGTCGTCACGATCGTCGGCATCCCTGCAACGGTGCGGTAGTTCACGATCTGGTACAGCTTCTCCTGTGCCCACGGCGATGTTGCCTGCGCGCCGAGGTCATCGAGGATCAGCAGGCCCGCGTTGCGCACCTGTTCGAAGAGCTCGTCGTACGCCACTTCCGTGCCCGGCGCGAACGACGCCCGCAGGTGGTCCAACAGGTCCGGCACGACCGCGAAGAACACGTCGATGCCCCGGCCCAGCGCCCGGTTCGCGATCGCCGCAGCCAGGTGCGTCTTGCCACAGCCGTTCGCGCCCTGCAGCACGAACCACCCCTTCGGTGCGTCCGCGTACGCCATCGCCGACCGGAACGCCGCGTCCAGCGAGTGGCGCTCCTCCGGCCGCAGCCCGGCCCCGCCGAGGTCGAAGTCGCGGAACTGCATCTCGGCGAGCCGCTCCCGCGTCAGGCCGCCGACCTGGTGATACCCGCCCGCATGCGGCCCTTCGAGCACGATCGCCTGCGTCAGCCGGTCGTCGGTCAGCCGGCTCGCGACCCGGTCGTCGAGCGCTTTCGGCGCCTGCGTCGTGGTAAACACCGTCGGGAGCTCGCCGTTGTATCGGTGGTTCACCACCTGGAACAGCTTCTCGCGCGCCCAGGGCGTCCCACTGGCGGCGTCGATGTCGTCGAGGATGAGCAGGGGCGCGTTCCGGACGAGCTCGAACAGCTGGTCGAAGCTCAGGTCGCCCTCCTCCGGGTCGTAGCTCGCGCGCAGGTGGTCCAGCAGGTCCGGCACGACCATGAACACCGCCGGGTCCCCGCGTTCGATGCGCCGGTTCGCGATCGCCGCCGCCAGGTGCGTCTTCCCGCTCCCGCTGGGCCCCGTTATGACGAGCCACCCAGCCGGCGCCGCCGCGTACGTCCGCGCCGCCTCGGCCACGCGCCCGTACCAGTGGCTCGCGCGGTCGCGCCCTTCGTCCGAAAACGTCGCGAAGGTGAACCGGCTGAGCGCGCCGAGGTTGCTCAGCCGCTCCAGGCGCGCCCGGCGCGTGTCGACCGACTCCGTGAGCGCGCACTCGCACGGCTCTGCCTTGCCGAACCGCGGATGGTCCAGCGGGTAGGGCCGCCGCACGAAGCCGGCGCCGCCGCAGAGCGCGCACACCGCGCCGTCGTCCTCAGCCGGCAGCGGGGCGCCCTCCGATAGCTCCGCCGAGGTATCGGCGCTTCCTCTCTTCGAAAGAATCTCTTCCAGCCGTTTCATCGCCACGGCCCTCCTGGGCCCAGTTCTGCAGGATGCGCTCGATGTATCGCCAGTTCCGCTTGTTCAGCTCCGCCGCCTCGCGGAACGCTTGCTCGATCCACTCCGCGGGGTACGTCTCCACCGCCGCGAGCAGCCGCTCCCCAACCAGCGGCGTGATCGTGCCCACGTGCTCTTCGTACAGCCGGAAGATCCCCGGCCGCGTTTCCACCACCACGGGGCTGACCGCCGCCCCAGGCGCCAGCCGCACCTCGCCCGCACGCGCGCGCGCCACCGCTCGCCGGGAGGCGGGGTTGTTCACGAAGTAGACCACTTCGTCGCTGCCCTGCCCGGTCAGGCGCACGCCGATTAGCGCGCCCAGCTCCACGCAGTGCCCCAGCCCGCGTTCGAGCCCCGCCCGGCCGCCGCCGAACGCCTCGAACGACGCCCGGGCTGCCCCGTCGCCCCAGATGCCGTCGGCCGAGACGAAGCGGGCGTCGCCGCGCACGTCCTGTACGAACCGGGACGCCCAGAGGAACGCCAGGAGGTCGCCGGGCTCGCGCATCCGCGGCAACACGGCCACGAAGAACAGGTTCGGCAACACCGTCCCCTTGGCGATGCCCGGGAACCCCTGGAACGCGTCCGGGTTCACAGCGGCGGCTCGTCGGTGCGGAGTACCCAGTCCTCGAACTTCGCCAGCCGGTCGCGGAAGCGCAGCTCGATCGACCCCGTCGGGCCGTTCCGGTGCTTCGCGACCGTGACCTGGGCGACGCCCTTCGGGTACGTGCTCTCAGGTAGTTCGGGGTGCTGCATCGCCCACTGCTCGGGCGTCACGTACAGCTCTTCGCGGCTCAGGAACATCACGATGTCCGCGTCCTGCTCGATCGAGCCGGAATCCCGGAGGTCGGACAGCATCGGCGTCCGCGGGTGGCGGTTCTCGATCGCGCGGGAGAGCTGCGCGAGCGCCACGACCGGCACGTCGAGCTCGCGCGCGAGCCCCTTGAGCGTCCGCGAGATGAAGCTGATCTCCTGCACGCGGTTCTCGCGCCCACCGCCGCCGCCCTCGCCCTGCATCAGCTGCAGGTAGTCGATGATGATCAGGTCCAGCCCGCGCTCGCCCTGCAGGCGCCGCGCCTTCGCCCGCAGCTCCGGCGCGGTCAGGACCGGCGTGTCGTCGAACCATATGTTCGCTTCCGAAAGCACGCCCGAGGCACGGATGATCCGTCGCTCCTCGAGCTCCGTCTGCTGCCCCAGGCGCAAGCGCGTGCTATCGACGCCCGACTCCGCCGAAAGCAGGCGCACCGCCAGCTGCTCGCTCGACATTTCAAGCGAGAAGAACGCGACGTGCGCCTTGTCGATGATCGCCGCGTTCCGGGCGATGCCAAGCGCGAAGCTCGATTTACCGACGCTCGGGCGGGCGCCGACGATGACCAGGTCGCTGCGTTTCAGGCCACCGAGCAGCGTGTCGAGGTCGCTGTAGCCCGTGGTCATTGAGGCGAGTTGGCGCCGCTCTGCCGCCTCCGCGTCCTCGTCGAGGAACGCCTGCAGCAACTGGCTGATGTGCACGAAATCGCGGAAGTTGTCGCCGCCGCGGACGCGCTGGAGCAGTTCCTCCGCGCGCGAGAACACGCGGTCGACCTCGGCCGGCGCTTCGTACGCCATCTGCATGATCGCCGTGGACGCGTGGATCAGCCCACGGTAGGTCGCATCGCGCTTGACGATCTTCGCGTAGAAGGCCGCACCGATGCTCGTCGGCAGGCGGCGGATGACCTCGGCGAGGTAGGCCTGCCCGCCCGCGTCTTCGAGCTGCTCCCGCCGGGCGAGCTCGTGCGCCACCGTGATCTGGTTGATCGCGTCGTCCCGCGCCCAGAGCGCGAGGCACGCTTCGTAGACCCATGCGTTCTTCTCGCGGAAGAAGTCCTCGCCCTTGAGGATGGGCGCGACCTGAAATATCGCTTCGGGGTCGACGAGGAGGGCGGCGATAACCGCCTCCTCGGCTTCGATGTCGTGGGGAGGGAGCCGTTCGAAGGCGAGCGTCATGGATGGAGGGGACCGGATGCCCGCGTAACCGGGCGCATCACCTGCACGTGGTCCCGGTCACCTCCTTCCAGTCAGGCTTCGGCAGTTTCGGTTTCGGTCTCGGCTTCAGCTTCCGCCTTCGCGGCGGCAGCAGCAGCGGCCGCTTCCGCGGCAGCCTTCGCCTTCGCGGCCTCGGCGGCCTGCTCTTCGAGGAACTTCGCCACGACCGGCTTCGAGGCCTCGTCCGGCACGACTTCCACGGTCACATCGACCGAGACGTTGCGCGTGAACTTCACCGTCACGGCGCGCTCGCCCAGCTCCCGGATCGGCTCCGGCAGGAGGACGATGTGCGAATCGATGCTGAGCTGCGTCGCGTCGTTCAGCTTCTCGGCGATGTCGCGGTTCGTGACCGAACCGAAGAGGCGGCCGGTCTCGCCGACGCGGGCTTCGATGGTCACGCGGTAGCCCTGCAGGCGCTCGACCTTGGTGCGGGCTTCGGCGTCCAGCTTCTCCTGGCGGCGCGCTTCCTTCTGGGCGAGCGCGTTCGCGTGCTGGAGGTTGTCCTTCGTGGCAGCGCCGGCGATGTTCCGCGGCAGCAGGTAGTTGCGGGCGAAGCCGTTCTTGACTTCCTTCACCTCGCCAACCTGCGCGGTGCCTTCAACGTCTTCGAAAAAGACGACTTTCATGGGGACCTCATACTCAAATCACGGGATGGCCCGCGCCGTTGGCTCGCGGGGCGCTGCCCCCCGGAACCCGGAGCGGCAACGTAGAACAACCATGCTACCTGCTCAACGCGTTATCGTCGCGTCGTCCAAATCCGCACGCGTCCTACACTTTCCCGCGCCGGTTATGACTGTAGAACGCGTGTTCTACCGCGTCAACCCGGGATTCCAGGTGCCGCGCTCCAGGCGGTAGAGACGCGGTCGCACCGCGGTGCCCGGCGCCGTCGCGGGAACGGTATACTGCGCGCGCATGGGCGGAGACGCACCCACCTGGCCACCGAAACAGGCGCCATCCCGCACGCTGCTGGGCATGCTCCAGCGCGGCACCGGGCGCGGGTACCGCGAGGCGTTGCGCCGGCCGGAGGAGGGGCGGACCGCGCTCTGGGAGTGCATCACCCGCGACCCCCGCTGGGACCACCAGATCGAGGAGCGCGGCGACTACTACGGGCGGCTCGCCGTGGAGCTCGAGATACCGCCTACCGAGGTGCTCGCCTGGCTCCAGGAGCACGATGACGTCGACGAAACCAGTGGCGGCAAAGGCTGGCTCATGCGGGACATCGCGGAGTGGCAACTGAAGGCCGCCGTCCCGGGAGCCGGCACGACCTTCCTCTGGATCATCGAGTTCGGTTACCGCTGGGAAGACGCCCTGTGCTCCGTAGATGACATCGAGTCAGCCGTCCCGTGGCGACGTGTGGCGGCGGCATTGCGCCGCCGCTTCCCGGGTCGCGAAGCGCTCCGCGCGGCGTTCGACGGGACTCCACCACATGTCGCGGCGCGCCTGGCGCAGTTCGACCCGTGGTTCGACGTTCAACCGGCGGAGGAACGCGCCGAAGACCGTCCCGCACCGGTACGGTACAGCTCGCAGGAACTCCAGGCGGCGTCGCTCGAACAGCTGCTGGACTACGGCGACGACTTCAAGTCGGCGAAGCTTGCGGCCGGCGAGATCCGGCGTCGGAACATCCCCATCGCGGACCTGGCGCCAGTGCTGTTCCGGCCACGTCCCCGCGGTCCATTCGTTGAGGTGGACGGCCGGCGGGTCCGGACGAGGAGCGGCAAGACCAACCCACCTTCCGTGATCGCTATGCGCTCGATGGTCGGGAGGAACGACCCGGCGGTGTTCGACGCAGCGGTGAAGGTCATCACCCGGTACCGCGGGATGCGACACGGGCGATTCCAGCTGAAGCGCTTCGCACGGGAGGCTCTTGTTGCGCTCCCGGCCGGGCAGGTCTTGCCGCTCGCGCGAGCATGGCGGGACTCCCGGACGTCGGACATGGCGCTGACCGGCATCGAGATCCTCCGTCGCCACGCCACCGCGGAGGACGTCCCCTAGGTGCTCCGTCGCGTCGCCCCGCCGCGCCCGCGCCCGGACCACCACCCCTGCTCCCTGCTCGAAGTGCTGGAGCACCTCGTGGCCTTCGGCCCCTGGCCCGAGGTCGCGAAGGTCTACCGCACGACCCAGCTCTCCTGCGCCCGCGAACGCGCCATACGCATCATGGCGCAGACCGACCCGGGCTTCGCGACAACAGCCGCGGTCGACTGCCTGTGGGACTGCGAAAGCGAAACGCGGCGCATCGCCTGCGAGCGCGTCGACCTCGACGCGCCGGGCGCCCGCGAACGAGTCGAAGCGCTGGCCGCCGACCCCTGGGAGAGCGAGCAGGTCCGCGACGCCGCCCGCGCCCGGCTCACCTGATCCGGCGTCTCCGGCTACCGCGAGGCCGTGGCCCGGCCCGCGGCGTGCTCGGCTGCGTATTCGCGCAGCACGCGCGCGACCTCGCCGTCGCCGACTTGGGTAAAGTCCTCGTAGAACTGACCGATCGCATAGAACTCCTCGATCGCGAACGGGCAGATCACCTCGTCCGCTTCGGCAGCGAGCTCTTCGATCGTGTCCGGTGGCGCGACTGGCGCCGCGATCACGACCCGCCCGGCGCCGCTCGCCTTGAGCGATCGCGCTGCCGCCAGCACCGTCGCGCCCGTCGCGATGCCGTCGTCGACGACGATGACGCTCTTGCCGCGGATGTCGGGCCGGTGCACGCCGTTGAACGCCGACTCCCGGCGCGCGGCCTCGGCCGCCTGGAGCTCGGCCTCGCGTTCGATGTAGGCCGCCGTCGCGCCCGTCGCCTGCGCCACCTCGTCGTTCACCCATGGCACGCCGGCTGCGGTCACGGCGCCGACCGCGAGCTCGGGCGAACCGGGCGCGCGCAGCTTCCGCGCCGTCACCACGCCCAGCGGCGCGCCGAGCCGCCGCGCCACGTGCGCCGCCACGGGCACACCGCCGCGGGGCACGCCAAGCACCACCGGGTCCGGCAGATGCCGGCGCGCCACCACTTCGGCCAGCTGCCGGCCTGCATCGTCCCTGTCTCTGAAGAGCCGCATCACTGTCACCCCTTCCCCGCCGCAGCGTGTCCGGGCCCGTACGCCCGCACCCTCGCCTAGCGTCCACCCGGCGTCATCGCGATCGCAGGCACGGACGGCCCCGGTTCCATCGCCACTCGGCCCCACTCTCATCGCAATCGCCGCGGATCCTCCGGGCCTTCGACCACCGGGCCGGGCCCGGGCGGCCGTCGTCCCGGCGGCCTTCGCGCAGGCACCCTGAGCAGGGAGGCCACCATGCAGACACCAGCATCCGCTCCATCCATCCTACGCGTTCCCCCCGACCGCCTGCGCGCGCCCGTCGACGAAGCCCTCCTCCCCGAAAGCACCGCCAATGTCGCGCCGCTCGAGGCGATCGCCGGCCAGGCCCGCGCGCGCGAGGCGCTGGAGTTCGGCCTCCGCATCACCGCCGAGGGGTACCACGTCGCCGTGGCCGGCCCGCACGGCAGCGGCCGCAACAGCGCCGCCCGCCTCGTCGCCGATGCCCTCGCGGCGTCCCGGCCACCGGCCGCGGACTGGGTCTACATCCACAACTTCGCCGACCCTCGCACGCCGCGGGCCGTCCGCCTGCCGAACGGCCAGGGCGGCCACCTGGTCGAGCACCTCACCGGGCTCGTCGAATCCTGCCGCGACGCGCTCCCCCGCGCCTTCGACACCGAGTCGTACGAAGCGCGCGCCCGCCAGGCGCTCGAACCGTTCGAAGCCCGGCGCGACGCGACCCTCAAGGAGCTCGACCGGTTCGCCCAGGCGCGCGGCTTCCTCGTCAGCGCCACGCCCGGCGGCCTGCTCGCCTTTCCCCGGGCGCGCGATGGCTCGCCGATGGCGCCCGAGGTCTACCGCAACCTCCCGGCCGATGTCCGGGCGAAGCTCGAAGCGGAAAGTGACAACGTCAACGAAACCATCGCGGCGACCGTGCGCGATGTCCGGCGCATCGATGCCGAGGCCGCCCAGGCGCTCCGCGACCTCGACCGCGATGTGACGCGCTACGTCGTCGGGCCGATCCTCGACGACCTGCGGCAGGAGTTCGTCGAGTGCGGCCTGGCGCCCTATTTCGACGCCGTGGAAGCGGACATCGTCGCGAACCTCTCCATCTTTAAGCAATTCACGAGCGCCCTGCCCCAGTCACTCCCGCCGCAGCTCTTCGCGCAGCTGCTCGAACAGCGCGAGGAGATCCTCCGGCGCTACCGGGCGAACCTCTTCGTGAGCCACCCGGCGGGACATCGCGGCGCGCCGGTGGTCGATGAGCGGAGCCCGAACTACCGCAACCTCGTCGGCCGGATCAGCTTCGAAAACCGGCAGGGCGCGCTGGTCACCGACTTCACCCAGGTCCGCGGCGGCGCCCTCCACGCCGCGAACGGCGGGTTCCTCGTCCTCCAGGCGCAGGACCTTCTCGCCGACCCGCGCGCCTGGGCCGCACTCAAGCAGTCGTTGAAGAATCGCGAGGTGCGCATCGAGGACTGGGCCGAGGGCCTCGGCGTGCTCCCCGTAGCCGGCATCTCGCCGGAGCCCGTCCCGCTCGACGTCAAGGTCATCCTCATCGGTGAGCCGCTCCTGCTCGCCGTCCTCGATGCCGTCGACTCGGACTTCCCATCACTGTTCAAGGTCCGCGCCGAGTTCGAGCCCGACGTCGAGCTCTCTCCTTCCGCGATCGCCGACTACACCGGGTTCGTCCGCCGCACCGTCGATGCCTCGAAGCTGCTGCCATTTCGGCGGTCCGCGCTCGCCGAGCTCATCCAGTACGGCGCACGTCTCGCCGGGCGCCAGGACCGCCTGAGCAGCCGGTTCGCCGTCATCGCCGACCTCTGTCACGAAGCCAACCACATCGCCGCGCTCGAAGGTGTCGAGGCCGTCGAAGGTGCGCACGTCCTGCGGGCCATCACCGCCCGGCGGAACCGCTCCTCGCTGCTCGCCGACCGCCTCCGCCGCCTCGTCGCGGATGGCACGCTCCACATCCAGACAACCGGCACGGTCGTCGGACAGGTGAACGGCCTCGCCGTCTATTCGACTGGCGCCCACGAATTCGGCACGCCGCTGCGGATCAGCTGCCGTGTCGGCGTCGGCCAGCAGGGCGTCATCGACGTCGAGCGCGAATCCGAGCGCAGCGGCGCGATCCACACCAAGGGCGTCCTCGTCCTGAGCGGCTACCTCATGGGCCTGTTCGGGCGCACCGCGCCGCTCGCCTTCACCGCCAGCCTCACCTTCGAACAGAGCTACGACGAGGTCGAAGGCGACAGCGCCTCGGTGGCCGAGCTCTGCGCCATCCTCACCGCCATCGCCGACTGCCCTGCGCGCCAGGACACCGCGATCACCGGCTCCGTCGACCAGTTCGGGAACGTCCAGGCCGTGGGTGGCGTCACCGAAAAGGTCGAAGGCTTCTTCGATGTCTGCAGCGAGGCCGGGCTCACCGGCGCGCAGGGCGTGATCATGCCCGCCAGCAACGTGCGCGACCTCACCCTCCGGCCGGACGTCGCCGAGGCCATCACCGCGGGCCGGTTCCACCTCTGGCCGGTGACGCGCGTGGAACAGGCGCTCACCATCCTCACCGGAGAGGCGGCCGGGGAGCTCGACCAGTTCGGGAACTTCCCGCCGCACAGCCTCCTCGGTCGCGTCGCCACCCGTCTCGGCCAGATGAGCGACGCCGCCGTCCCGGCGATGTTGCGCACGAACCACCACACGCCGTGAGCGCGGGGCCCGGTCCGGGTGCATGGCGCCCGGGCCGGGCCCCGGCGAGGCTCAGTGCCCGACGTCGTACTCAACCCGCTCCACGTCGTCGATCCACCGCCCCTCGGCCTCATCCCAGCGCCCGCGTTCGCGATAGAACGTCGTCCGCAGCCGAGGCGGGTCGAAGATCAGCCGCGCCGGGTCCGTGCCCTCGGGGCCGTGGTACCAGGCCGACCGCTCGCCCACCTTCGTCATGGTCGCGTGGAAGCCGAGCATCCGGAAGCTGTACTCCGTCTCGCGGCTGCCAATCGTCTCGACCAGCGTGATGGTGCACGGGCTGTTCGCCGCGCTCGCCCGCATGAGGTAGCGCTCGAAGTCTTGCGCGTCGAGCAGGTCCTCCGTGTACCGGAACTCAACCGTCACGTCCTCCTCGCGGTCCTCCGTTTCCTCGCCGTCGACCGTCCGTACCGTGTGCTTCGTGCCACGGAGCGGCCGCGTGAACAGCTCGAAGATCGGTTCGAGCCCGGACTCGCTATGGCCGGCGAACAGGTCCCGGGCCGCGAGCACCGCGTCGTAGTAGCGCCCTTCGTACTCGGCAGCGCATGGGATCTCCGGCACGCCGTCGTCCTTCAGCATCCGCCCGCAGGTGTACGTCTGCGGCGTCAGCCCGGGGATGCAGTGCACCCGGAGGAACAGGTCCGTGAAGTGCAGCAGCCCGCCGAGCATCCCAACGGGCGCCTCCGCGGCCGTGGCCCGTTGTTCGAGCGTGTACACCAGTCGCGCCCCGTCGACCCACTCCGGGAGGAGCGCGAAGTACGCGGGCTTGCCCTCCCACGTCCCCGCCTCACCCGTCGGGATGCCGTCGTCGTTGAGGAGCTGTTCGTTTTCGAGCACTGCCCGCGCGATCGACGTGCCCGTGTGCGGTGTCCAGGCGGCGAACGCCAGCGTCGACCGCTCCGTGTCGCCGTTGGCCGGGAACGCCCGCTCGAGCCGGAGCTCGATTTCGATGCGCCGCCGCGGCGACTCGCCCCAGGTCCACTCCACGTCGCACGACTCGACGGTGATGAGCGGCAGGTCGACGCAGCCCACGCTGACGTGGTCGGAAGCCACGTCCACCTGGTTCCCGGCGCCGTCCATTGGCACCAGCCGCACAGAGAGGTTGTCCCAGAACTCGTGCTCCTCGCCGGTGTACTGCAGGTCCAGGCTGTGCGCGATCCCGTAGACCGCCGGGTCCCCGCGCAGCGACAGCGTGACCCCCAGGCAGAACTCGGGCAGCGTGACCGGCCCGCTGTACCAGACGGCGACGCCGGGGTCAGAGGCTGCGTCCATCGAGTTGGGCTCGGCGAACCCGTCGGGGCCGGCGATCTGGAGCACCACCTCTTCGCAGCCGGGCACCGTGCTGTAGTCCCACTGGAGCCGCGCCTGCGTCCAGAACGGCTCGATGAGGTAGATGCGGGCCGCTTCCTGTCCCCAGAGCGTCCACTTCCAGCCCGGCTCGGTGCTGCCACCGCTGCCGCCCTCCCCGCCCTCCGGCAGCCGGCTTCGGAACCCGACGCGGACCGGCTGGCCCCAGACAAAGGGCGCATGGGGCAGGTGGTTCGCCGGGTCGCGGAGCGCGCCCATGTCGAGCCGGGCCATGCCCACGGGCGCCGGGGCCGTCCGCTTCCGCTCCAGCCGGAAGCCCCGCATCGCGCTCGATACCACCGCCCCTGCCTGGTCGACCGCCTCGACGTTCCAGCAGTACCCGCGGCCGGGCTTGAACCCCGTCGCCACAGCTGGCACGCGGTGCTGCGTCTCCTTGAGGCCGTCGGCAGCGTAGAGCGGGCGTCCCGAGGCGGCCTTCGCCAGCGGCTGCCCCGGCCGCAGGGCGTAGACGCTGAGCCGGTAGCGGAGTCCGCCGCCGCGGCGCGCCTTCACCGGGGCCCAGCGAAACGCCGCCCGCGAGGCGTCGAGCGTCCCGCCGGCTCGCGGGTGCAGGAGCCGGACAGAGGCGTGGGATTTCGGTCGTATCGTGGGCATGACTACACCTCCGCGGGGGGCGCCGTGCACCGCTGATTGCACACGGTCGCGGGTCACTCGTCAGCATCCATCGCGCCGGATCTCGAAGGCCGTTCGGGCCTTTCCGCGCGGCGCCCCGGGGCCACGAAAGAGGGGCCCCGATTTCGGCGGGGCCCTGTTGTGGTGTGTTGCGTACGGTCGGTTGAACGGTGTTCGGCTCGCCGTGTCAGGCGGCGAGTGCCCGGCTTTCGCGCAGCGTCCGTGCATCTTCAGCGTGTCCGGGGCGCCGGTCAGGCCGGCGGCTCATTCCCGGTGAGGTGGACCGCGTTAGCGGGCCAGGCGGTCCGTCCTGTCCATGGCTGCCACTTAGCTGTCAACCTCCCACACCCGATAGATCACGTGAAGTCGCCTGAACATGGTTCGCACTTCTCCGTTTCTCCGCTCCCTGGTTCGTATCGGTGGGACGGCCCTTAGCTGTCGACTTCCCAGACCCGGTAGATGACGTGAAGCCGCCGGTACATTGTTCGCGTCTCTCCGTTTCTCCGCTCATCCAGTTCGGAACGCTATTTCCGCCCCCTTATCTGTCGACTTCCCACACCCGGTAGAGGACGTGAAGTGGTTGGTACATCGTTCGCGTCTCTCCGTTTCTCCGCTCTCTCTGACATCGACATTACGCGCCCATGTGGGGACTTTCGCGCACCGATCGGCCCATCTACTGGCCCCTTTTGGTCTCGAACCACCACCCGTGCGCGTGGTAAACAGGTGCCGTCTGGGCCTCGAAGGCAGCCACGAACGCCGGCCGCTCCCGGTCCCCCGTGCTGGTACAGTGGCGCGATGGCTGCGCCGACCGAACGTCCCGCTGGTGGCAACGCATGAACCCCCGCCGCACACGCATCGCCGCCGCTTCGCTCCTTGTCCTGGCGAGCTGCCTCTTCGCCGCGGCATGGACGCAGGCAGCCGGCGACAGCCACGACCTCCCGGTCCGGGCGCACCTCCCGCTGGTCGCGAACGACGAGCCGCGCGCCACCACACCCATACCCTCACCGGCGACGCCTACCCCAACGCCGTCCCCTACAGCAACCCCCACCGCCACGCAGCCGCCCGACACCACGCTCTCGTTCGACGCCTCCCGTGCCCTGGAGATCGCCCGCCACCTTTCCGTCGACATCGGCGAGCGGGTCGCCGGGACGGCCGGCGGCGACGAAGCTGTCGCGTATCTGCAGGGACGCTTTGCGGCCGCCGGGTTCACGGTCGAGCTGATGCCCTTCGGGTTCGAAAGCCGCTACGCGCTCGCGTCACTGCAGGCGGCAGGCCAGCAGCTGACCGCAGCGCCGCTCACGGGCAGCGCCGGCTCCTCGGTCACGGCACCGTCGCTTTTCGCCGGCCACGGCGCGGCGTCCGACTACGCGGGCCGCGACGCCGCCGGGCGCATAGTCGTCGTCGACCGCGGCGTCTTCACGTTCGCGCAGAAAGCCACGAATGCGGTCGCGGCAGGCGCCGCGGCGCTCGTCATCGTGAACAACGAGGCCGGCGGCTTCTCCGGCACGCTCGGGCGCGCGTTCCCGATACCCGTGGTCGCGGTCCCCGGCTCGGCCCGGGACCTGCTCCTCGCCGAGGCGGCCGCCGGCCTGGCGCTCACCGTTTCGGTCGAGCTGCCCGCACCGACCGCGGTGAACGTTATCGCGCGCCCCGCGCCCGGCAGCCGCTGCGACCTCATCGTCGGCGGCCACTACGACACAACCCCCGGCTCTCCCGGTGGCAACGACAACGCCAGCGGCGTCGCCTCGGTGGTCGAGCTCGCCCGCGTCACCGGGCCGCGCCCGGGCGTCTGCTTCGTGGCCTTCGGCGCCGAGGAGAGCGGCCTCTGGGGCAGCGCCGCCCTCGCGGACCAGCTCGCCGCCGCCCAGGCACTCCCCGCCGCCGTCATCAACCTCGACGTGACCGGCAACGGCGACGATGTCGAGCTCGTCGGCAGCGCGAGCCTGCGCGGGCGCGCGCTCCAGCTCGCCGCTGCCGCCGGCATCCCGGCCAGGCCCGCGACCCTCCCGGAGGGCTCCTCCAGCGACCACGCGTCCTTCATCGAGGCAGGCATCCCCTCCATCCTCCTGACCAGCGGCGACTACGCTGGCATCCACTCCCCGAACGACACGTTCGACCGGCTCAACCCGGTCATGCTCGACGCGACCGGCGAGCTCGCCCTCGCCCTCCTCCTCGACCTCATCGAAGCCCGTTGAGTCCATCGGCTCCGTTGATTCCTTGCAACCTCGTGGCGCGGGCGGTGCATACCTCCGCCTTGGCGGCGTCCCCTACGTGTCGGGCCTCGAAACGGTCGAGCTCGGCTAAGCACCCAACCCGGCGAGGCGCGGGGACGGACCTGCGCCTCGCCTTTCTCGCGCATGCTAGGCTTCGACCCATGCACCGGTACGACGCCAGCACCGCCCTCATCGTCGTCGATATCCAGGTCGATTTCGCCGACCCCGCCGGCGCGCTCTCCGTGGCCGGTGGCCAGGATGTCGTGCCCGTGGCCAACCGCGAGATCGCAGCGGCGCACGCGGCCGGGGCGCTCGTCGCCTACAGCCAGGACTGGCACCCGGCGCGCACACCCCACTTCGTCACCGATGGCGGCCCCTGGCCGGCCCACTGCGTGGCCGGCACGCCCGGCGCCGCATTCGCGCCCAACCTCGTCATCGACGGCCATGTCATCCGCAAGGGCACCGGCGGCGAAGACGGCTACTCCGCCTTCACCATGCGCGACCCGCAGACCGGCGAGACCTGCCCGACGCCGCTGCAGGAGCTCCTCACCGCCCACGGCATCACGAAAGTCGTCGTCCTCGGCCTCGCGACCGACTACTGCGTCCGTGCCACCGCCCTCGACGCCATCGCGAACGGCTACGACACCACCGTCCTGCGCGAAGGCGTCCGCGCCGTCGATCTCCGACCCGGCGATGGCGAAGCCGCGCTCGCCGAGATCGCGGCCGCCGGCGGGACCGTCGTCGCGGCGCCCGGTGCCCCATGAGCTGGGTCAACGATGCGAACGCGCCGCTCCTGACCGACCTCTACGAGCTCACCATGGCCGCGAGCTACTTCGCCCACGGCATGGACGCCCCCGCCACGTTCGACCTGTTCGTCCGCAAGCCACCCGAAAGCCGGCGCTTCCTCATCGCCGCCGGCCTCGATGACGCGCTCCACTACCTGGAGCACTTCCGCTTCGACGACGATGCGGTCGCGAGCCTCCACAACCTGGGTCTCTTCGACGAGGCGTTCCTCGCCTTCCTCGGGCAGCTGCGCTTCACCGGCGACGTCTGGGCGATTTCCGAAGGCGAGGCCTTCTTCGGCGATGAGCCGCTCCTGCGGGTCACCGCGCCGCTGATCGAGGCGCAGCTCGTCGAGACGTTCCTGTTGAGCATGATGAACTTCCAGTCGCTCATCGCCAGCAAGGCCGCCCGCGTCGCCATCGCCTGCGCCGGCCGCGAGTTCGTGGACTTCTCGGCCCGCCGCGACCACGGCCCGGACGCCGCCCTGCGCGCCGCCCGGGCGTCCTACATCGGCGGCGCCTCCGCCACCTCGAACGTGCTCGCTGGCGTTATGTACGGCATTCCCGTCGCGGGCACGATGGCCCATTCCTACGTGATATCGTTCGAACACGAGATCGACGCCTTCCGAACGTTCGCCCGCGACTTCCCGGACCGCTCAATCCTGCTTATCGACACCTACGACACGCTCGAGGGCGCGCGCCGGGCCGCGCAGGTGGCGAACGAACTCGCGCCCGAGGGCGTCCGCATCCAGGGCGTCCGCCTCGACTCCGGCGACGTCGCGGAGCTCGCCGTTGGGGTCCGCCGCATCCTCGACGAGAACGGATGCCAGTCCACCCGCATCTTCGCCAGCGGCGACCTCGACGAGTTCCGCATTGCCGAAATCGTCGCCCGCGGCGCGCCGATCGACGCGTTCGGCGTGGGCACGCAGCTCGGCACCAGCGCCGATGCGCCCGCCCTCGGCGGCGTCTACAAGCTCGTCGAAGACAGCCACGGCCCCAAGGTGAAGCTCTCGCCCCTGAAGATCACCTGGCCCGGTCGCAAGCAGGTCTACCGCTTCACCGTGGATGGGCGCTACCACCACGACCTCATCGCGCTCGAAGACGAACGCGTCGACGGTGGCCGCCCGCTCCTCCGGAAGGTCATGGCGAACGGCCGGCGCGTCGACCCGCCCGAACCGCTCCACGCTGCCCGCGAACGGTGCCGCGGCGCGCTCGCCGCCCTCCCGGAGCGGCTGCGCCTGCTCCACGGACCGGTCGAGGAGTACCGCGTCGACCGGAGCCCCGGCCTCCGCGCGGCACACGAATCCGCCGTCGCGCACCTCCGCCACACCGACGCCGCGCCCTGACTCGCGACCTTTAGCGCGGTGCTGCCTGCGCCCCCCGGACCAGCCGCCCCGGCAGCTCTCCCGTGTGCTCCCCGTCCTCGAAGGTGACCGTCCCGGCCTTGACGGTGTAGCGGTAGCCGTCCACCCGCTGCATGAGCCGCTTCCCGCCCGCGGGCAGGTCGTAGTGCATCTCCGGCCGGTGCAGCCGCAGCCCCTCGAAGTCGATCACGTTGATGTCCGCCCTGTACCCCGGCGCGAGCACCCCGCGGTCGTACCACCCGACGTGGCGGGCCGTGTCGCGGGTCTGGCCCTTCACCACGAGCTCGAGCGGCAGCTGCTCGCCGCGCACGCGGTCCCGGCACCACAGCGTCAGGTTCGAGGTCGGGAAGCTCGCATCGGAGATGAGGCCCACGTGCGCCCCGCCGTCCGAAAGCCCGAACAGCGTCCGGTCGGACAGCACCATCTCGCGCGCGTGGTCGAGGTTGAAGTTCGAGTAGTTCACGAGGGTCACGTAGAGCAGCTGGTGGCCGTCGTCTTCGAGGATGGCGTCGTACACCAGCTCCGCCGCCGGCACCCCGCGCCGCTCCGCCTCCGCCGCGAAGCTCGCCGACGGGTCGGGCTCGTAGTCGGGCGGGTTGCCCAGCCGGAACGTCTTGTTGAGCGCCCGCGTGATGTTCGAATACTGGAACTTCCCGGTCTGCTCGTACTCGGCCAGGATCCGCGCGCGAACCTCCGGCTGCCGCATCCGGGCCACGCGCTCCGCCAGCGGCAGCCCCGCGATCGCCTGGTACGTCTCCGTGGCCATGAACGGGCTCACCGTCCCTTCGAGCCCGACGATGATGCCGATCGGCCGCGCCGCGATCTGGGCCTTCATGTCCACGCCCTCGGCCTGGGCCGCCTCCAGGTAGCCGAGCACTTCGCGCCACCGTTCCGGCACAGGGTCCGCCTGCGCCAGTGCCACGGAGAGCGGCCGGCCGCACTCCTTCGCCAGCCGCTTCATCAGCCCCAACTCGAACTCGGGGTCACGGAAGTCGGAGACGAACTGGAACACGCCGCGCCCGGTCTCGCGGAGCGCCTCGCCGATGCCCAGCAGCTCCTCCTCGGTCGCCGTCAGTGTGCCGATGTTCTGCCCAAGACGCGTGCGATGGTTGAACGTCCGCGATGTCGCAAACCCGAGCGCGCCCGCAAGCAGCGCCTCCTTCACCAGCCGCGACATCTCCGCGATCTCGTCCGGCGTCGGGTCTTCCTCGTGGTCGGCGCCACGTTCGCCCATGACGTGCGCGCGCAGGGCCGCGTGCGGCACCTGGGCACCGATATCGATGGCGTGGGGCCGCCGGTCCACCGCGTCGAAGTACTCCGGCAGCGACTCCCAGTCCCACGGCAGTCCCTCCGAGAGCGCCGTCTCGGGGATGTCCTCCACGCCCTCCATGAGTTGGATGAGGAACTGGTGCTTGTCCGGCGCGGCCGGTGCGAAGCCCACGCCGCAGTTGCCCATGACCACCGACGTCACGCCGTGCCACGACGATGGCGCGAGCAGACTGTCCCAGGTCGACTGGCCGTCGTAGTGCGTGTGCAGGTCGACGAATCCCGGGGTGACGATCATCCCGGCGGCGTCGATCTCGCGCGTCCCGCGCCCGTCGACCTTCCCCACCTGCGTGATCGTGCCGCCCTCCACGGCGACATCGCCCACGAACCGCTCCGCGCCCGTCCCATCGATAATCGTCCCGCCCCGGATGACCAGGTCATGCATATCGCGTCTCCTCCGCCGCGATCTCTACGCCGCGCGAGATGCCGCGTCTACTCCCCGGCCCGGCCGAACCGAGCTGCAGTCGCACCACCGCCGCATCCGGATCGCCACCTGAGCAGCGCCCACGTGTGCATTCAGTTACGACACAGTGTTCATGGATATTCATTTCGGGGTTTACCAGGCCGGTCATAGGGATCGCTGCTGACGCGGCCTCCCCTGGACATCAGCCGACCATGCATTCGTGACTCCTCGCGGCTCTCGCCACCTCGTGCTGCTCGCGGCCGCGTGCGCTGCGTTCGCCGCGTGCACGGCGAATGGAGACACACCGGCGGCGCCGGCAACCCCGACGCCCGCCGTCGAGATCTACAGGGCCGAGCTCGCCGGCCGCGACCTGCATCTCGCGGGACTCGCGGGCGCCGTCCTTCGCCGCGCCGATCTCACCGCCGCGGACGCCACCGGCGCCGACTTTTCGGCCGCCATCCTCATCGCGGCCACCTTCCGCGATGCCGAGCTCGCCGGCGCCACCTTCGACGGCGCCGACCTCCGCCAGGCCGATTTCACAGGAGCGAACGTCGCCGGGGCGAGGTTCGAGGGCGCCCGCTGGGGCGACACCCTCTGCCCCGACGGCGTCAGCAGCCGGCTCTACCTGGGCGTCTGCCCGATGGAGTCGTTCGGAGCACGGCCCTGACGGGCCCCCACCACCCCACGAGTGAATGTGAGGACCCTATGAACCCCATCGCACGCCGGACCGCCGCCGGACTCCTCGCCGCCAGCCTCCCCTGGGCCGGGATGTTCGCGGTCAGCACCGCGCTCGCCCAGCAAGGCGGCACCGAGCGGTACGAAGAGCCCTCGGGCGAGCTCGTCACCGTCTGCCACGTCGAAGGCGGCGTTTCCACGACGCTCACGCTCCCCGAAACCGACGCGAACCTGCACCTCGACACCCACGCCGCCGACACGGCCGGCCCCTGCCCCACGCCGGGCGGTGGCAGCGGCACGCGCGGCCAGGAGAACCCCGGCGGCGACGGCGGTACTGCCCCTTCCGGCGCCACCTCCACGCCCGGCAGCGGCGCAGCTCCGTCCGGCACCCCGGGCACGGTTCCCGGCGCCCCGCAGACCGGCCAGGGCCTCACCCGCCAGGCCGAGTCCGCCAACTACTTCAGCAACGCCTGGGTCCTCGGTGCCCTGCTCACCGTGAGCGGCGCGCTCGGCGTCGCCGTCTTCTCCCGGACCGGGCGCCAGTCCACCAACAGGAAGTAATCCAGATGCTCGCCGGCCGCTCACTGCTCGTCGTCGTCCCCGCGTACAACGAGGCCCACCAGGTCGCGAAGGTGCTCTCGACGCTTCCACCCATCGTCGACGCCGTCGTCGTGATCGACGATGGCTCGACGGACGGCACGAGCGCGGCGGCCCACGCGAGCCCCTGCCCGGTACCGCTGACCGTGGTCCGCCACGAACCCGGCCGCGGCGTCGGCGGCGCCATCGAAACCGGCTACCGGTTCGGTCTCGAACACGGGTACGACCTCATGGCCGTCATGGCGGGCGACGGCCAGATGCCCCCGCACGACCTCGCGCCGCTAGCCGAGCCCGTCGCCCGCGGCGCCGCCGACTACGCGAAGGCGAACCGCATGGCCCGGCCGGCCTGGTGGCGCCAGATCCCGGTCCGGCGCTTCGCCGGCAACGCGGGCCTCTCGCTCATGACCCAGGTCACGACCGGCCTCTGGGGCACCTGGGACACCCAGTCCGGCTTCACGGTCATCAACCGCGAGGCCGCACGGGAGCTGGTCGAGCGCGGGATCTACCCGCGGTACGGCTGCCCGAACGACATGCTCATGACGCTCGCCGCCGCCGGCTACCACGTGGTGGACGTGCCATCCGCGCCCGTCTACCACGTGGGCGAAGTCTCCAAGCTGAAGATCCGGCGCGTCCTCTGGAGCATCCCGGCGCTGCTGGTGCGCGGCATGGCCTGGCGCCTCATGCGGCAGTACGTCCAGCGCGGCGACTTCCGCGTGCCGGCGCTCTTCGGCGCCGCCGCGCTCCTGGCGCTGGCCGCCGTGGGGGCGCGGAAGCCCGGCATCCTCGGCGCGGCGGCCCTCAGCGGCGCCGCCGCCGTCGCCACCGACGGCGTGCTAACCCGTGGCGCCGGCCGCGCCCGCATCCGCGCCGCCGAACCCATCGCGCCGATTGAGCTCCCCGCCCGCCGGGACGACGCGGCCGCCGCGTGAGCGGCATACCGGCGGACGCCACCCGCGCCGCTGCGCGCCCCCGCACGGCCGTCCGGCCGCGCAGCGGGCTCGCGCGGGCCGCGGGGTCGGCGTTCGCGCCGGTCACCGGGCCGCTCGCGTCGTTCGTCCGCGAGGCCCTCGCCTATTGGGTGTACCTCGTCCCGCTGGCGCTCATCGCGGCGCTGGCGCTCACCGTAGGTGCCGCCTTCGCGCGCACGAACGGCGCGTTCAACAGCCCGGACGACGCATCCAACTTCGTCACGGCTCGCGCCATCGTGGAGGAGGGCCGCCCCTGGCTGCCCATCCCCGCCGGCGTCGACGACGAGTTCGACCTGCTCCACCCGCGCGCGTTCGTCACCGCCGGGGGCCGCGCCCTGCCGATCCAGTCGCTGGTCAACCCCGTCTCGCACGCGTTCTTCTGGAAGGTGTCGGGCACGTATGCAACCGGCCCGGCCGTCCTCTTCGCGGTCGGGTTGGCCGGCTGGACGCTCGCGGTCAGCCGCCTCGCCGGGCTCCGCTACCCATTCGCGCTCGCGAGCGTGGTCCTCGCGATGCCGGTGCTCTACTGGCTCACGCGCCAGTTCTTCAGCGTCTCGACCTACCTGGTCTGGCTCCCGTGGGCGGTCCTGGCTCTTCGCGAAGGGCTCCGGCGGCCGTCGCTGGCGCTGGTCGTCGCGAGCGGCGCGCTCCATGGGCTCGCGCTCTCGGCCCGGCCGGACTTCATGTTCGCCCACGCGCTGGCGTTCCCCATCGCGCTCGGGCTCACCGGCAGCTCCACGCTCACGCGCCGCCAGTGGGCGTACGTCGCGGTCCACGCGAGCGTCACGGGTGCGCTCTTCCTGGGCGTCGCGCTGGGCACCAACGCCGCGTTCTTCGGGTCGCCGTTCACGTTCGGCTACGACATCGCCCGCGACAACCCCGGCTACGACCAGCCGCTCACCACCGGCATCCCCGTCCTGGGCACCGTGCTCGCCCGCGCTTTCCCCCTCGGCCTCGCGTCACCGGGCGAAGCCCTGCAACTCATGACCAGGTACACCGCACTCCTCGCGCCGGTGCTGATCATCCTCGCCGCGACCGGCACCGCCGCCGACCTCACCGGCCGCCGTCGCCGGGACCAGCTCCTCATCCTCGGCGGCCTGGCCGCGATGGTCCTCTATTTCGCGTTCTCCCGCGCCAGCATGAACCTCCAGGGTTCGCGCGCGGCCGACCCGCTGCCGTCGCACAGTGTCGTGCGCTACTGCGTGCCGCTCTACCTGGTGCTCGGCTATTTCGCCGCCCGCAGCCTGCTGCTCGTCGGCCTTCGACGCGAAGCGGGCCGTTTCGCCGGCGGCGCAGTGCTCGGCCTGGCGGTCCTCGGCATCGCCCTCTCCGCCTGGCAGGTGTTCTTCGCCTTCCGGGGCGTCTCGCTCATCCCCTGGGGCGACAACCTCGCCGAGCGCCAGGCCACCTTCACGCAGATCTTCGGCCAGACGGAGCCCGGCTCGGTCATCGTCTCCGCAACCTACGACAAGTTCGCCATCAGCAGCGACCGCCACGCCCTTTCCTGGTCCACCGTCGGCGAAAACGACGGCTTCCGGCCCGCCGACGTCGCGACCACGATCGCGCGCGTGTTCGAAGCCGGAGCGCCGGTCTACGTCTGGGACACGCGCGAAGTCAGCGAGCCCTTCGCCACCGAGCTCTGCAGCCGCGACCTCTGGCTCGAACAGGTCCAGGGCCGGTTCTTCCGCGTCATCCGCGACCCATCCTGCACATCGCGCCTCGAAAGGCTGTTCCGCCATGATCCGTGACTCGCACCTCCGCCTGGTCTTCCCGCCACGGCAGCTCGCCGGGAGGGCCTCATCGCTCCGCAAGCCCCTCGCGGTCGCCGGCGTGGCCGTTTCCATCCCGGCCATGGGCTTCGTCCTCTGGCAGGCCCGCCACGCCGGCATCGCCTTCGACGCGGCGAACCTGGCCTTCCTCGCGGTTGCCATCGTCGCATGGCAGGCCGCCGGGCTCGCCGGCGCGGCCCGCTGGAACCAGCTCACCGGCGCCATCCTCCGCGGCTCGCGGCCGTCGTTCGCTACGTTGCTCCGCGCGGCGTTCTACGCGCGCTTCGTGGGCCTCTTCGTCCCGGCAATCCTCGCCGACGTCGTCGGACGGTTCGCGTTCGCGGCCGGGCAGGTGGACGAACGCCGCCGCCTCGCCGTCACGGTCGCCGCCGACAAGTCGCTCGATGCCGCCCTCGCCGCCGCGCTCGTGCCTTCGGGCCTGCTCCTGCTCACCGGGTTCGACGTGCGCTACGTCGCGCTAGCCTACGCCGCAGGCGTGGCGCTCCCGCTCGTCGCGTCACCGCTCGCCGCGCGGCTGACCCGCGGCGAAGCCGTCTCGCCCGCGGTCTTCCGCGCCGCCTGGGCGCTGACCGTGGGCCGGGGCATCCTGCTCGCCATCGCGACCGCCGCCGCAGCTGCCCCCGCGGACCTGGGCCTCCATCCTTTGAACATGATGGTCCTGATCCCGATGGCCCAGTTCGTCGCGCTCCTCGCGCTCACACCTGGCGGCTGGGGCGTGCTCGAAGCCGGCTGGATCGGCCTCCTCGTGGCCGCCGGCGCCAGCGCCTCTGACGCGGCGACGTTCGCGATCGTGCAGCGCGCGGTCCAGGTCGTCGCCTTTGCCGCGGGCGCCGCCGCCGTGCGCTACATCCCGGGGTCGCGTGAGACCCAAGGCGCCACTCCCGCCTCCCGCTCGACACAGGTGCCCGGTGCGGTGCGGGAGCCGCGCAGCCCCCGCACCGCACCGGTTCGCACCGGACTACCCCCAGCGAGGCTGCTCGCCGAGGTCGATTCCCAGCGCGATCTTGCCGACGATCTCCGGGGCGAGGAGCGTGTTCGCGGGGTGGAACCCGCCGCAGCGCACGTCCCGGTAGAGCCGTTCGAGCTCGCTGGCCTTGAACATCCCCGTGCCGCCTGAGATCGACATGGCGCGGTTGACCACTTCGGCCGCGCCTTCGACCACGTTGTACTTGGTCGCGACGATCTTCAGCGGCCAGCGGTCGCCGTAATCGGCGTTGCTCGCCCAGTCGTTCACCAGGCGGTCGAGCTGCGCATCCATCGCCTCCAGGCGCATCGCCATCTTCGCGGCGTTGTGCTGGACCTCGGCGTTGTAGGCCATGCTCCGCGTCAGCGCGAGCGACGTCCGCTTGCGGGCGGACTCCCGCGCGATGTCCATCGCCCGGTGGGCGATCCCGAGGTACACCGACGCGATCCCGCTCAGCGCGACCGCGAAGAGGCAGAGGACGAACAGGTCTGCCGTGCCCGCGGGCAGGACGCGGCCGATGTACCGGTCGGGCACGAAGACGCCGTCGAGGATCGTGTCGTCGCTGCGGGTGGCGCGCATCCCGAGCGTGTCCCACGTCTCCTTGATGGTGTAGTTCGGCGTGTCCCGGGGCATGAATGCGTGGATGATCTGCCCGTCCTCGGTCATCGCGTGGCACCCGAAGCGGGTCCACACCGGCGTGAGGCTGCCGAACATCTTGTGACCGGTGATCCGGTAGCCGCCGTCGACGCGTTCCGCCTTCGCCGTCGAAAGGAAGCCCGGGAGGTCGTTGCCGCTCTCGGCGTGGCCGGCGGCGAAGACCTCGCCCGCAGCCGCTTCCTTGAGCAGCCACTCGAGCGAGGGGTCGCCGAGCCGCCGCATCTCGGCCGCGATCCCGACCCAGTAGCTGTGCATGTTCACGGCGAGGGCGGTCGCGGGCGCGTACTCCGCGATGCGCTGGAGCTCCCGGACGTACTGGGGGAGGCTCCACCCGCCGCCGCCCAGGTCCTCCGGCACCAGCACACCGAGGAAGCCGGTGGCCTTAATCTCCTCCCAGTCCTCCCGGAAGAACGCGTTCTCCCGGTCGTAGCCTGGCGCTCTCTCGCGGAAGCGCCTCAGCATCTCATCGGTGATGATCACAGGGGCCGTCATGGTCGAGGTCATAGCCGTTTCTCCTTCCTGACTGACGCGAGGGCGTCCCTGGGGCCCTACCCGGAACGCCTGCATACGTGGTACGCGAAACGCATGCCGCGTTACAGTAATCTGGTTCACGGACTGCCATTCACGCGCGCGCCTGGCGTGAGATTCACCGCGCGCCCGCGAGGATCCGAGGAAGGCTGGCCGGTGGCCGCCATCGTCCTAGAATCGAACTGTGACCGACGTCAGCTCTCCGCTGCTCCAACGCGTCCGCGATGCCGACATCCGGACGCTCGTTTCGCGTAACGCCTACGAACGCGGGCACATGCTGGCGGCCACGGAGTGCGTGTTCGACCTAACCTGGACGCCGTGGGGTTCCGGCGGCGGCTCGCTCACCGCGAAAGTACGCGAGCACCAGCCCCACATCAGCTACTTCGTCCAGGTGGAGGTCTCGGAGGCGCGCGGCCAGGTGCGCCTGGTGGGGTTCTGCGGCTGCCAGATGCGCCGGAACTGCAAGCACGTCGCCGCCACCCTGCTGTCTTTGCGGAGGCAGGAAAACCAGGTCGCCCTGCTCGAAGCCGGCCCCCACCAGGGTGAGCTGAAGCCCGTGGAGCCGGCGATTGCCCTCTCGGAGCCGCTCGCGTCGTGGGTCGAGAAGCTATCGGAACTGCACGATGGCGCCAGCGAGGAGTACCCGCCCGGCGTCTTCCAGCGCCTCTACTACATCCTGACAGTCCTGGACGTTGCCGGTGCGCCTACGCTCGGCGTCGTGCTGCGCAGCGTCCGCGTGCTCAAGGACGGCAGGATCTCGGCTTCGAGCGAACGGTCGTACCGGCCAACGCATGCCTTCTTCGACTCGCCCCCGAAGTTCCTGCGGCCATCCGACCGCTCCATCCTCAGCCGGCTGATCTCGCTCACTCGCGGCTACTGGCTCGACGGGCCACAGCGGCTTCGCGGCGAAGAAGGTGTGTCGCTGCTGCAAGCCATCGTCGCCACTGGCCGGGCCCGCCTCGAAGAGCTCGACGGACTCCCGGTCTCGCTCGGCGAACCGCGGCATGCCCGGGTCGAATGGAAGGTCGGGGCGGGCGGCACCCAGCGGCCCGTCGCCGAAGTCGACGGCCCGACACGCGCGGTCGCGGTCGGCCTCGTGCCTCCCTGGTACGTCGACACGGAGACCGGCCAGGCCGGCCCGCTCGAAACCGGGCTCGCACCCACGGTCGCGGATGCCCTCCTCCGCGCGCCCGCCGTGCCCTTGCTGGAGGTGCGGGCGCTGCGCAACGCCATCGTGAACAAGCTCCCCGGCCTCGAGGCCTTCGCCCCGGCCGAGCTCGACGCACCCGAGCGCGTGGCCGGGCCACCGGTGCCTCGCCTCGAGCTCCTGTACCAGCCGTACAGCAGCTGGATGCACTCTGTCCTGCCCCCCGCACTCGTCGCACGCCTTTCGTTCGCCTATGCCGGCGCCGTCATCTCCGCCAGTGAGCGGAAGCGCCGCATCATCGCCACGACCCGCCACAACACCATCATCGACATCGAACGGGACTTCCCGAGCGAGGAGGACGCCCGCAAGCTGCTCCAGGACCGCGGCTTTCGGACGCGACGTCCGTATAGCGGCCCCATCGAGGACGACAAGTTCGAGATCACGGGGTCGGGTGCCCTCGCCCACTGGCTCGACTTCCTTCGAACCGGCGTCGCCCGGCTGCGCGCCGCGGGCTGGGAAGTTGAGATTGCCAGGGACTTCCCCCTCAGCGTGGCGGAGCTCGAAAACGAGGTCGAGTTCGACCTTCGCGAAACCAGCGGCATCGACTGGCTCGAGCTGGACATGGGCGTGGACGTGAACGGCGCGCGCGTCGACCTTACCCCGCTCGTGGTCACCGTCATCGAATCCCTGGCGGAGGGCGAAGAACGCCTGGCGGACGATGCGGTGCTCTACCACGACCTGGGCGGCGGCAAGAACGTCGCCATCCCGGCCGGGCGCATCAACCGCATGGCGGAGGCCCTGCGCGAGCTCTACTCCACAGGTGCGATGGCCCAGGGGAAGCTCACCGTCTCGCTGATCGACGCGGCGGAGCTGGCCCGCATCGAGGCGGAGACCGAGGCCGCCGGGGCCCGCTGGAACGGCGGCGAACGGCTGCGACGGCTCGGCGCGGTCCTGCGCGAGGCAAACGGCATCCCGCACGTCGCGACGCCGGCCACCTTCCGGGCCGAGTTGCGCCCCTACCAGGCCGCAGGCGTCGACTGGCTCCAGTTCCTCGGGTCCGCCGGCCTGGGCGGCATCCTCGCCGACGACATGGGCCTCGGGAAGACGGTCCAGGCGCTCGCCCACCTGGGCATCGAGAAGGACGCCGGCCGCCTCGCCAATCCCGCGCTGGTCGTCGCCCCGACGAGCGTCATCTCGACCTGGCGCACCGAGGCGGCACGCTTCGCCCCGGACCTCCGCGTGCTCGTCCTCCACGGGCCCGACCGCCAGCAGCGCTTCGACGAGATCGCGGCCAACGACCTCGTCGTCAGCACCTACCCGCTCCTCCTCCGCGACCGCGAGGTGGTGGCGCAGCAGGAATGGCACACGGTCATCCTCGACGAAGCGCAGATGATCAAGAACCCGGCGTCCAACGTGTCGAAGCTCGTGCGCGAATTGCGGACCGAACGCCGCGTCTGCCTCACCGGCACGCCCATCGAGAACAACCTGACCGAGCTCTGGTCGCTGTTCGCGTTCCTGTCGCCCGGGCTGCTCGGCGACCGCAAGAGCTTCGGACAGCGCTGGCGCCGCCCGATCGAGACCGATGGCGACGACGCCCGGCGGCAAGCGCTCGGCCGGCGGGTGCGCCCGTTCCTCCTCCGCCGCACGAAGGGCGAGGTCGCAGGCGAGCTCCCGCCCAAGACCGAGATCGTCGAGCAGATCGACATGGAGGGGCCGCAGCGCGACCTCTACGAGGCCGTGCGGCTGGCAATGCACGACCGCGTGCGCGAAGCGATCGCGTCGCAGGGGCTTGCCCGCAGCCACATAATCCTCCTCGACGCGCTGCTCAAGATGCGGCAGGTGTGCTGCGACCCGCGCCTGCTGCCCGCGCAGGGCAAGCGCAACCCACCCGCGTCGGCGAAGTTCCAGCGCCTGATGGAGATACTCCCCGAACTGCTCGCCGAAGGCCGCCGGATCCTCCTCTTCTCCCAGTTCACCTCGATGCTGGCGCTGATCGAGGCGGCCCTGCGGGAAGCGCACATCGACTACGTGATCCTCACCGGCGACACGACCGACCGCGTGACCCCGATCCGCCGCTTCCAGGACGGCGAAGTGCCGCTCTTCCTGATCAGCCTCAAGGCCGGCGGTTTCGGCCTGAACCTCACCGCGGCGGACACCGTCATCCACTACGACCCCTGGTGGAACCCCGCTGTCGAGCGCCAGGCGACGGACCGCGCGCACCGCATCGGGCAGGAGAAACCGGTGTTCGTCTACCGGCTTGTGACCACGGACTCAATCGAGGAAAAGATCGAGCTGCTGAAGGCGAAGAAGGCCCAGCTCGCCGACGCCATCCTCGCCGAAGCCACCGGCACCGCGCTGACCATCACCGAAGCCGACATCGCGGAGTTGTTCAAGCCGTAGCCCGGCCCGGCGCCCGAATGAGCCGCCCGGGGCGCGAATTCGAGCCCTTGGGGCCCCTGTAGCACCGGCCGGCCGGCGTACCCTCCATCTCGTGGACCGTCCTCCGGACACAGCATCGAGCCCCGCCCGGCGTTGGGTCGCAGAACGGCCGCTGCTGGCGTACTTCGCCCTCGCCTTCGCGATTTCATGGCTCCTCTGGCTGCCGGTCGTCGCCACGGTCCAGGGCTGGTGGGACGTCGAAGTCGCTCGCTGGTGGCATTACTCGGGCGCGGCCGGCCCGATCGTGGCGGCAGTCGCGGTTTCGGCGCTCACCGGGGGAGGTCGCGGCGTCCGCGCCCTCCTGGCGCAGTACTCGCCGCGCCGCGGCTCACCGAGGTGGCTCGCGTTCGCGGTGGGTATGCCGGTCGCGCTTTTCGGAGTGGCCGCGGTCGTCATCCGGCTGGTCGACGGCTCATGGCCAACCTACGACGAGCTTGCGAGCACCGACAACCTGCCGTTCAGCGGGGTGCCGCTCGTCCTCCTCGCCCACGTCGCGACCTATGGACTCGGCGAGGAGACCGGCTGGCGCGGGTTCGCGCTCCCACGTCTCCAATCGGACCACGGGGCGATGCGCGCCACCCACCTGCTCACGATCCCCTGGGCGTTGTGGCACATCCCGACCTTCTTCGAGAACGAGTCGATGATGGAGATGAGCCCGTTCGAGATCGGCGGCTGGCTCGCGGGCCTGTGGATGGGCGCCATCTTCATGACCTGGCTCTACAACTCGAGCGGCGGGTCGCTGCTCGCCGTTGTCGCCTCGCACGGGCTGTACAACCTGTTCTCGGCATCGAACGCGAGCAGCTTGCTCCCGATGATCGAGACCATCGGCGTGATCGCCGTGGCCATCGTCGCCATCCGGCTCGCCGGCACCGAGAACCTCACCGGCTTCACACCGCACGGCAGGCGCCAGCAGGTCCGGGACGACCGGGGCAAGGCCAGCCGTTGCCGCCCTGGCCGGTAACAACCAGCTCCCCGGCTTGCAGCTTTCACGCAGCGGCACACTATTCCTGCGACCGGCGGAACGCCGCCAGCAGGCTCATGCGCCCGGTCTGCAGGATCGCGCCCGAGTAGATGCGAGCACCGAGCCAGATCACGCCCGCGATCGCACCGACCATGCCTGCGAGCGCCACCACCACTTCAATGACCGAGCTTCCCCCGGCCGCGGTCCGTGCCGGCATGACCAGCGGCGCCGTAAGCGGGAAGAGCGACAGCACACGCGAGGCCACCGAATCCGGGAAGTCGGGCACGTACATCAGCGCCGCGAGGTACCCGACCAGGAGCGGGACCATCGCAGGCACCATGATGTTCGACGAGTCCTCTGGGCGCGTTGTCGTCGACCCCACTGCAGCGTAGACAAAGTTGTAGAGGAGCAGACCAAGCACGAGCCAGACCGCGGCCATCGCGATGGTCGCCGGGCCCGTTGCCGGGAGCGTGGCGTCTTCGAAGATCACCAGCGCCACCACCAGGGAGACGAGCGTCGCAGCGATCTGGCTCACCGCCAGGGCGAGGATGCCCAGCACCTTGCCGGTCAGCAGTTGCCACGGCGCGAGGACGGCCAGCAGCACCTCGGCCACGCGGTTGGACTTCTCCTCGATCACGCCGACCAGCACCCATTGCCCGTACAACGAGATGGCCATCAGCAGGACGACGGTGGTGACAAACTTCAGACCGTACTCCGCGTCGTCCTCGGGGTCCTCCGGCGAAATCACCTGCACTTCGAGCGGCACCGGCTGCAGGAGCTCCTGGGCCTGCTCCACCGAGAGCCCGAGCGCGGCCGCTCGATCGGGCAGCGCGTCCTCATAGGTGGCCCGCGCGACGATCGCCTGGAGCGTGACGTCCTCTTCGGATTCGAACAGCAAGCTGCCGGGGCCGGCGAGGACCGCGTCCAGGTCCTCGCGTTGCATCCCCGTCGCAGGGTCGTCGCCGGGTTCAAGCGCGACGAGCACGATTTCTTCACCGAAGGCCGCCGCCACGGCGTCCAGGGTGTCCGCCATGTGGCTCGCGGCCGGGAGCAGTCCCAGGCGCGGCGGGTCCTCTTCGAAGAAGTCCGGTAGCCACTGGGCCGCCGCCGTACCGCCGATCACCAGCACGACGAGCGCGGCCGTCGAGAGCTGGAATGCGCGCGTCCGCGTCCTCGCCACGATCTCCCGGCGCGCCACCAGCCAGACCGGCCACCAGCTGCTCATCGGCGCACCGCCTCCACGAACAGGTCCGAGAGCGACGGCGGCTCGAACCGGAAGCCATCCACCTGCCCGGCGCCACGCGCCAATGCCAGGATGGCGCCCGGGTCGGCCTGCGCGTCGACCCGGAGCCGGACTGCCCGCCGGCGCTCCTCCACGACCTCGGCCCCTGGGATGCCGCGGTACCACGCCCCGTCCGCTGCCTCGCCGGTCACCTCAATGTACCGGTGCGGCGACGCAGCGCGCACCGCCTCCAGCGGGCCGGCGACGACCACGCGGCCGTGATGGATGATCACCACGTCGTCGCAGAGGCCCTCCACCAGGTCCAGCTGGTGACTGGAGAACAGCACCCCGGCGCCCCTGGCCGCCTCCTCCCGCACCACTTCGCCCATGACCTGGACAGCGAGCGGATCCAGCCCGGCGAACGGCTCATCGAGCACCAGCAGGTCAGACTCGAAGGCCAGCGCGACGGCGAGCTGCACGCGCTGCTGATTGCCGTGGGACAGCGTCTCCACCTTCGAACCAGCGCGCTCCTCGATCCCGAACCTGGCCAGCCAGTGGTTCGCCCTGCGCCGAGCCTCCGCCCGGTCCACGCCATGCAGTGTCGCGAAATACGCCACCTGCTCCCCGGCCGGCATCCGCGGGTAGAGGCCCCGGCTCTCCGGCATGTAGCCGAACCGCCGGGTCACGCTGCCATCCACCGGGCGGCCGTCCCAGAGCACCCGCCCCGCATCCAGGCGCACCAGGCCGAAGATCGAGCGCATCGCCGTCGTCTTCCCGGAGCCGTTCGGGCCGAGGAACCCCACCATCCTCCCCGGCTCCACCGTCAGCGAAGCCCCCTCCAGCGCGACGACATCGCCAAAGCGCCTGGTCAGCCCCTCGCAGGTCAACATGTGCCGCCCACCCTACCGGTGTCCCCGCATGGGGTGAACATCCCAGGGACCCGGGTTTCGGTTCCCGCACGGCCGGAAACGAGCCCCACCTGCGGCACTTACACCCGGAGTGGCTCACCTCGGCAGCTCGGGCCGCCCCGCTCGCATTCCGAATCCCATAGACTGACCGTATGGAACGCAAGAGCAAGTCGGGCGGCGCAGGAACGACGCGGAAGCCGCCGGAACCCACCACCAGCCACACGGACATCGATGAGTGGATGCGCCGCGTCATGCCGGACCTGGCTCCCATCGTCCAGCACCTGGACGCGCTCATCCGCGACACCATCCCGGGCCTCCAGTACGCCGTGAAGTGGAAGAAGGCCTACTACGGCCTGCCCGAGCGCGGGTGGCTCATCGAGATGGTCTCGTACGACGTGTCCGTGAACCTGGTCTTCTTTGGCGGCGCAGACTTCGCCGCCCAACCGCCCCTCGGCGATTCCGGCCGAAGCCGCTACGTGAAGATCAAGACGCTCGAAGAAGCGAAGGACCCCGTCGTCCGTGAGTGGATCGAACAGGCAGCTGGCGTCTCCGGCTGGCAGGAATCCACGTAGGCCCCGTCGCGGCCGTCCGCAGGCGTCATCTCGCGGGTGCGATGGGGCGAACCTGGAGACCACTCCAGGACATCGCTTATTGTCGAGTTGGGACGAAGCCGGGTCATTCAGCAACACCCTGCTAGTCCACACCTGGCAGACCGTGAAGGACTCCGACCAGAATAAGACTTGTACGGAACCAATAGGTCTGTGTTGACCGATTCCACCCGGAGGAGCGCTGATGCACGACGAGCCCCCCTTTGCAACATCGGTGCTGTGGCTACAGGAACACGACGAGTGGATATCGGTTCGTGTGCAGATCAGCCGCCCTACCGAGTCATCGGATTCCCGTTGGCTCGTTCGAGTGAACCTCGTAATCGGTGAAGAAGAGCACGTACACCAAGCGATGGGAGGGGATTCTATGCAGGCGCTCCTGAGCGGTCTGATCGCGACGGCAGTCGAGGTGCACAAGCTGCGTGAAAGGGGCAAGATCCACTACTTGGGGCGCTCCGACGACTACTTCTGCCTGGACGAACTGTTGCGCACGCCAGCCACGAAGGGACACCTGCCTGCGGGAGGGGAAGAAGTGCGGAGGGCGGATGCGCCACCACGGTCGTAGCGAGGACTGGCCCGAGATGACACACCCTCACTGACGCACTGGGTTCCGTGCGCGGGTGGACTGACTCCGGCGCCGCGCTCTCAGCGTCGGCAGACTACGACGCCTTCGGATCGGTCGCTTCGTCAACCGGCACCCTCGGCCAGTTCCGATTCACAGGTGAACAGTGGGACGCAACGGGCTTCGAATACCTCCGTGCCCGCTACTACGACCCGGTGCTGGGCCGCTTGACCGCCGCGGACACAGTCCAGCCAAACGCCGAAGGCACGCAGGGCTGGAACCTCTATGCTTACGTCGCCAACAACCCCACGACCTGGATTGACCCAACCGGCCACGTCGCCGCCGGAGCAATCCCCAGGCCTCCGACTGCCGGTGGCGTGACCGACTCGCTGGCACCCTACATGGTGGGAGCCGCTCGCACAGGGCGCCCTCACCGGACTCGGGCTGCAGCTTCGAGATGCGTTCACCTACCTGGCTCTCTTGTTCGCCGGCGCCTGGACCCTGGTCGACATCTGGCAGACCGTGAAGGACTCCGACCAGAATAAGACTTGTACGGAACAGTGGATGGATAATCAAGGAAATTGCAGCAGGTGGGCCAAGGGAGACGGGGTCAAACATGCTTGCTGCATGGGAGTGACGGCCGGCCGAATGCTCGAGTGCAAGGGCTATCCAGGCCCCGGCCACAAGCTGCCCTGGGAGAAGGGCCACGATAAGGCGATTTGCGAATGACTCAGCCGACCGACCTGTCCGACATCATAGCCACGAGTGAAGGCGTACTAACGGGTGCTGATGGCTCCTCTCGATCCCTTCTGATCGACCTGGGCAGACCATTTTGTCCAAGCACCGCGCGTGTGACATGGTATTGTTCATATCGAATCCGACTTGGCACTGAAGCTGCTGCCGAGTGGTCAATGGCAGGCACGGATGGGATTGAGGCACTGACCAATGCCTTGGTCGCGCTAGGTACGTTCGTCGAAGATCTGCGATCAGAATCGGATGTTCGCTTCTACGGCTATCCACGGTTCGCGCCGGAGTTCTTCTTTCGTGCAGCGAGGAGCCCGAAGGAGCGCCCCGAGTGAGGGCCGCGACTATTCCCCAGGCCACCGGCCGCCGGTGGCGTAACCGACTCGCTGGCACCATACGTTGTGGGAGCGCTCGCACAGGACGCCCTCACCGGGCTCGGGTTGCAACTCCGAGATGCGTTCACCTACCTCGCACTGGTGTTCGCCGGGGCCTGGACGCTGGTCGACACCTGGCAAACCGTTCAAGACAACGATGGACGTTCAGCCTGCGATCCGAAGGCCGACCGGCTGCGCGGGATGTGCGGTGATTGGGCCAAGTCGGCGCGCCAATACAGATGCTGCGCGAACATCGTATCTCAGGGTTGGCTGAATCGTCGCTCGGGCGTCACATACTGGCCCCCCATGCCATGGGATGATCCTGACGGCGAACTGTGCGTCAAAGGTCTGTATCCGGAGGGGTAAGATGGATGAGGGTGAAGTGGCCGATGGCTCCGCCCAGTTGCGCATTGGCTCAGAGATACTCCCGGTTCGGGTTCGCATAGGCCGACCGACGGAACTGTCCTGGGCTGACTGGGTCGTGCCGGTATCCGTTGAGGTCGGCGAGCGGAAGTACGAGAGCCGGCCGCGCGGCTCAGATTCCCTCCAAGCCCTACTCAACGGCCTCGTAGATGCCGCCGTCGAGGTGAATAGGTTGAGGCAGCGGGGCTCAGTCAACTACGAGGGACGCCGCGATGACTATTTCTGCCTTGATGAGCTTCTGCGCCGACCAGCTACAGGAGGCTACCTGCCGACAGAAGTCGACCGCCACGTTGAGCCGCCGGACCGGTGAGGGGGTTCGTATGGTTGCAACGCGGGAACCGAAGCAATTCGTGGTGGAGCGGACGCTGCAGCGTGAAACCGACGGCGCAGAAGCAACTGTCCGTCTCGGAATGCCACGGTCCGGCGTTCCCACGCTGGAATGCCAAGTAAGGCGCGCCCGTTGTATCACTTCTGCATGGCTTGACTACCAAGCCTGTAAGGATGGATAGGTGGGCGTGGTGGTCGTAACAACGGAACCTCAGAAGTTTCATATTGAACGGGTCTTGCAGAATGGTGAACAAACGGTGACAGTGCGGCTGGGGATGCCACGGCCGAACCCGGGCGATCCTGAAGAGTGGCTGTGTGCTTTCCAAATCACGGGGATTGGCCGCCAGGCTGTGCATTTGGTCTCCGGCGTGGATGGATTTGCCGCGCTCTTCGTGGCCTTGGGAACAATCGCGGTCCATCTTCGAACCGCGCCGGGCACCGAGCTCAGTTGGCTGGGCACCTCCGACCTCGGCTTCCCCATCATCTTCGGTCCGCGTGCGGACAGGGACTTCCTACAGTTCACGGACGCCCCGGGGACGACTACGATTCTGAGAACTGAAGCGCAAAGGGCACCGGGCAACTCTCCGTTCGGTCCGCGCACGCCAACAGCAACGACGGTGCCAGTTGCCATGCCGATGCGTGACTCCATCGCCTCTTTCTAGCGGCTCTCTTAGGATTCCCGCTTACCCGGCGAGCCGAATGCCCTGGGGACGCAGGGTTGGAACCTGTACCCGTATGTTGCGGACAATCCGACAACTTGGGTGGACCCGACAGGTCACGCTGCGGCGTCGGCCATTCCGCGAGCGCCCAGTCCGGAGAACCTCGCGCCGCTGGCTGTTGCAGCTGGCGCCACGGCGGGGCTTACGCTGCTTGGCGAGAATGTCCGCGACAACCTGACGTACCTTGCACTGGTGTTCTCCGGGGCCTGGATGCTAAACGACATCTGGCAGACCGTTCAGCATCCATACGATCCAGAGCCTGGCTGTGCGGCCGCACGCGACTCTCGAATCAACACCTGCATGCGGATGTACCTTGAGTGCATCAAACCCAGCGGTCGGAAGCCACTGTGGAAACGTGAGGAAGAGAGGACTGAGTGCATACGAGGTGCATGGAAGACCTGCTAGGTCTGTCTGGCGGGCTAAACTAGCAGTTGGGAGTCTCTTGCCTCATGGAAATCATCGCGCGACGACATCTGGAACTCGCTGACGACCCCACGAAAACAGTCACCGTGCTGTTAGGTCGCCCGTTCGCTGATCCCAGGAGAGATGACACCTGGCATTGCCCGTTCCAGATAGTGGGAATCGGTCAGGAGGCGGTCCACTCGGTTGAGGGAGCTGATGGATTCGAAGCCATCCTCCAGGCCCTGGCTGTCATCGCGATACATCTGCGGCGGTACCAATCAGATCAGCCTCTCATTTGGGCCGGCGAGCCTGACCTGGGGTTCCCAGTCATCTATTGACGGGCTTCGGCCTCGGCCCGGTTCCCCGCGGGGCTCTCGTCTGGCAATGGGTATCTGCCGGCATGTTCCTACTCAATCCCGAAGGCACGCAGGGCTGGAACCTCTATGCTTACGTCGCCAACAACCCCACGACCTGGGTTGACCCGACCGGCCACGTCGCCGCCGGAGCCATTCCGCGAGCGCCCAGACCCGAAACTAAGGTTGTCGCTGAAGGGACCGCCTGGAACCAGTGTTCTTAGAGGCTCCGCGACGTGGATGCGAACCACGAATCCTTCCCGCAAAGGACGGTTAGCAGCCGCCCGCACCCAGCCCTCGGCGGAGCTCCTGGTTCAACCGCCCCGACTGAGGGCGGCACGTTGGGTGGTAAGTGGCTCCGCCTTCCGGGACAGATCCCGAACTTTTCTGCGCGTGGACGTCACCCTTAGGGTCGATTGCGGCAAGAAACGCCGGGACGGCGAGAAACGGCACTACTTCGCGTGGGAAGACCTGCCGGGACGTACTGAGACCGATGAGAAGGAGCCGGCGCCGCGAGCCGACCCCGTCCGCATCGCCCAAGAGTGGAAGCGTGCGATGGAAGAGCGTGGCGAGTCGCGCGCGAATCTCGCGCGTCGGCTTGGAGTCTCGCGGGCGCGGGTCACGCAAGTCCTGAGCGTTTTGGACTTGGCTCCGGAAGCCTTGGAGCTGTTGGAACGGCAGTCTGGACCCGGAATAGTGTCGGAGCGGTGGCTCAGAGGGCTGACGAAGTTGCCGCTAGAGCGCCAACGTGAACGATTGACAACGTTGGTTGATCGTGCAGGGACGAAGCCACGGGCTCCCTCGTCATCCCGGCCTTAACGAGAGGTCGGCCCCCGGTTCGGGATTTCCGCAAACCGTTCTTCCGCGGAGAGTTGGGTACCTTTTTAGCAGGTCAGGCCGAGTGCACGGACGTAGGAACTTCCGGCCCCCTTGGCGCGCCCTCTTGGCCGTCGGAGCTGAGCCGCCGAATGTCCTACGATATGGGTATGAACGAGGCGCAGCCGGCCGTGCCTTCCACTTCTCTCGGCGAATTGGAGAGCTTCGTTCTCTCTGCCCTTTGGGAAAAGGGAGAACTCTCGACTCCCGATGTCTTTAGCGAGGTCGGCGTCCCGCGTGGGCTCGCCTACACGACCATCCTGACGGTCCTCCAGCGGCTCCACCGCAAAGGCCTCGTGAATCGAAGGGCATCCGGCAAGTCGCACTTGTACTCGCCCGCGCTGACCCGCGAACAGTTTTCCGAGCGGCGCGGCGAGGTGCTCGCCGCGGCCATGGTGAAGCTTGGGAGCGCCGGTCTCTCGGCGTTCCTCTCCGAAGCAGATCGCCTCGACCCAGAATTCATGGCTCAGTTGCGCGCTCAACTCGAGGAGCTCGGAACATGAGCCGCGCCAGCCGGCTGGCGCTGGCTACCCTGGTGCTTGCGCTTGTCCTGGGGCCTTTGCTAACCCTTCATCCGGCCGTCGCCCACTTGTACGAGGCCGGCCTGGGTGGACTGCGCAGGGAGGCGTCCCACCCACAGGTCGTTGCCCTCAGCGCTTTGACCGTGATTTCCGTCCTTCCCGCCACGGCCTTCCTGATCTTCCTGGTCAGGGCTGCCCGCTGCCAGGATGAGCTGCGACTGCTACTTCATTCGAGTTGGCCTACCAGACTGGGCGCCCTTCACTACAGGGTGTTCCCATCGCAATCGATCACCGTGTTCACCGCCGGTGTGTTCCGGCCGGCGGTGTTTGTGAGTGCCGGAGCGGAACGCGCTCTCAGTACGGCAGAACTTCATGCCGCTCTCCTGCACGAACTCGCACACCAACGCAACCGCGACGTGCTCTGGGGTCTAGTCCTCCGCGCCGTGGGCAGGGCGTTCGCATTCCTGCCGCATGCCGACGCACTCGTTCAACGAGCATCGCTCCACGCGGAGTGTCAGGCGGACGAATTCGCGCTTCGGGGCGGAGCGCGCCGTACCGACCTGTTCGAGGCGATCGCGGCATCGTCCGCAACGCCCGCACGTCTGGCCTCAGCAGGTATCGCTGATGCCGCTGTGGAACTCCGGCTCGTGCGGCTGGTCCACCCGGAGACGCCGATTCCCGCGCAGCCGACGCGAGGCTTCGTCGCCCTCACCGCGGCAATGGCGCTGCCAGCGATTCTGGCCCACGTGATCGCGATCTTTGCTGCGGCCTGCACACTGAACCTCGTCTAGGGCCTGCTTCAAGGAGTACACGGGTCGGCCGATCAGGAAGAGAAGAAGCCTGCCGCGTCACGCGACGCGTGAGTTTCGTCCCGTTCCGGGGAGACGAAGGCGGCCGGCACTTGGTGCCGGCCGCCTCGATGTCCGCCTCCGATTCGCTACGCTTGCCGGGGCGAGCGAATCAAGGCCAGAGCCGCGAGGCCGCCCGCCACCGCGACCACCGTCGCCCCGTAGAACGCCGCGTGGAAGCCGTCGTTGAAGTCCGCGAGGCCGGTCCCGTCCGGATACGACTGCGCGACCGCCGTCATGGCTGCGAGGCCGAGCGCCGAACCCACCTGGTAGGTGGTGTTGACGAGTCCAGAGGCGAGGCCCGAGTCTTCGGCCCGGACACTTGCCGTCGAGGCGATCATCGCCGGGATGTACGCGAGCGACGTGCCCACGGCAGCCAGCAGCGACGCGGGAAGCACGTGCAGCACAAAGTCGCGATCGGTCGGCGCCTGGGCGAGCAAGAGCAGCGACGCGACCAGGAACGCCATGCCGGCCGCGATGTTGAGCTTGATGCCGAAGATCGCCGTGAGCCGGCCCGTCGCCGCCACCATCAGGAGCATGATCGCGCCAGTCATCGGCAGGAGGGCGAGCCCGCTTTCGAAGGCACCGTAGCCGAGCACCTGCTGGAGGTAGAGGTTCAGGAAGAACCACAGTGGAATCCAGGCCGCACCGAGAAGCGCCATGGCGATGTTCCCGGCCGAGAGGTTGGGAGAGCGTAAGACCCCGAGCCGTACGAGCGGCTCCTTCTGCACGGCTTCGACGATGACGTACGCCGCCAGCAGTCCGATGCTCCCGCCGAGCACCGAGAGGGTTCGCAGGAACCCCAGCCCCCTTCCGGTGCCGTGACCACACCGTAGACGCCGACGATCATTGCGGCCGTCACCGTCGCCGCGCCAACGATGTCGAGCCGTCCGCCGCGGCGGACGCCGGCGGGGACGAGTGATGACGTCACGGCGAGCACGAGCAGACCTGCCGGGATCATGACGAGGAACGTCCATCGCCAGTCCAACCACTCGGTAATGATGCCCCCGAGGAACACACCGGCCGTGCCGCCTGCGGGTGCCGCTGCACCGAAGAAGGCGAGTGCCCTGCCGAGTTCCTGCGGGCGAGAACCGAAGATGCCGAACAGCAGGGAGAGGGCGGATGGCGCGATCAACGCGGCGCCGAGTCCCATCGCTCCGCGGGCGGCGAAGAGCGCTTCACCGGACGGTGCGAGTCCTGCGCCCAGGGACGATGCGGTCAAAATGGCGAAGCCGGTGAGGAAGATTCGCCGCTGACCGAAGATGTCCGCGAGCTTGCCCCCGAGCAGCAGGAGCCAGGCGAGCACCACCACGTAGGCGTTGAACACCCATTGGAGGTTGCTCGAGGAAATGCCGAGGTCGCTCTGAATCGCCTGGCAGGGCGATCGCGACGATCGAGGTGTCCACGATGACGATGAATTGAGCGGCGCAAAGGACGATGAGCGCCCACCATCGGCGACTCTCGAACAGCTCCGCCGTGGTTCGTTGGGGTGGGGCGAGAGGTCTCGCCGGACTGGTTGTTGCCATGTCTGCTTCTCCTGCAAGTTCCGACCGATCCGGCGCTGCCGAAACGGCCTATCGCTGCAGAAGACGTAAGGCCCCGCCGCCGGTTACACGGGCTGCGGCGGTCGCTCCACGACGTATGCGACGCGGTTCAAAAAAACGGTCACTGAGTCAGTGCGAATTCCGCCGGGTCGGCAAGGAACTGCTTCTTGCAGGAGGGTGCGCAGAAGGCAATGACGCGGCCACCGTATTCAACCGTGTGCTTCGCAGTTGCAGGGTCGACATCCATCAGGCACACGGGGTCGAGCCGATCGAGGCCATTGCCTTCGTCCGCATCGGGGGCGCTCATTGGCAGCCACTCGTCTTCCGGCGGCACCAGGTAGCGGTCGTAGACATGCCCCCGGAGGTCATCCGGCGGAGGGAGCACCTTACCAGCAGTGAGCATCTCCTCGGCGTAGTCAAAGACCTTCGGGATGAGGTCCGCCGAGTTGAGGTCCTTGAACCAGATTGACCGACCGTGCAGCTGCAGCATGGCGTTGTTGCCGGCGATACACGGTCCGAGGCAACCCGTGAACGTGAGGTGCAGCCGGTTACGAATCCGTCGGCGTTCCCACTCGTCCGACCACAGCTCGTTCCCGAAGGGCATGCGCCCTTTCTCCCCCCAACCACAGCAGCAGCTGCCGTTTTGCCTCGAACAGACGAACAGGTTTCCGCTGACGCGGACGACTCGATAGTCCTCACCGCGTGCGTTGACGCGGACCGTGGACAGCGGGCGGCGCCCGTTGGTTTCGTTCACGTGTACCTCCCCACTCAATCATGACCAGTTGTCGCTGTGTGGATCCAGGCCGGGCTGGGCAAGCTCACGCTGTCTTCCGGAAACTCCTGGCCGCACGTGTGGAAGACCGCATCGCTGAGATGCGGCCTTTCCATCGCTACCTGGCGGCCATCTGCCCTTCCCACCCTTCGAAAGCAAGTCCCCCGCGCTGGGCCTCGGTTCAAGCCTGGACACTCTCCAGCCGTCTGGGAGCCTGAGCTTCCATCTCGCGTTCGACCGCATCCATGTGGCGGCCTTGGCGGCGTAGCAGCACCGCGTTCGTGGCCACGATGATGGACGAGACGGACATCAAGAGCGCGGCGATCTCCGGTCGTATCTGGAAGCCGGTGCTGTTGTACATGATGCCAGCGGCGAGCGGGATCGCCATTAAGTTGTAGATCGACGCCCAGAAGAGATTCTGCTTCATCTTCCGCATGGTTGCTTTGCTCAGATCGATAGCCTTGAGGATATCGACGGGGTCGCTCCGCATGAGCACGACGGATGCCGTCTCGATGGCGACGTCCGTCCCGGCGCCGATGGCGATGCCGACATCCGCCGCTGCGAGCGCCGGCGCGTCGTTCACACCGTCCCCGACCATCGCCACGACCTTGCCTTCGGCTTGGAGTCTCCGCACGTAGTCGGCTTTATCGGCGGGCTTCACGTTCGCGAAGACCCGGTCAATTCCGACCTGGGCCGCGACCGCTCTGCCGGTCCCCTCATTGTCGCCAGTGAGCAGAGCGACTTCGATGCCCTCCCGCTTGAAGGCGCGCACCGTTCCGGCCGCGGACTCGCGAACGACGTCAGCGAGCGCGATGACTCCCGCGGCCTGACCACCAACGGAGACCGCGACGACTGTGCGGCCGGCGCTCGCGATCTCGTTCGCCCTTGCCTCCACTCCCGAAGCTTCGACGCCCTCCCGCCGCAGCAGGTCGAGGCTGCCGACCAGGACCTGCTTGCCTTCGACGACTCCCTTCGCGCCATAGCCGGGCACATTCTCGGCGTCTTCGACTGGCGGCAACTCGTGCAGCCCACTTGCGTGCGTCGCGTTCACGACAGCCTGGGCTAATGGGTGTGTGGACGACTGTTCGATGGCGGCGGCGAAGCGAAGCATCTCGCGCTCGTCCCAGCCGGCGGCCGGGGCAAGTTCGACCACCTGCGGTTTGCCTTCCGTGATTGTGCCGGTCTTGTCGAGCACGATGGAATTGACGGCCGACACTCGTTCGAGGGTCGCGGCATCCTTAATCAAGATCTTATGCTGGGCGCCGAGTCCGGTCGCCACGGCCACGGCCGTGGGCGTCGCGAGCCCGAGCGCGTCAGGGCAGGCGATGACGACGGCGGCGATTGCGAAGCGGAGCGCTGTCGTCGTGTCTCCGTCCAACAGCATCCAGAGCGCGAACGTCAGCAGGCCGGAGCTCACTGCCACGACGACAAGGACCGCGGCCGCCCGGTCAGCGATCCTCTGCGCCGGCGCCTTCGATGCCTGCGCGTTCTGGACTAGCTCGATGATCCGTCCGAGAACGGTCTCGCTGCCGGTCCCCACGGCCTCGATGAGCAGCAAGCCGTCGCCGTTGACTGAACCGGCGACGACCTGGTCGCCTTCGAGCCGCTCGACCGGGAGGGACTCGCCCGTGACGAGCGATTCATCGATCGAGCTACGCCCTTCGAGCACCGTGCCGTCCACAGGCACGCGCTGGCCGGGGCGGATGCGCACGCGGTCGCCGGGCACTACTTCCACGGTGTCGACCTCGATCTCCTGGCCATCGCGGACGACCACCGCCCTCTCAGGCACGAGAGTTAGGAGCGCGCGGAGGGCGTCGGTGGTGCCGCGCCGGCTGCGCATCTCCATCCAATGGCCGAAGAGCACGAAGGTGATGAGCATCGCGGCCGCTTCGTAGAACACCTCGCCGCCCCCGGTGAATGTCACTCCTACCGAGTAGAGGTAGGCCGCGGCGACGCCAGTAAAGATGAGGACCGACATATCGAGCCGGAGGCTCCGAAGCGCGTCGTAGGTGCCCAAGATGAACACCCAGCCGCCGTAGAGGACCACAGGCGTTGCGAGCAGGAAGCCCATCCACTCCATGCCGAGGCCAAACGGAGCGGGCGGCATGTCGCCAACGAGCGTTTCGCCGAGTTCGGAATAGAGGATGACGGGGATGGTAAGGATAAAGGAGACCAAGAAGCGGTTGCGCATGTCCCGCTCCATGGCCGCCGCCATCCGTGGATCGGACATCATCGCGGCGTGGTCGTGCCCGCCACCATGACCCTTTCCGTGGCCCTTGTGCTCGTCCAGCGTCGCTTCGGCCGCGTGCTGGGCGTGCTCACCGTGACCCACCCGAGCCGCCGGCGACTGAGACAGCATTCCATGCCCAGCATGATCGGTGTGAACGGCGCCGGGGCCGGGGGCCGTCGGACGGGGTACGTGATCGCCGTGGCCGGCATGCACGTCATGCGGATCCGCCGATGACGCGCGCCGAGGCTCCGGCGCGGACTGCTGCGGGTGATCGTGGTGCTGGCTGTGGTCCTGTTCAGGCATTGTCGTCCTCGTTTCGGGTCAGCCCGCCGACGTTACCAATGTCGTCGGGCCGGTTCTGCTTTCACATCAAGAGACGTGGGAGCCGGCTTTCGGTTACAGCGGCCCAGGCCGTTGACGAGTTCTCGAAGGTTCCTCACTGGCTTGTCGCCTGCGCCCGGATGCCCCTTTCGGCTGGACGAATCGGGATTTCACGTGAGCCTCCTGAGGACGCGCTTGCGTCCCGGTGACTCTGCCAGCGCGGCCTGGCGATGAAATCGGCTGGACGGAGAGTCTTCGCGGGCGCTTTGGCGGATCCCCGACACGAACCAAAATTTGTGTCGAAGTGCCAGTTTGCTCGGGCTTTCGACGTTGCTACGGTCAATCCCCGCGGTGACCGGCCGGTAAACGTTGACGTGTTCTTTCCACAGCACCTCGCTGGCTCATCGTCTTGGCCCGGATGGTCCATACGGCTGGGCCGATCGGTCCTTGGAGCCGGTACCGGGGCGGACGATTCTGTAGTCATCCTACGACAGGGGATAGTAGAAATGGCACAGCGGCAGGAAACGGACCACGGTTCCCGGGACAACACCGGGGCGATGCTCAGCATGGCGGTTCTGATGATGGCCATGTGTGTGGGGATGGTTCTTGCGATTTCTGTTGCGAGCGCCATCGGCGGCGGCCCAATCGCCTGGACCCTGGCGGTTCTGGTCATCGTAGGGCTGGCAGCCGCCCACCTGAAGTTCATGAATCACGGAGGCCATTGAATGCTGCGAGTCTCGCAACGTCGCCTCCGGATCTTCGGCTTTGAACCGGACTGCGGAGGAGGCGCCCTGCTCGATCGTGTGCTGCGATCGATTCCCGGTGTAACGGCTGCACGGTTCGATGAGCCCCTTCAGGAGGCATGCGTCGAGTTCCACTCCGAAACCACCGCGATTCATGACATCGTCGCCGGTATTGAGCGGACCGGTTTTCGGGCGACCGAAAGCCGCAAACCTTGCCCTTGCTGCTAGCGGAAAGGAGTCAAAACATGAACCGCAGGCAAAAGATCCTGGCGAGCGCAGCGCTGCCCGCCGTCCTCGCGATCGGCGTTGCCACGGGTGTTGCCTTCGCGCAGATGCCCGGCGACGGCCATCACGACAACGGATCCGGCACCATGGACATGGACCAGATGATGCACTCTCGCGGGATGCAGGATCACATGAAGGAAGTGCTCGGCGAGGACGTGTACGCGCAGATGCTCGAGGCCATGGCCACTCACGGCGCCGGCATGCCGATGGGCATGGAGGACATGGATGGCATGATGCAGGCGATGGCGGCCTGCATGGGCAGCAACGGCGAGATACCCGGCGGGATACCTGCGGGCGCTCACTCGGAGCACCATTCCTGATGTCCCCAGAGGGCTGGCGGAGATTGGGAGCGTCCCAACCTCCGCTAGTCCCGTCTTTCGGCCGTTATTGGCCTACGCCCGTCCGCATTCCCTGGAGAACGCGTTCGCAGGCCTGTTCGCAGCGGCGGCACGCTTCCGCGCAGAGCCGGCAGTGCTCGTGCATCTGGGCATGGCGCTCGCACTCCGCACCGCAGACACGGCACGCTTCAATGCATGCTTCGAGTTGCATTCGAATCAGGGCCATGTCCGGCTCGGTCAGCCGCGCCAGTATGTTGCCCGTCGTGTTGCAAACGTCGGCACAGTCGAGGTTTAAGCGGATGCAGCGGACGAGTTCCTCGAGTGACTGCTCGCCCAGGCAGGCGTCTGCACACGACGTACAACTTTGAGCGCAGTCGTAACAGGCTTCGATGCATTCCTGGAGGCCGGTGAGTTGCGCCGAGGACGCGCGTGGATGGGTGCGAAGCATTTCCGAAAGATGGGTTACGTTGAACTCCGGCGGCTGGTTGCCATTCCGAGAGGCTATGAGCACGTCTGCTACTACGGCGTTGCGTAGGTGAAGGCGGGGATAGCGGTCTTCTCACAATCTCGTCGGCGCGCAGGGACGGTCAAGAATTGGTTTACGAGCGGCACGGCCGCACCGTTGTCCGTTGAACGTGAACGAGTACGTTTGTTACTACACATGATAGTAGGTGGTCGAAAGTGAAAAGAGGCTCAGTTGGCCTGGTCGGGTTCGCCCTGTTGACCGCAGTCGCCGTCGCGTGCGGTGGAAATGACGATGACGCCCGCACCACACCTATCACCTCAGCTGGCACTGGCCCGGCGGGCGCTAGCATCACGGTGAACCTCAAGAACTGGGCGATAGAGCCATCATCGGCAACGGTGAAAGCCGGAACCGTCACGTTCCGCGCCACGCATGAGGAAGAAGGGCACGGCGGGCACGGAGCCGGTGAAGCTGGTGCCACCCATCAGCTTGTCGTCGCCCGCCTCCAGGACGGGGCCGACGTCGGCGAGACGAAGTTCGGCGCCCCCCTGCTCAATCTTGCCGACATCAAAGTGGGCGAGGAGAAGACAGGGAAAGCCGTGCTCGAACCTGGCCGGTACGAGCTCTCATGCCTCGTCGTCGACGGCGATGACAACGTGAACCACTACGAGAAGGGAATGTACGCGTTGCTGATCGTCGAGTAGCCAGCAGGGCACGACCGATCAGCAGGTGCAATCACCAATACAGTTCCCCTGAGCGCATGTGCCACACGCGTTCTCCAACTGCTGGCGCAGTGCCTGGCGCGCACGGTGGCGACGGACCTTGAGATTGTTCGTCGTGATTCCCAGCCGCTGCGCTACGGCCTCCGGTGCCTCCTCGGCCAGGTCCAACGCCTCGATTAACTCCGCGTATTCGGGCT
>JADZEI010000026.1 GCA_020850615.1 Dehalococcoidia bacterium | reverse complement strand
GCAGGTCCGGCCGCTGCTCATAGCGCGCGTGGAACTCCGCGGCGGTCAGGTGGTCGCCGGATTCGAGCGTCGGTAGCGGCGTGGCGGGCGCCGGCTGGTCCGTCCGTGGCTTCGTCTGCGTGGCCATACCCCCATTGTACCGGACGCGATAAGGCCCGGGCGGCAAATGCCACCCGGGCCCGGGATCGTATGCGCGAAGCTCAGTCGACCGGCGTCGGCGCCTGCTTCGCGAAGTCGGCCGGGCGCTTCGAAAGGAACGCCGCGATCGCTTCCTTGTGCTCCCACGAGGTGTACGCGCCTTCGAGCGCGACGCCCTCGCGGCGCATGATCTCGACCGTGTCGCTCTCGTTCGTGTTGTCGAGCACGAGCTGGCGGATCTTGTACATCGAGTACGACGACTGGCCCGCGAGCTGTTCGCCCAGCGCAATGGCGCGGTCGACGAGCTGGTCGCCGGCCACGACCTCGCTGATCATCCCGGCGTCCTTCGCCTCGGCGGCGCCGACCATGCGGCCGGAGAGGCACCATTCGAGCGCCCGAGCCTGGCCGATCATCTGCGGGAGGATGCCCGAGCTCGCCAGCTCCGGCACGAGGCCCATGCGCACGAAGAACATTCCGACCTTCGCCTCTTCGCTGGCGATGCGGATGTCCATCGGCAGGATCATCGTCACGCCGATGCCCACCGCGGTCCCGTTGATGGCGGCGATGGTGGGCTTGCGCATGGAGCGGCAGAAGCTCACCCAGTTCAGTGTCCGGCCGGTCATCGCCGCTTCTTCGGCGTTCGCCTCGGCGCCGGTGTCGCGCGCTTCGCTGTTCTTGCGGAAGACGGCGTCGACATCCGCGCCGGCGCAGAAGGCCCGGCCGGCGCCGGTGACAACGATCGCGCCGATGGTGGGCTCATCCACCGCGCGGTTCATCGCATCCATCATTTCGCTGCTCATGCGCGGGGTCCACGCGTTCAGCTTTTCCGGGCGGTTGAGGGTGATGACGGCGACGCGGCCGCGCTGCTCAGACGTGATCTGTTCGTAGTTCACTGGCTGTCCTGCCTTCGAAAGAGTGCGGGGCAAGCGTAGGCGCTCTGCCGCCGAAACGGAACCAGCTCGCGTGGTGTGTGACGGTGGAGCTGGTTGCGCGGGGGCGGTGGCCGCGCATCACGCCTCCGCTCGCTCACGCGCGCGGCTCGGATGTCGTGCGCGGCAAGCGTATTTCCGCCGCCGAACGAAACCAGGTGCGCGCTGTGACGGTGGAGCTGGCTTCGCGGGTGCGTTGGGTGCGCAATCACGCCTCCGCTCGCTCACGCGCGCGGCTCGGATGAGTTTTGTTATTAACGTCAAACTTATTGGGGAAATTCCTTGGAAATCTCCGCCGTTGTCCCAAGTGGGAACTCCTCAGCGCGCGGCGAGACTCAATTCGTGGCCCCGTGGGCGCGGCAGATTGTGCGGGCCGAGGAGTGACGGAATGTCCCTGTTCAACAACCTCAGCATGCGCTGGAAGCTCCTTTCGATGAGCTTCCTCCTGCTCGTGATGATGGCCGCAATCGCTTTCCTCGCGATCAACCGGCTCAACCAGGCCGCCGGCCGCACCCAGGAGCTCTACGAGCGCCACACCGTCGGGATGAACGCTGCCCAGGAGGCGAACGCCGCCGTGATTGCCAGTGGCCGCGCCGAAAAGAACGCCATCCTCGCCTCCGACCCGGCCGAGATCGATAAGCACGTCACGAGCGCCCGGAAGTTCCTCGCCGATGCCACGGGCCATCTCGAGGCGCTCGACACGCTGACCGACACCGAGAGCGGGCACCAGGAGAACGCCAGCGCGATCACCCTGGTCGAGTCGCTCGCTGATGAGCGCGAGGGCGTGCTCACGCTCGCCATCGCCGACAAGGACGCCGAGGCGGTGGAGCTCGCCGCTTCGGTGCGCGCGAAAGCCGACCAGGTCGACGAAGCCGTCACGCAGATCACGGACCGCAAGCTCGAGCGCGTGGCTGAGGCCTCCAGCGCGGCGCAGGATTCCGCCGCCTCCACCCGTACCCAGCTCATCGCGATCACCGTGGTCGCCGCCCTCGTTGGGCTCGGCGCCGCAGCCTTCGTGGCCTGGAAGGTGTCGTCCGCGGTCAGCACCGTGCGCCGCGCGGCCGGGTTCATCGTCCAGGGCGACATCAACCAGGAGATCCCGCTCCACCAGAAGGACGAGATGGGCCGCATGGCCGACGCCTTCCGGGAGATGGTCGCCTACATGCGCGATGTCGCCGACAGCGCGGGCGAAATCGCCAAGGGCAACCTCGCCATCGATGTCCGCCGCCGCTGCGAGGCCGACGTCATCGGCAACGCCCTCCACACCATGCTCACGAACCTGCGCGAGCTCGTCGGCAACGTTCAGCGCGACGCCGAGGGCCTCGGTTCGGCCGCCGACAGGCTGAACGCGGCGAGCGGCGAGATGGCTGCGGCCACCGGGCAGATCGCCATTGCCATCACCGAGGTCACGCAGTCCGCGACCGTCCTCTCGGGCCTCTCCGAAACGTCCGCGAAGGAAGTCGAGCGCGTCGGTGCGGTGTCCCAGAGCGTGGCCGCCGCCGCCCAGCAGAACAGCGCCGCCGCGACCGAGAGCCGCGCCGAGGCCGCCCGCATGGGCGACCGCATCGGCACTGTCGCCGAAACCTCCGGGCGCGTGGTGACCGCCGCCGAGTCGTCCCGCGCGGCCGCCCAGAGCGGCGCAGAGGCGGTGGCCCAGGCGGTCACCTCCATGGAGGCGATCGCCGGCGCCGTCGCCCGCGCCAGTGAGACCGTGAACCAGCTCGGCGAATACGGCCAGCAGATCGGCGACATCGTCAAGACGATCGACGAAATCGCGGCCCAGACGAACCTCCTCGCCCTCAACGCCGCCATCGAAGCGGCCCGCGCGGGCGAACAGGGCCGCGGCTTCGCGGTCGTCGCCGAGAACGTCCGCAGCCTCGCGGAGCGCTCGTCCGACGCCACCAAGGAGATCGCCGCGCTCATCGGCAAGGTCCAGGCCGGCACGAGCGAGGCCGTCGAAGCGATGGCCCGCGGCGTCGGCGATGTCGAGCGCGGCCGCGAGATCACGGGCCACGCCGGGTCGGCGCTCAAGGCCATCCTCACCTCGGTGGGCGAAGCTTCGGAGCAGATGGAGCGCATCGCCGTCGACGTCAAGAGCCTCGCCCAGGGCGCGGACCGCATCGTCCAGTCCGCCGAGTCAATCGCCGTCTCCGCGGGCCACTCGGCCGAAGGCGCCAGCCAGATGGCGGACGCCACGAACAAGGTCACTGACACCGTCGTCCAGGTGAGCGCGACGAGCCAGCAGACCTCCGCCTCGGCGGAAGAGGTCTCGGCCTCGACCGAGGAGCTCTCGGCCCAATCGCAGGAGCTGGCGGCGACGGCGGAGCAGATGCGCGGCCTCGCGCGCGAACTGCTCGCCGCCGCCGGCCGCTTCCGCCTCGCCTGACCGGCCACGCGCACGCTGTTCCCCGGGGAGGGGGCCGCCAGGCCCCCTCCCTTGTGCGTGTCCCGGCGCGGCGGGGCGTGTCGCGCGCTGCCGCGGCGGCGGGCGCTCGCTCAGGGCGCGCGCTACTGTTTGGCCGGCTGGGCCCGGACACCCAACAAGAAGGGGTATGTCGCGGGCGGGTGATGCGCCGCAGGCGTAGCCGCGGAGCATCGCTCCGCGGGACTGTCCGTGCCATGCCCACCGATAGGCCACCAACGCCCCGGGCTGCGAGGGCGGGAGCTCCGCGACCGCCCGGCTCGGGGCGCGATGCGCGTGCTTCCCGGCGATCGGTGCTGGCTCCGCGGGTGAGGGCCGGGGTGAGGGGGCGCGCGTCGCGAGGGGGTCGCGGGCCACCGCGCGGCATGGCACTCGGGGCCGCGGAGCCGCTGCTCCGCGACGACGGCTTCGCCTTCCTGGCGCGGCCCACGCCTTTCGCGGAAAACACGGCGCATACCGCGTAAAGTTTCGGTTACTTCTCATTCGCCTCAGGGTTTCCACGGCCGGTGCTGCGCGACACACCCGAATGGGAATCCCACATGGGCGACCGAGATTGGATGCAGGCCCCGCGTGCGTGGAGGCGTGGACGAGCCATCAACTTCGGAGAGAGTCATACATGTCCTGGTTCAACAACCTGCAGATCCGCTGGAAGCTGCTCATCAGCTTCGCGATCGTTCTCGCCCTCATGGTCGTCGTCTCGACCATCGCCATCATGCGGCTCAACGCCGCCGCCGAACGCACCGAGGTGCTCTTCCAGCGGGACATGCTCGGCAGCCGCTACGCCATGCTCGTCCGCCAGAAGATGAACGGCACCGCCCGCGAAGAAGCGCGCGCCATGCTCTTCGACGGCCAGGCCCGCACCGACTACCTGGCCCAGGGCCGCCAGGGCATGAAGGACGCCCAGGAGGGTCTCGTCCAGTACGAGGCCTCCATCTTCAGCGCGGAGGAGCGCCAGCTCTACGAAGAGTTCAAGGCGATGGTCAACGGCATCATCGAGCGCCGTGAAGGCCTGTACCGCCTCATCGAGCAGGGCAAGATCGAGGACGCGAAGGCCGAGCTGGTCGCCATGTCCCCAGAAGTGGCCGCGATGAACGAGTTCGTGGACGAAGTCATCATGCACAACGTCGACTCCGGCCGTGCCGCAGAGCAGCAGGCCAACGCCGCCGCCGGCTCGACCCGTAACCTCATGCTCGCCCTCACCGCGGGGGCTGTGGCCATCGGCTTCGGGGTCGCCTTCTTCCTGTCGCGCAGCATCGCCCGGGCCGTCGGCCTCGTCGTGAACCGGCTCGAAAGCATGGAGGAGCACTGCATCGCGGACCTCGAGAAGGGGATCAAGGCTGCTGAGCAGGGCGACCTCACCATCGAGGTCCGCTCTGCCACGGCGAAGATCGATCGCTTCAGTAAGGATGAGGTCGGCCGGGCCTCGTCCAGCATCAACGGCATGCTGGACCGCCTGGTCAGCGCCATCGCCAGCTACAACGCCATGCGTGGCGGCCTCGCCGGCCTGGTCCGCCAGATCCAGGACTCGTCGGGAGCCATCGCCACCGGGGCCGACCAGCTCCGCGAATCCAGCGACCAGATGGCCGCCGCGACCGGCCAGATCGCGGTCGCGATCAACGAAGTCACCCGCTCCAGCGTCACGCTCTCCGGGCTCTCGCAGGAATCTGCCCGCGAAATCGAGAAGCTGGCAGCTGGTTCGGAGGAAGGCGCCGCCTCCGCCCAGGAGAACGCCAGCAGCGCCGGCAAGTCCCGTGAGGAAGCGTCGCAGATGGGCGACCGCATCACCCTCGTCGCGAAAGCGTCGGAAGACGTGGCGAACGTGGCCGAGCAGTCCCGCGTGGCGGCGGTGACCGGCGGCGAGGCCGTGGCCCAGGCCGTCACCTCCATGGAAGCCATCGCCCAGGCCGTCGGCCGCGCCAGCCAGACCGTGAACCAGCTCGGTGAATACGGCCAGCAGATCGGCGACATCGTGAAGGCGATCGACGAAATCGCCGCGCAGACGAACCTCCTCGCCCTCAACGCCGCCATCGAAGCAGCCCGCGCCGGCGAACAGGGCCGTGGCTTCGCCGTCGTGGCCGAAAACGTCCGTTCGCTCGCGGAGCGCTCGTCGGACGCCACCAAGGAGATCGCGGCCCTCATCGGCAAGGTGCAGGACGGCACGCGCGAGGCCGTTGATGCCATGGCCGCCGGCGTCGAAGACGTCCGCAAGGGCCGCGAGATCACCGGCCAGGCCGGCGATTCCCTCCGCGCGATCATGGAGTCGGTCGGCGACGCCGCGCGCCAGATGCAGCGCATCGCCGCGGACGTCCAGGGCCTCGGCGCCGGCGCCCAGCGGATCATCGAGTCCGCCGAGTCGATCGCCGCCTCCGCTGCGCAGTCGGCGGCCGGCGCGAACGACATGGCCACCGCGACGTCGAAGGTTACCGACGCCGTGATGCAGGTGAGCGCCACCAGCGAGGAGACCTCCGCCTCGGCCGAGCAGGTCTCGGCTTCGACTCAGGAGCTCTCGGCACAGTCGGAGGAGCTGGCCGCCACCGCAGAGCAGATGAAGCAGCTCGCCGTCGAGCTCACCGGCGCGGCGTCCCGCTTCCGCCTCGCCTGACCGCCCATCCAGGGTCCGCCTACCCACGAGAAGGGGCCGGTTTCGCCGGCCCCTTCTTCATGTCTGCGGCCACGCGGAGGACACGCGGGGTGCCGGCCTGCAGGGGCGCGAATACCCCCATCGACCGCACCTATACCGCGGCTCACGGTCGATCGGTCCTGATGTCCGGGCCCATTAGTCCATCAGGATCGCCCGGATCTGCCGACTACCGCTATGAAAGGATCAGGGGAGACGCCGCCCGGAGTACAGGGAACCCCTACTCACCGGGCAGAGGTAGCCCCAGGAGGCAGCGGTGGTGGTGGATCAGCACGATACCGGGCCCGGCAGTCGGCGGCCCGCAGTGACTTAACGAGCGGTACGAACCCCACGGGCACGCAGCTCGCGGACACGAACCGGGACGCCGCCCGGGTTCGCCGCTGCATGTCCGGAGTCATCGAAGCCCCCCGCGCGCACGGCGCGGGCCACAGACACAGGAGAGGGAGATGTCCTGGTTCAATAACCTCGGAATTCGCTGGAAGTTGCTGGGGATGGCGTTCGTCGCCTGCGCCATCACGGGTGTGGTTGGCGCGTTCGCCCTGCGCACGGCCGGCGATCTGCACGCGCATGTCAATCAGCTCGGGAACGAGAACATCGTCAAGTCCGAGACCATCGGCGACCTGCGCTGGCACATCATGACCGCGGGTCGCGATTACCGGCAGGCCCTGCTCCTGCGGGACCCCGCCGAGCGCGCGAAGTGGGTCGAATCCACGAAGGAGAACATCGCCACGGCAGAGGCGGAGTGGGCGAAGCTGAAGCCCATGCTCGAAACCGAGGAAGAGGTCGCCGAGGGCGCCGCTTTCGAAGCCTCGCTCGGCCGCTGGAAAGAGAAGACGCTCGAGCTGCTCGAGATCGCCTCGCTGAACACCGCCGAGGGCGACGAGCGCGCCTTCCAGAAGCTCGTCACGGAGCAGTCGCCCCTCGCCGCCGAGATCGTCACTGCCGTGACCGCCGTTTCCGAGACGAACACCGATCGGACCGCCGCCAGCCTCCACGAGGCGGAGGCCGCCTACAGCAACGACATGAAGGTGCTCTGGGCCACCATCGCGATCGGCGTCGTCGTCACCTTCGCCATCGGCTTCTACGTCGCCCGCCGCATCGCCGCCACCGTGGGCACCGTTGTCAACCGCCTCCAGGGCCTCGAAAAGCAGGACGTGACCGGCCTTTCCAACGGCATGACCGCCTTCGCCGCCGGCGACCTCACCGTCTCGGTGACCCCGGTCACCCCGCCCATCGCCAACCCCGGCAAGGACGAAGTGGGCCAGGCCGCGATGGCCGTGAACGCAGTCCGCGAGATGATGGTCAGCACCATCGGCAACTACAACCAGGCGCGGACCAACCTCGCCGAGCTCGTCTCCGGCATCCAGGCGACCGCCGGATCGATCAATGACGGCTCCAGCCAGCTGCGCGAATCGAGCGACCAGATGGCCGCCGCCACCAGCCAGATCGCGGTCGCCATCAACGAAGTCACCCAGAGCTCGGTCACGCTCGCCGGCCTGAGCCAGGAATCCGCACGCGAAATCGAGACGGTCGCCGCCGGAAGCCAGCAGGTCGCCGCGGCCGCGCAGGAGAACTCCGCCAGCGCCGTCGGCTCGCGCGATGAAGCGACCCGCATGGGCGAGCGCATCGCCCTCGTCGCGCAGGCCAGCACCGAGATCGCGGGCGCGGCCGAACAGTCCCGCTCCGCCGCGGAAGACGGTGGCATCGCGGTCGCCCAGGCTGTCTCCTCCATGGAGGCGATCGCCCAGGCGGTCGGTCGTGCCAGCGAGACCGTGAACCAGCTCGGCGCCTACGGCCAGCAGATCGGCGACATCGTCAAGACGATCGACGAGATCGCCGCCCAGACCAACCTCCTCGCGCTGAACGCGGCGATCGAAGCAGCCCGCGCCGGCGAGCAGGGCCGTGGCTTCGCGGTCGTCGCCGACAACGTCCGCAGCCTGGCCGAGCGCTCCTCGGAAGCGACCCGCGAGATCGCCGCCCTCATCGGCCGCGTCCAGTCCGGCACCCGCGAGGCCGTCGAGGCCATGGCCGCGGGCGTCGAGGACGTCGAGCGTGGCCGCGACATCACGAACGAAGCCGGTGCGGCACTCAACGCCATCATGGAGAGCGTCGGGCAGGCCGCCGTCCAGATGCAGAGCATCGCAGCCGAAGTGCAGGGCCTCGCCGAGGGGGCGGACCGCATCGTGAGCACCGCCTCGGCCATCGCCAGCTCTGCGAGCCAGTCGGCCACGGGCGCCTCGGAGATCGCATCGGCCACGAGCCGCGTGACGGACGCCGTGATGCAGGTGAGCGCGACGAGCGAAGAGACATCGGCTTCGGCGGAACAGGTCTCGGCCTCGACGCAGGAGCTCTCCGCGCAATCGGAGGAGCTGGCGGCCACGGCCACGCAGATGAGCGAGCTCGCGGCGGAGCTCAGCCGCTCAGCGGCCAGGTTCCGCCTGGCCTGAGCCGCCCGGCAACGGGCATCTCCCTGGAAGGGGCCGGCCTGCGGCGCGCCGGCCCCTTCTCTCGTGCCTCCGGCCGTTCGTTCGAAGCACCGGCGGTGGCCGTCCATCGAGCGATGGAATTCGGCAGTTACTTCAATTTATTCCGCGATAGCTGTATCTCCGGGGAACGTAGGGGTTTACCCGGTGTGTCCGCCAGAGTTCGGTTCCGATGCTGGAAACACGTCTTAATCTTTGTGCAGGTGGCGTAAATGACATGGTTCAATAATCTCAATCTCCGCTGGAAGCTGTTCGCAGCTTTCGGCATCGTCCTCGGGCTGATGGGCGTCCTCGCCTGGCAGAGCACCAGTTCGCTCTCCGGCGTCGGCGGGCGGCTCGACCGCATCTACCAGGAGAACTTGCTCGGCGTCCAATACTCCCTCGAAACCAACGGCTACATGGCCGAGAGCGGCCGCGACGAAAAGCGGGCGCTGCTCACCTCCGACGAATCGCAGCGCCGGCCGATCGTCGCGCAGACGCGCGAAGGAATGGCGGCCGCCCAAGAGTCCATGAAGAACTACCGCGCGACCCTCGCATCCGACGCCGACAGGGAGCAATGGGCCGTCGTCGAAGCGAAGGTCATGAAGGTGATCGAAGCCCGCACGGGCGTGCTCGACCTGGTCGACGCCGGCGACATCGAGGGTGCGATGCGCGCGGCTTCCGCGATGACGGCGGATGTCACCGACATGAACAAGACCCTGCGCGATACCGCGGACTTCAACGTCCAGCTCGCCGCGGAATCGAAGGCGTCGGCGACCGCGGCCCGCGGCGACGCCGAGCGCATGCTCCTCATCCTCACCATCGTCGCCATCATGGCCGGTGCCGCGATCGCCTGGGGGCTGGCGCGGAGCGTCGCCGGCGCAGTGAACAAGGTTCGCGTGGCTGCCTCCGGCATCGCCGAGGGCGACGTCGACCAGCACCTCGACCTGGACCAGTCGGACGAGGTCGGCGAGATGGCCCGCTCGTTCCAGTCGATGATGGTCTACCTGAACGAGATGGCGGCCAACGCGGAGTCCGTCGCCGCCGGGGACCTCACCGTCCAGGTGCGCCCGCGCGGGCCGAAGGACAAGCTGGGCAACGCGCTCGAGACGATGGTGACCAGCCTCCGCGGCATCATCTCCGGCGTGCAGCAGTCCGCGCAGTCCATCACCTCCGGCTCGGACCAGCTGCGCGAATCGAGCGACCAGATGGCCGCCGCCACGAGCCAGATCGCGGTCGCCATCAACGAAGTCACCCAGAGCTCGGTCACGCTCGCCGGCCTGAGCCAGGAATCCGCGCGCGAAATCGAGAAGGTCGCCGCCGGCAGCCAGCAGGTCGCCGCCGCGGCGCAGGAGAACTCGGCCGCGGCCGTGGGCTCGCGCGACGAAGCCACCCGCATGGGCGAGCGCATCACGCTCGTCGCCCGCGCCTCGGAGGAGGTCGCCTCCGCGGCCGAAGAATCGCGCCGGGCCGCCGAACGCGGCGGCGAGGCCGTCGCCCAGGCCGTGAGCTCGATGGAGGCGATTGCCGGCGCCGTCGCCCGCGCCAGCGATACCGTGAACCATCTCGGCGAATACGGCCAGCAGATTGGCGACATCGTGAAGGCGATCGACGAGATCGCGGCCCAGACGAACCTCCTCGCCCTCAACGCCGCCATCGAAGCGGCCCGCGCCGGCGAGCAGGGCCGCGGCTTCGCCGTCGTCGCCGAAAACGTCCGCAGCCTGGCGGAGCGCTCCTCGGACGCCACCAAGGAGATCGCCGCCCTCATCGGCAAGGTCCAGGCCGGCACCCGCCAGGCCGTCGATGTCATGGCCGCCGGCGTCGAGGACGTCGAGCGCGGCCGCGAGATCACCGGCGAGGCTGGCGATTCCCTCCGTGCGATCATGGAATCCGTCGCCCAGTCGGCGCTGCGCATGCAGACCATCGCGACGGACGTCCAGGGGCTCGCTGCCGGCGCGGACCGGATCGTCGATTCGGCCACGGCGATCGCCGCCTCGGCCACCGAGTCCGCCACCGGCGCCTCGGACATGGCCGCCGCCACCAGCCGCGTGACCGACGCCGTCATGCAGGTCTCGGCCACCAGCGAGCAGACGTCTGCCTCCGCGGAAGAGGTTTCGGCCTCGACGGAGGAGCTCTCGGCGCAATCGGAAGAGCTGGCGGCCACCGCCACCCAGCTCAAGGACCTCGCGGCGGACCTCAATGCCGCCGCGTCCCGCTTCCGCCTGGCCTGACCGGGCACGCGCACGCACGCTGTTCCCCGGGGAGGGTGCCGCCAGGCACCCTCCCTTGTGCGCGTCCCGGTGCGATGGGCGCATGTGTCGCGCGCTGCCGCAGCGGCGTGGTACTGACGCCGCGCGAGCGCTCGCTCACGCGCGCGCTACTGATTTGGCCGGCTGGGCCTGGACATTCAAACACGTGGGAGGGGTATGTAGCGGTTGGGCGCCGCCAGGCGGCCGCGGAGCATCGCTCCGCGGGACTGTCCGTGTCATGCCCCACCATAGGCCACCATGTCCCGCGGGCCGCGCGCGGCACCCGTACCGCCGGGTGTAGCCGGGGCCCCTCGTGGGCCCGAGCGTCTAAGCCCAACCGATGCCACATCGAAGGCACGGCTCAGCCCGGTACCAGCCGGGCAGCGCAGCAGCCCCGGCCGTCCCGCGGCAGCGCGCGACCGGTGCCGCCCCGGGGCACGCACCTCGCGCAACGAGCCGGGCGGTCGCGGAGCTCCCGCCCTCCGCCGCCGCTGCCGTGGGGCATCCGTTGGGCTGCCGCCAGGGCCCACGAGGGGCCCGGGCTACACCCGCATTGCGCATCCCGCAGTGGCCGGCGCCGCGCACCCCAGGCGAAAATCGAGAATCGAAAATCCCCGGGGCGGCCGGGCGGGGCGGGGCTACAGGCCCTGGTTGAAGCCGGCGAAACCGAAGTAGTCGTTCAGGCCGCTGATCCGGCCGAACCAGAGCAGGAGGCCGAGGCTCACGAGCATCACCGCGGCGGCGACTTCGATTACCGGCGAGTAGCGCTGGATCTTGCGCATGAAGCGGGTGACATCGGAGAAGGCGAGGCCGGTGATGAGGAAGGGCACGCTGAACCCGGCCGAATACGCCGCGAGCAGGTAGGTGCTGGTCAGCGCTTCGGACGAGCTGAGCCCGAGCGTGAGGATCGTGCCGAGCACCGGGCCGATGCACGGCGTCCACCCCAGGGCGAACGCGCCGCCGACCAGCGCCGAGCGCGTGTACCCCACCTGGCGGTGCTTCCCGACATCGACCGAGAAGGTGCGCTGGAATATCGGCAACTGGATGTAGCCGCTGAACCGCAGCCACGCCAGCAGCAGCACGCCGCCGAGGAAGATCAGCCCCTCGCGGTCGGCGGGCTGGCCGTCGCCGGCACGGAGGTCGGCGACCTGTGCGATGAAGAAGAACAGGGCGGTGAGGCCGAGCAGGAGCAGACCCGCGCGCATCGGCGAGCTGCGCCCGTAGGCCGGGATCATGATGACGCCCATGAGCGCGATGACGACGCCGGCGACGCGCTCGAGCTCGCGCTGGTTGTCCTTGAAGAAGTACGAACCGAGCAGGCCAACGCTGACGCCGAGGACCATGAACACCGCGGTCAGCCCGACGACGAAGGCGACCGCGTGCATGAACGTGACGCGGCGGTCGGCGGTGATGCGGCCGTGCTCGATGCTCGCGCCGGAGAGGTGCGTGATGTAGATGGGGACGATCGGCAGGACGCAGGGCGAGACGAATGAGAGCACGCCCGCGGAGAACGCGAGGAGCGGCCCCCCCGGCCCGCGCAGCCCGATGCTCTGGTCGGTGAGGGGGCCGACGGCGAACGCGAGGACGGGGATGATCGCCGCGATAGCGAGCGCGACGTACATCGCGGTCCGGGAAGGACCATGCCGGCCGAGCGCACCCTGGGAAGACATGCCCACCCATGATAGGACAGCACCGCGCCCGGCCGCATGGCCCAGCACACCCGCGCGCGAGAATCAGGGCCGGTCGGGCCCATGGTTGGGAGTCCTCAGTCCTTAGTCCCCAGTCCCTGGCTGGCTCGCCCTAACCGGACGTTGTCGGTCGGCGAGTGGCGACGCCGGCAACCCAGCCTGGCCGTGCCGAAGGCGAGACCGAGCGCCCGGCACGGACCACGCGCCGGCAGGCGATTCAAGCGGCGAACCCGCGTGAACCGTGAATCGTGAACCGTGAGTTCCCTAGCGGAAGGGGTTGCCCCCATCCCCCGCGGTCTCCCCGAGGGGCGACTGGTCCAGGCCGAGGAGGGCGAGGCGGGCGGCGTCGTACTTCTCCTTCGCGCGCGCCTCGCGGTTCAGCAGGCCCTTGATCTGGTCGGGTTTGATGGCCTCGCCGGCAAGGAAGACGCGGTGGACGTGCTCGATCTGCTTCGACCATGCCTCCCAGGCTTCGCGGTAGGCGGCGGCGGTTTCGGCATCGACGAACGGCATGGGGGTGCTCCGGCACGGGATTCGCGCGCATCGTACCGCCGCCGCTGGCGCGGTGGCGCTGCCGGCCCGGGGTCAGCGGAGCGGGACGGACATGCCGAGCTCGCCGCCGGGGTCGTAACGCAGGGCCACCGGTTGCGCGTCCTCGCGCGCCCCGAATTCGATGACCACGCGCGACACGGTGTCCGGCGCGAACTCCGGCGGGCCCGAGACGACGCGCCCGCGGCTGACGGCGCCGTCGGCGAAGAGCACGGACCAGCCCTCGCCCGGGTAGGTCTCATCCCCGGGGCCGACCGTGACCTCGAGCGCGAGCTGCAGCGCCGTGGCCGTCTGCGACCGTTCGCGGACGCCGATGCCGAACGACGCGCCGGAGGAGCTGCCGCCGGAGGATCCGCTGACCATCATCCCGAGCACGGCGCCGGCGATGAGCAGCAGGAGGAGCACGCCCACGCCGACCTGGGCCACGCGCGCGAGCCAGCGCGGCAGCGTGACGGTGATGCCGATGCCGCCGGAGACGTGCTCCGGGACCGGTACGCGCCTCATGGCCGCGCCTCGCCGAGGGAGATGGTCGCGCCGCCGCCCTCGAATTCGAAGGCGAGGAGCTCCGGCGTGGCGCCCTCGGGAACGCGCGCGAACAGGTCGACGAGCGCCATCCGCTGGTCGGTCGTGCCGGGCGCGGGGGCGACCGCGGCGGCCACCGGTATCCCGGGCTGCGACCAGTCGGGCGTGAGCATGAGCTGCCAGCCGCCGACGTTCGCGGCGACGGGGTCGACGGTTTCGATGAGGACGCGGGCGTGGAAGATCCCGTCGCGCACCTCCCACTCGAGCACCTCGCCGCGGGCGGGAGTGCCAAAGAAAGGAGACTCGCCGCCGCTGCTGTAGGCCCCGAACGCCTTCACGCCGAGGAACACGAGCAGCAGCGCGAGGGCAGCTGCCAGCAGCCAGCCGGGGATCCGGAGGGTGAGGTTGATGTCGCCCTGCCCGGGCGCAGGAAGTGACCGTGCCATGCCGCCTCCGCACGTGCGCACGCCTCGTGCGGCCGCGCGATGACATGCTAGCAGAGGTTGAATCGCGATAGTGCAGGGTTTCGCTTTATCGCCGCTTCCCGCGCCGGCCGGTAGCCTTGGAGCCTGGACGCACGAAGGCCCGGCACTTCCGGGAAGTACCGGGCCTTCGATTTCGAGCTGGTAGCGCATAGGGGATTCGAACCCCTGATCTTCGCCTTGAGAGGGCGATGTCCTGGGCCACTAGACGAATGCGCCGCACTACCGAGATTAGCGCAGAGTCCGCGCTCGGAGCAAGGAACCAGGGGGACATGTGACGCCACGTTCGGCCATTATCGCCGCCATCGCCGTGCTGGTCTTGCCGCTGCTGGCGGCCTGCTCCGACCGTGGCGGCGATAGCGGCGAGGCGGCGCCCGGGGACACCGCGACCGAAGCGGCGACGGAGACGTCGACCGCGCGCCCGGGCACGACCTCCACGCCCGCGGCCACGGGCACGACCTCGACCCCAGCGGCCGGTTCGCCCACGGCGACGGCGGCCCCGGCCGAGCTCCCCGAGGGGCTCCAGCAGGTGCTCGACCGCGTGGCGGAGGTGCGCGGGCTCGCCGCGCCGCCGGACCTGAAGGTCGAGTTCCTCCCGCGGTCGAAGCTGAACGAGACGCTCGAGGGGCTGACCACGGACGAGGACCGCCGCTGGTTCGCGCAGACCACGGTGCTCTACCGCCTGCTCGGCCACATGGCAAACGACCAGGACTACGAGACGATCTTCGAGGAGTTCACCGGCGACGCCGTGCTCGGTTTCTACAGCCCGCTCGATAAGGCGCTCTGGGTGGTGTACGAAGACGGCGACGAGTTCGACCCCGACGACCTTTCGAAAGAGGTCGAGGCGACGCTCGCGCACGAATTCATACACGCGATCCAGGACTACCACTTCGACCTCGTGGCCGCGGACAAGGAGGTCAGCGACTCGCTCGACGCGGACCTCGCGCTGACCGCGCTGATCGAAGGCGACGCGGTGACGCACGAGAAGCAGTACCGGGCGAAGTATCTGGCGGCGATGCCCGCGGGCGGCGGCGCGGTCATCCTCGCGCGGCTGCCGGCGGCGGCGCAGCTCCCCAACGTGCCCCCGGGCATCGTCCGCGAGCTCTACTTCCCCTACGACACGGGCGCGAACTGGGTCGCGAGCGTGCGGCAGTCGGGCGGCGTGGACCGCATCAACGAGCTTTTCGAGGACCCGCCGCCGGCGACGAGCTACGTCCTCCACCCCGATCTGCTCGACCGCGGCTGGACGCCGGAGCAGGTGGCGCTCCCGGACCTGGCGCCCGCTCTCGGAAACGGCTGGGTGCGCGATTCGGGCGGCGCGGTGGGCGAATTCGGCCTGCGCAACTGGCTCCAGCTCCAGGTCGCGGCCTCGACCGCCGGGCGCGCGGGCACGGGCTGGGCCGGCGACCATTACGACGTCTACGTGTCCGGCGATGACAGCGTCGCCGCGTTCCGCTACCGCTTCGCGACCGAGACCGACGCCCGCGAGCTGGCCGACGCGCTCACCGACTTCCTCGACCGCAGCCGGGCGACGACGTCGCGCGAGGGCGAGGTCACGCTTTCGCGGCTGCGCGATGGCGATGTGGTGGCGCGCGCGGAGGTGCAGGGCCGGGACGTCGTCTTCACCATCGCGACCGACGCCGGGCTCGCGCAAAAGGCGCTGGAGGCGCTGCTCAGGGGCTGAGGCGGGGGGTTCGGCGCCGCGGGAAGGAGTCACTCAAAACCCGCGACGCCAGAACAGCAGACAATTCAGTTACGAACTGTCGATCGCGTTTATACCCCACCGGCCGCGCTATTGCTACCCTCGCGCGCGGATCGATACGTGGCGAGCGCCTGTGCGCCCATCGCGACGAGGCTGGGCGCGCTGGCATCGCTTTCCGGGCGAAGGCCGCGGGCAACCTGCTCCCACAGGTCGAGCGCGATGCGCGCCTGCTCGCGGTGTGCGGTGACGTAGCCCGCGGCGATGCGGAGGAGCTCGTCGCCGAGCGCGGCGGTCGCCACGCGCTCCTGCTGCGTCGCCTGCCACGCCACCCGCGTGCCGAGGTGGTCCCAGGGCCAGGCGAGGATGGTGTGCTGGCGGTCGGCGAGCGCGGCCTTGAACCCATCGGCGGTCCGCTTCGCGACGAGGTCGGCCTCCCCACGGGCGGTGAAGATGTCCGGCGCGAGGTCCGCGGCGTCCCCCGGCGCGGCGAAGATGGCCCCGCACAGCAGCGAGGCGGCGTTCGCGCACACCTGCTCCAGCTGCGAAAAGGTCATGTCGCGGACATCGGTCTCGCGCGCGAACGAGCGCAGCGCCCACTCGCCGAACGACGGTTCCTTCGGGACAGCGGCGAGCTGGGTCCGGCGGCGCAGAAACGGCATACCCCAATGGTCGGTTGGCGCGGCGCAGTTCGCCAGCCCGGGGGGCGCCCGACGGCCCAGGGCGCCGCAGGCGTAGCCGCGCCCTCGTGGGCGCTGGCGCCAGCCAAACGGATGCATCGCGGCAGCCCGCGAACGAGGGCGGGAGCAGAGCGACAGCCCGGCTCGCGGGGGGGGAGGGGCGTCGCGGGCGCACCCTCATCCCCCGGCCCCTTCTCCCCTGCGGGGGAGAAGGGGAGCTGCGCGCTGGCGCGGGGTGGGGACGCAGGGGCGCGGCCCTGCCCTCCCTGACAGTCGGGCTACTGATGGCCTCGGGGCGCCGAAGGCGTAGCCGCGGAGCAGTGCTCCGCGAGACTGTCCGTGCCATGTGACATCGATAGGCCATTATGTCCCGGGGCTGCGAGGGCGGGAGCGGAGCGACCGGCCGGCTCGCGGGGGCGAGGGGCGTCGCGGGCGTGTCGCGCGCTGGCGCGGCGGGGTCACTGGTTCGCGGCCGAGCGCTCCCTGTTGGTCGCGCCACCGATGGACGCGCCGCCGGCGGGGCGGGGTGGTGACGCGGCCGGGCGGGGTTGGCACAATCCCGAGATGTCTGCGGGAGGACGGCGGTTGAGCCCGGAGCCGGGGCGGTTCATCGCCATCTATGGGCCGTCGGGGTCGGGGAAGTCGACGCTGGCGCGGGCGGTGGCGGCGCGGCTGGGGCTGCCACTGGTCGAGCTCGATGCCGTGTACCACGGCCCGGGCTGGAGCGAGCCGGCCCCGGAGGTGTACCGCGCCCGCGTGCAGGAGCTGCTCGACCGGTACGCCGGCGGCTGGGTGTTCGATGGCAACTACAGCGTCGCGCGGGACCTGGTGTTGCCGCGCGCGACGACGGCTGTCTGGCTGCGGCTGCCGTTCCGGGTGGTGTTCCCGCGGCTCGTGGGGCGCACGCTCCGGCGGGTGGCCACCCGCGAGGAGTTGTGGAACGGCAACCGCGAGACGATGGGCAAGACGTTCCTTTCGCGCGAATCCATCCTGCTCTGGGGCATCACGAACTGGCGGCCGCACCGCCGCAAGACGCGCCGCATGCTGCGCGAAGTCCCGCATTCGGCGCGGATCGTGGTCCTCCGCTCGCCGCCCGAGGTCGCGGCGTGGCTGGACTCGCTGCCGCGCGCAGACGTCGCGGAACCGAATGGGGCCGCGCGCTAAACCGGCGCCACGGCGGCGAACAGCGCCCACGCGCCGGCGAGCACCGCCAGCAACCCCGGCCAGACGAACTCTGCGAACCGCCGGCCGCCCGCAACGTAGGCCAGCACCGCCTTGGTCAGCGTGTTCGTCGTGAAGGCGGCAAGGATGGGCACGGCCGCGTCGGAAGCGCTGACCTTGCCTGCGGCGACCAGCGAGGCGACCGACGCGGCGGCCGAGTGCGTGTCGGCGAAGCCCGCGACGGCGGTCGCGAGCACGAGCGCGCCCTGGCCGAACTGCTCGTTGAGGAACGCGGAGACGAACAGGACCGCCGTGATCGTGGCCGCGAAGATGACCGCGGTCTTGAGGTCGAAGGCGTGGCCCTGGTCGAGCTTGCCGGAGACCTCGGCGCGGCTGGCGCGGAGCGCGGCGAGCCCGCCGTAGGCCGCGGCGGCGATGCCCGCGCCCACCATCGCGGGGAGGAGCTCGCGCAGCGTCGGGCTGCTCGTCGTCCCGAGCACCACGAGCATCTGGAGGACCGTGGCGACCGTGGAGAAGACGGCCCCGGCGACCGCGGGCGTCGCGAGCCCGGGCTGGGCCTTCGCCCGCGCACCCATGGAGGCGATGGTCGCGGAGCTGGAGACGAACCCGCCCGCCAGCCCTGCGACCGGCAGCCCAAAGCGCGGCCCGAGTAGGCGCACCGCGACGTACCCGGCGGCGCTGATGGCCATCACGATCACGACCAGCCGCCAGACCGCGAAGGGGTTGAACACGTCGTAGGGGCCGACCTCGCGGTCCGGGACGAGCGGCAGGACCACGAGCGCAGCCGCCGCGAAGAGCAGGCCATCGTGCACCTCGGACTCGGTCAGCGTCTGGCTGACGAACGCGTGGAGCCGCGACCGGGCCGCGAGGAGGATGGTGACCACGACGGCCATGGCGGCGGCGAGCTCGGGCTCCTCCATGGCGAGCGCGCCGAGCAGGAACGCGACGACGAGCGCCGTCTCGGTGGTCAGGCCGCGGTCCGCGGGGTCGCTGAGGGCATAGCCAACGAGCGCGGCCCCGGCCACGAACGCGCCGGCGACCGCGAGCGCGACCACGTGGTCGACCACCATCGCGAGCCCGCCGAGCAGCGCCACCAGGGCGAACGTCCGCACGCCGCCGAGGCTGCGGCGCTGCTTCGCGGCCATCCGCCGCTCGCGTTCGATGCCGAGCAGCAGGCCAATCCCAAGCGCAACCGCCAGCCGGACGGGGTCGCCACCGATGTCGATGTCGAAGGGCATCGGGCGGATTATCGGGCGGCAGGGCGGTATGAGGCGTGAAGGCGGGCCTGCGCGGCCCGGAGCCGCAGGCGTAGCCGCGGAGCATTGCTCCGCGGGATTGTCCGTGCCATGTCTCGCGGCAGCGCGCGCCATGCCCGTTCGCTGCGAGGGCAGGAGCGGAGCGACTGCCCGGCTCGCGGCGCGACGCCCCGTGCCCCCCGCCGGGGCGGGCCGTGTTGCGCGCTGCCGCGGTGCGGCCGGGCCTGCTGCGCGGCCCGGCGGTGCTGGTTCGCGGCGGTGCCTTCGATGGGGCATGGGTTGGGCTTAGTCGCGCCGCCGAGGCTGGGCTCGGCGGACTACCCGCTGCGCGGCCAGGGGCGCAGCCGTAGCCGCGGAGCATTGCTCCGCGGGATTGTCCGTGCCATGTCTCGCGGCAGCGCGCGCCATGCCCGTTCGCTGCGAGGGCAGGAGCGGAGCGACCGGCCGGCTCGCGGCGCGATGCCCGTGCCCCCGGGGCGACGGCCGTCGCGCTGGTGCGGGGCGGGGTGCCGCGGCGCGTGGGGCGGCGCCGATGGCGCCCGGCGCTAGAACCAGCCGCGGCGGCGGAAGTAGAGGCCCATGCCGCCGGCCACGCCCAGCATCGCGGCGATCATCAGGGCGAAGCCCCAGTTGCTGTGGAGCCCGGGCACGTTGTCGAAGTTCGTGCCGAAGATGCCGGAGATGACCGTCGCGGGCAGCGCCAGGGCGGCGACGACGGAGAGGACCTTCATCACTTCGCTCAGGCGGTTGTTCAGCGCGCTCATGTAGGTGCTGAGCGCGACTTCGGCGTCTTCGCGCACCCCTTCGAGGGCCAGGTCGATGCGAACGAGATGGTCGTAGATGTCGCGGAAGTACACGCGGTTGGGCTCGGTGACGCAGCCGAATTCGCCGCGGCTGAGCCGCTGGGCCACCAGGAGCTGCTGCGCGAGCACGCGGCGCACGCGGCCCGCGTTCGCCCGGAGCTGGACCATCGAGTGCGTTTCGGCGCCGCCGCTGGTGCCGCTCAGCACCTCCTCGTGGACGGCGTCGATGCGCTCGGCCATGTCGTTCACGCGGGGCAGGATCGCATCGACCACGCGGTCCAGGATTTCGTACACGAGGCCATCGGTGCCGGGGCGCGTGGCGACGCCCTTGAGCAGGAGCTCCTTGGCGGCGTCGAGCTCGGCGACGCCGCGGTCGCGGTAGGTGATCACGAAGTTCTTGCCGAGGAAGATGTCGACTTCTTCGAAGCGGACCTCGGGCTCGGATTCTTCCAGCGCCTGGCAGACGATGAAGATGTGGTCGCTGAAGTCGTCGATCTTCGGCGCGTGGGGCAGCAGCGAGACGCAGTCTTCGACGGCGAGGGGGTGCAGCCCGAACCGCGGGGCGAGCGCCTCCAGTTCGGCGCGCTCGGCGACGAGGTCGAACCAGTGGATGTCGGCGCCGGGCTGTTCGCCCTCGCGCCAGCGCCCCTCGACGAGCGACCAGGTGTCCATGGGGGGAATGCTAGCGGAGGGGGCCGCTATGGGACGTTGTCCGTTGCCCGTTCTGCGTTGTCCGGGCTAATGGTTCATGGGGGGACTCCCGTGCCGCGAAGCCAGCAACGGGTTGTTCGGACAACGGACAACGGAGAACGGACAACGCGCCTACGACGTGCAGCTGGCGTCGCTCTTGGCGCAGCGCTCGGGCGGTTCGTCCGCGGGGATGCGCTCGGTGCAGCGCTCGCTGGGGATACAGGCCTGGTCGGTGACCTGGGGCCACTGGTCGCGCATCACCGTGTCCAGGCTCTCGGTGCCGAAGCTGACGAGGACGCGGTCGAGGTCGCCGATGTTCTCGCCCGAGATGCCGTCGACTTCGACGCCGTTGACGATGAACTTGAAGGTGGCGTCGCCCGATGGCTCGACGACGGTGCCATCCGGGAGCTCGAGGGAGGCCGCGCCGGTGAGGCCGCCCGCGAGCGAGGGGTCGACCAGCTCGAAGCCGAGCGACGAGAAGAACATGTCCCAGGTCGTGTTCGAACGGTGCACGTGCACGACGGTCGCGCGCGGTTCGTGGATGTGGACGTCCGGCGCGAGGTCGTTGCCCTCTTCGGAGATGAACTCGGGCCGGTCGAAGTCGAACCGCTGGCCGTCGACGTAGAGGGCGAAGTCGGCGTGCAGGTGCGTCGGGGCGCGGAGCTCGCAGCCGGGGGTGCCGGCCTCGCAGCTTTCGAGCCGGAGCACCTGGGCGCCGCCATCCTTCATCGCCCAGGCGCCGCCCATCGCCAGGGTGGCGAGGGCGAGCACGAGGATGACCGGGATGACCACCTTCGGCCCCTGCCAGGCGGGCCGCGCCGGCGAAGGCGGGGCAGCGGCAGGGGCGCGGCGGCTCATCGCGCCGCGGTGGTGGTGGCCGTCGCGGCGGGCGTGGTCGCGGCCGGCGAGGCGGTCGGGCTGGCGCTGGCGGTGGGCGACGGCGAGGCGGTGGCGGCGTTGACCTGCTCGTTGATCAGCTCGCGCCAGGCATCGAGGTCCGTCGGCGTGCCCGGGAGCACCTTGCCGTTGAAGACGAAGCTCGGCGTGCTGGAGAACCCGTAGCTTGTCGCCACGCGGTTCTGGGCGACGACTTCGTCGGCGGTGGCAGGGTCGGCCATGCAGGTGTCGTACTGGCCGAGGTCGAGGCCGGCATCGGAGGCGTGGTCGCGGAGGCTGTCCTCCGAGAAGCGGCCGGCGTTGATGCGCTCGTTCGACAGCTGGCCTTCCTCGGCCTGGGTGAGGAAGAGCTCGTTGTGCAGGTACCAGAACTTGTTCTGATTCGCCGCGCAGACGGTCGCGCGGGCGGCGTTGAGCGATTCGGTGCCCTGGAAGATCGGGAGGTTCGAGAAGATGAGCTGCACCTTCCCGGTCTTCACGAACTCCTCGACGATCATCGGCTCGTCCTCGGCCGTGTAGCGGAGGCAGAACGGGCACTGGAAGTCTTCGAAGGTGGTGATCTTCAGCGGGGCCGAATCGAGGCCCAGCTTCTGGCCGTTGAAGTACTCAGGCGGGAGGGTGTCGAGCTCGGCGCGGGCGTCCTGGAGCTGCTCGACGGCGCCCTCGTCGCTGCCACCGCTATTGATCAGGAGGAAGGTGATCGCGACGACGAAGGCGATGACCACGACGCCGGCGAGCAGGAGGAACATGGGCGACATGAAGTCGGGCATGCTCGAACGGCGGCGAGAGGGGGGGGCACCGCCGCCCGTTGGGCGCTGGCGCTGCGGCGTCCGCTGCTGGGGCTGGCGCGCCGCGCGCGACTGTTCTCGACGGGCCTGGCGGTTCGACATGGAGCTGTGTCCCTGGGGTGCCTGGATTCAGCGCGCGAGTGCCGCGGCGCTGTCGTTGCATGGTTCACGAGGATAGCACCGGCCGAAGTATGGGCACGCCAAGGTTTACGGCTGGTACACTGGTGCCGTCGGGTGACTGGCGAACGCGGACGACCGCGGGGGAGCCCGGCGCGAGGCGACGCCTCGTCCTGGAGCCGCTCGCCTGGGCCCGGGCAACCCCCGAACCACCCTGAACCGAGTCCACCGGCGGACTCTCCCCGAAGGAGGCCCTCTCCATGCGCGCGCTGCTCGGCGTCTACGACAAGACCGGTATCCAGGACTTCGCCCGCGGGCTCACCGGCCTCGGGTGGGAGCTCGTCTCCACCGGCGGCACCTTCGCCACCGTCTCCGCGGCGGGCATCGCCGTCCGCAAGGTCGAAGAGGTCACCCACTTCCCCGAGATGCTCGACGGGCGGGTGAAGACGCTGCACCCGGGCGTGCATGGCGGCATCCTCGCGCGGCGGGACCTGCCGGCGCACATGGCATCCATCGCCGAGCACGGCATCGGCGCGATCGACCTCGTCTGCGTGAACCTCTACCCGTTCGTCCAGACGGTCACGCGCGCCGGCGTTTCGTTCGAAGAGGGCGTGGAGAACATCGACATCGGCGGGCCTGCGATGATCCGGGCGGCCGCGAAGAACCACCCGGACGTCATCGTCATCGTCGACCCGGCGGACTACGGCCGCGTGCTGGAGCAGTTGGCCAGCGGCGGCGTGACCCGCGAAGAGCGGCGCCGGCTGGCGTGGAAGGCGTTCGCGCACGTCGCGGCATACGACAGCGCGGTCTCGGAATGGCTCTGGGGGCAGGTGCACCCGGGCGAGATGCCGGCCGCGATCACGGTGCCGATGGAACTGGCGCAGGGCCTGCGCTACGGCGAAAACCCGCACCAGGCGGCCGCGTTCTACGTGGATAAGTCGCTCGGGGAGCTGGGCAAGGGCGGCATCGCCAGCGCAGTGCAGCACCACGGCAAGGAGATGTCGTACAACAACTACCTCGATGCCGACGCGGCCTGGAACTGCGTGAACGAGTTCCCCGAACCGGCCTGCGTGATCGTCAAGCACACGAACCCGTGCGGCGTCGCCACGCGGGAGGACCTGCTCGAAGCGTACCGCCTCTCCGTGGTCGCCGACCCCGTGAGCGCGTTCGGCGGGATCGTCGCCTTCAACCGGCCGATCGACGAAGCGCTGGCCCGGGAGCTGCGCGAATTCCGCAACCCGAACGACGGCGAGACGCGCATGTTCTACGAGATCGTGATCGCGCCCGGCTACACGCCCGAGGGGCTGCACGTGCTCAAGGGGAAGTCGAAGGACCTCCGCATCCTCGAAGCGCAGCCCCACGCCGCCGGCGGGCGTGCCTTCCGCCAGGTCGGCGGCGGCTGGCTGGTCCAGGATGCGGACGACCGCACCCCCGAGGAGATCGAGTTCAAGGTCGTGACCGAACGCCAGCCAACCGAGCAGGAGCTCGCCGACCTCCGCTTCGCCTGGCGCGTGGTGAAGCACGTGAAGAGCAACGCGATCACGATCGCGAAGGACGGCCGGCTGCTCGGCATGGGCAGCGGCCAGCCGAACCGCGTGAAGAGCGTCGAGATCGCGATGGAGAAGGCCGGCGACGAGGTGCGCGGCGCGGTGCTCGCCAGCGACGCGTTCTTCCCGTTCGCCTGGGGCGACTCCATCGAAAAGGCGTGCCAGGCGGGCATCGCCGCGATCGCGCACCCCGGCGGGAGCCTGCGCGACCAGGACGGCATCGACTGCACGAACCAGTACGGCGTCGCGATGGTCCTCACGGGGACGCGCCACTTCCGCCACTGAGCGTCCAGCGGGCGCGCTTATCGCATACGACGGATCGGTGATTTTCCGAGGCCGTCTCTATGCTTTCGCAACATGCGTGGCCGCTTTCTACTCGCTCCTGTAATCGCCCTCGGGCTTGTCGCCTCCGCTTGCGGAGGCGATGTCCCGTCCCCCAGTGCCGCACAGGTCTTCCCCATCGGCGTCGCCGATGCTGCGGAAGCACCGGCGACCGTCGCGGCGCCCCAGCCCACCGCAACCGCCGCTCCCGCGCGAGTCCAGCCGCCCTTCGTGCTGCGGCCGGAGGCGTGGGGCACGGCGCCCGTGTCGCTCGGCCTCACTGCGCCCGCGACCTCCGCGGCGGCGGCGGTGGTCTATGACGAAGGCTCGGGGGAGCTGCTCCACGCGGTTAACGCCGAGCAGCGCCTCGCGCCGGCGAGCCTGACCAAGATCATCACCGCGATCATCATCATCGAAAGCGGGCTCGACCTGGACGCGCCCGTGACCATCGACGTCGACAGCCGGACGATGGTGGGCAGCTCGGTCATGGGGATCATCCCCGGCGACGTGTTCACCGTGCGGGACCTGCTCTACGGGCTCATGCTGCCGAGCGGTAACGACGCCGCCCTCGCGCTGGGACGGTACATGTCCGGCTCGGACCGCGCGTTCGTGGAGCTGATGAACGACTGGGCCTGGGACATGGGCCTCCGCGAAACGCACTTCGCCAACGCCCACGGGCTGAGCAACCCGAACCACTACACCACCGCGCGGGAGCTCGCCCACATCTCGCGCTACGCGATGGCGAACCCGGTCTTCGCCGAAATCGTCCGCGCCGGCAGCCATATGGCCATCGGGCACTACCGGACGCTCGTGGTAAACAACGTGAACAGCTACATGTGGCAGGTCCCCGGCGCGGACGGCCTGAAGACGGGGTTCACCTACCGCGCCGGCAAGACGCTCGTGGCCAGCGCGACCCGCAACGGCCACCGCCTCTACGTCGTCCTGCTGAACGCGCCCTCGCGCGAAGCCGACGCAGCGCTGCTCACCGAGTGGGGGTTCGCGAACTTCCGCTGGGAGTAGCCGGGCGCTCCGGACACGGTTGGACGCGCCACCGATGGCGGTCCCCGCGATGCGGGTGTAGCCCGGGCCCCTCGTGGGCCCTGGCGTCAGCCCAACGCATGCCACACGGCAGCGGCAACCGAGGGCGGGAGCTCCGCGACCGCCCGGCTCGCGGCGCGATGCGCGTGCCCCGGGGGCGTGGCCGCGCCCGGCGGGCGCGAGTGTGCCCATTGGCCGCGCAGCGGTAGTCCGCCGAGCCCAGCCCTGGTGGCGCGTCATCAGTAGCGCGCCCCCGAGCCACCCCCGCACCGCGCCAGCGCTCGACACGCCCGCGACGCCCCTCGCGCCGCGAGCCGGGCGGTCGCTCCGCTCGCGCCCTCGCAGCCCCGGACGTGAGGTGGCCTGTCGGTGTCACATCCGTGGGCTGCCGCCAGGGCCCACCAGGGGCCCGGGCTACACCCGGCATCCGGGCCGCGCGGCGGTAGTCCGCCGAGCCCAGCCCCGGCGGCGCGTCATCAGTAGCGCGCGCATGAGCAAGCGCTCGCGCGCCCCGAGCCACCCCCGCACCGCGCCAGCGCTCGACACGCCCGCGACGCCCCTCGCGCCGCGAGCCGGGCGGTCGCTCCGCTCGCGCCCTCGCAGCCCCGGACGGTGGTGGCCTGTCGGTGTGGCATAGAACGGACAATCCCGCGGAGCACTGCTCCGCGGCTACGCCTGCGGCGCTATCAGTAGCCCGACCCGTGAGGGAGGGCAGGCGTGCACCCCGGTGCCATCGCCCCCGCGGCAGCGCGTGCCACCCCGGCCACCCCGCCCCCTACCCCTCCCGCGTGCGCATCGCGAGGAACGCGAGGGTGAAGGTGAACACCATGATCCCGGCGATCGCGATGGCGGCGCCGGCCATGTCGCTTATGTCCCAGCCCTCGGTGATCAGGACGCGCATGCCCTGGAGGATGTAGGTCACCGGGTTCACCGTCGCGACCGCCTGCAGCCAGCCCGCGAACACCTCCTTCGGCGCGAACGTCGGCGCGAGGAACAGCAGCGGGAAGAAGAGGATGAACCCGGCCTGGGCCGCCTGCGGGCTGCCCGTCTTGAGCGCGATGGCGATGCCGATACCCGCGTACCCGAGCGCGAACGCGCCTGTCGCGAGCACGAGCACGACCATCCCCAGCGGCCCGGTTTCGAACCCCGAGCCGTATGCCAACGCCAGCGCGACGATCGCGACGGCGAGTACCATCGACTTGATCGCGTCCGAGAACATGCGCCCGAAGACGATCGCGAACCGCGGCGTCGACGTGAGCTGGAGCTTTTCGAAGTAGCCCGACTGGATGTCGAGCGTGAGCGCGAGCCCCGCGCCGCTGGCCACGCCCGCCGCCCCCTGGAGCAGCGCCACGGGCAGCTGGAAGCCCTTATAGTCCTCCACCCCGAACGCGTCGGCGGCCACAGAGCCGACCGCGCCGACCGTGACCATGTAGAAGAACAGCGGGATGAACGCGTTCGCCGCCTCGTTGCCGGGCTGGCGCACCGTTTCGCGCAGCGCCCGGAGGGTCAGGAGCCAGGTGTCAGTGACCGCGCGCATCGTCGCCTCCTCGGGCCGCCGGCGGGCGGGCGGCGCCGCCTTCATCGACCTCGAGCCGGTGGCCCGTGGCCCGCACGAACACGTCGTCGAGCGTCGGGTGGGTGAGCCGGAGCTGCTCCAGCGCGATCCCCGCGTCGTCCAGCGCGCGGACCACCTGGGCGACGGCGGCGGCGCCGTTCCGCATGTACACGGTCACCTCGCCCTCGTCCGCGCGCACCTCCTCGGCGCCTTCGAACCCGCGGAGCAGCTCGGTCGCGCGTTCGACCGCTCCGTTCGCGCGGTCGAAGGTCAGCGAGAGCGCGTCGTTCGCGAACTCGGCCTTGAGCGCGGCCGGCGAACCGCGCGCCACGATCTTGCCCGAATCCATGATCGCGATGTCGCTGGCGAGGCGGTCGGCTTCCTCGAGGTACTGGGTGGTCAGGAAGAACGTGACGCCATCGGCGTGGAGCTCCTGGACGTAGCGCCAGACCGCGTCGCGGGTGATCGGGTCGAGCCCGGTGGTCGGCTCGTCGAGGAAGATGATGCGCGGGCCGTGCACGAGCGCGCAGGCGAGGTCCAGCCGGCGCTTCATGCCGCCCGAGTAGCCCTTGATCGGCCGGTCCGCGGCTTCGGTGAGGGTCACGACGTCGAGCAGGTTCGCAACGCGGCGCTTCGCTTCGGCCGCGCCGATGCCCATGAGCCGCGCCTGCAGGGTCATTAGCTCGCGGCCGGTCTGCATCTCGTCGAGCCCGACTTCCTGCATGGCCACGCCGATGCGCTTGCGCACGCCGCCGGGGTCGGTGAGAACGTTGATCCCGGCCACTTCAGCGGTGCCGCTCGTCGGGCGGAGGAGGGTCGCGAGCATCTTCACCGTGGTCGTTTTGCCCGAGCCGTTCTGCCCGAGGAAGCCGAAGATGTGCCCCTCCGGCACGTCCAGGTCGATGCCATCGACGGCGCGGATGTCGGGTGCGAAGTGCTTGACGAGCTGGCGGGCGACGATAGCGGACACGGGGGAATCCTCCAGCGGGTCGCGCAAGCATACGGGGGCACCTGCACGGCACAACTATCAGCCGCGCGGTCCTGTGAGGGCGATCACACTCCGCAGCCCCGGGCCCGCACTATGCCCGACGCTGCCCCGACCGCAAACCGCCCGTGTCACTCACGGCCCAGGTGTCCGGCGCGCGGGCGGCGCTTCGAACCGTGTATGGTGCGGCCAGTTCAATCGAGGCGGATGAACAATGAAGCGGCGTCGCGCATTTCTGCTCCTCGTGGTTGCCGTCCCGGCCGCCCTGGTGATCGCCGCTCTCGCCGCGCTGCAATCCAGGGACAGGCCCCCGTCGCGCGAGAAGGTGGCCACGGACCTGGTCCTCGGCGGCGAGCTCATCGCCTACGAAACCTGGGACGGCGTCCCGCACGTCGTGTTCCTCGACCCCGGCGGCACCTGGATCCGCCTGGACCACCTCAAGCTGGATCGGGTCTCGATCGAGCTCCCTCCGGCGCCGGCCTGGCAGCTCTCCGGCGACTGGTACAGCCTGCGCCGCACGGACGACCCGGCGAGCGCCGCGTTCGCACGGGACGACGGGATCGAGGTTCTCGGCCAGGTCAACTCCAGCGAGATCGTCGCCCTGGAGGTCCTGCTCGGCCGGGACTGGCACCGGTTCGATGTCGCGGCCCCCGGGTTCCTCGTCCGGATCCCGGACACGGGTGAGCTCCCCGCGCAGTATCGATGGCTCGACCGCTCGGGCCGCGAGGTCTGGAGCGTCGAGGCGGAACCACCGCTACGCAATTGACGCGCGGCCCTTCGCAGCGAACTCCCGCACGCCGTGGCATTGACGGCTCAGGTGCCGAGCGCGGGGAAGCCCTCGATGTTGTCGCTACCCATCGAGACCTCGGTCTCGTCGAGGTGGAAGATGAAGGCGAACTGCGGGTTGAAGCGGTCCGGGCTCGCCGTGATCTTGATCGTCTTCGTCGTGTCGACCGTGTACGGGAGCTGGTTCTTCATGGGGTTCGGGACGGTCGTCACGACGATGCCTTCGCCGGCATCGAGGGGCAGGTCGGTCACGGCGCTGCTCTGGGCGTTCGCCTTCACGGTGGCCCCGTTTGCATCGAGCACACGTTCGAAGGCGGACTGCTTCACGACCGTGCTCCGCGTCACGCCGCGGTCGCGCCACTTTTTGACGGCAGCATCCTTCGTGAGGTCGCCCGCGATGATGTGCTTCTGGTCGAAGGTCGGCGCGGTCTTGCCGACGCCCTTCACGAAGACGCGCTGGATCGGCGCCCGGCCGATCATCCGGCTGACTGCGGCGTTGCCTAAAACCTGCTGCGCACCGAGCAACCCCGGCTTCCGCACGAGCTGCTCGTTCGCGCCGGCCGCCGGCTTCCGGGAAACGGCCGCCTGGGCTGGCGGCCGGGACACCTGTGCTCGCTGCTGCATCCTCGCGCTCCTCAGCGCCCCTTATACTCCGGCTTCCGCTTCTCTGCGAAGGCCTTCGGGCCCTCTTTCGCGTCTTCGGTGCCGAAGAGCCGCGCGATGAGCACGTCTTCGTAGGCCATGCCGTGCTCCAGCGGCATGTCCTGGCCGCGCACGATCGCTTCCTTCGCCGTTCGCACCGCCAGCGGGCCGCGCTCGCAGATCACGTTCGCGATCTGGAACGCCTTGTCCAGCAGCTCCTCCCGCGGGACGACGTGCGAGATGAGCCCGATGCGCTCCGCGGTCGGCGCGTCCATGAACTCGCCGGTGAGGATCAGGTAGTTCGCCCAGGCCTGCGGGATCGCCCGGGGCAGCCGCTGGGTGCCGCCCGCGCCCGGGATGATCGCCCACTTCACCTCGGGCAGGCCGAAGCGCGCGTCCGGTGTCGCGATGCGAATGTCGCAGGCGAGCGCCAGCTCGAGCCCGCCCGCCAGGCAGAACCCGTTGATCGCCGCGATGATCGGCTTGTAGATCGGCATGCGCTTGGTGAACCCGCCGAACGGCGCCGGGCGGCCTTCGAACTGGCTCTCGCCGCTCGCCGTGGCGACGAGGTCCATGCCCGTCGAGAAGGCGCGTTCGCCCGCCCCGGTGAGGATGGCGACGCGCAGGTTGTCGTCGTCCCGGAAGTCCTCCCAGGCGGCGAGCATCTCCTGTGAGACCTTCGCGCTGACGCTGTTCATCGCGTCCGGCCGGTTGATGGTGATCAGCGCGACCTGGTCCTTCTTCTCGTAGAGTATGGTCTCGAACTGCATCGTCCGCGGTGCCTCCGGGGTGGTCTGTGGCACGTGAGCATACGCCGGGCAGCGAGCCAGCCGCGAGCCCGCGCCCGATCATCGAACGCAAAACGAAGCCCGACGGCAGCGAACGCACCTACCCGTGCGAGCTGGTCCACCTCGCGCCCACGTTCGCGGTCATCCGTTTCCACATGCAGATCGGTGGCACGATCTTCGGCACGCCGATCGCCATCCCGCCGAACTCCGTGAGCGACGGCTGGTTCTGGCGCAACCGGCCCTACAACCTCTACCGGATGCGCGGCCCCGATGGCGCCATCCTCGCGCACCGCTTCGACGCCGTGACCGACGTCCGCCTCTCGCCGGACGAAGTGGCCTACCGCGACCTCGTCCTCGACTGGTGGGTCGCCGCCGACGACACGCTGATCGAAGAGGACCGCGACGAGCTGGAGGAGCTGATCGGCGCCGGCGCGCTCACCATCGCCGACGCCGAGCGCGCCGAAGAAGCCGCCCGCCTCGTCTTCAGCCGCTACCGCCACATCATCGACGACGTCGCGAAGGTCGAGCGCCAACTCGGGATCAATCAGTAGCGCGCGCGTGAGCGAGTGCTCGCGTGCCCCGCTGCGATCCCGCCCCGCGCCAGCGCGCGACCACGCCCGCCCTGGGGAAACCGCCTCGCGCAGCGCGCGATCTGGGTGACCACCGGCGTCCGGTCCCTGCTATCATGGCGTCGCCGGTCTCCTCTTTCCTGCGCCTCGAGCGCCATGCAGCACTAACCGTGACTGCGCAGAGGGACCGGCTTTATCGTGCCCGGTCGGTGGGGCGATCCCGCCGCCGCGCCGCGCGGGACACCGTCACCTCACGATCGCGGCGGCGCTGAGGGGGCCGGGTGTAGCCGGCGGCCCTTGTGGCCGCGAGCGGTAGCCAACGGGGGCACCATCGAAGGCGACCACGCCCGGCCGCACCCCGACACCACCGCTGCCGCGCCAGCGCGCGACACCGCGCCCCCTGGGGGCACGCGCCTCGCGCCGCGAGCCGGGCGGTCGCGGGCTCCCGCCCTCGGTCGAGGCTGCCGCGGGGCACCCGTCGGGCTGGCGCCAGCGCCCACGAGGGGCGCGGCTACGCTTCGACGCGCAGCGGTAGTCCGCCGAGCCCAGCCTCGGCGGAGCGTCTAAGCCCAACGGATGCGGCATCGAAGGCACCGCCCCACCCCGGCGCCAGCGCGCGACACCGCACGCCCTGGGGGTCACGCGCATCGCGCCGCGAGCCGGGCGGTCGCGGAGCTCCCGCCCTCGGTCGACGGCTGCCGCGGGGCATCCGTCGGGCTAGCGCCAGCGCCCACGAGGGGCGCGGCTACGGCTGCGCCCCCGTTGGTCGATCGCCCGTCGGCACCTCCCTCAGCAGCGCCCGCGCGGGCGCCCCGTCCGCGCTTTCGAGGCGGAGCGGGAGGCAGGCCAGCTCGTAGTGGCCCGGGGGCACAGCGCGGAGGTCGAGTCCTTCGACGATGACGATGCCCGCGGCGAGGAGCGCGATGTGCGCCGGCGCCGGGTCGTCGTACGGTGCGATAGACAGGTAATCGATGCCGACCAGCCGGACGCCGAGCGCGACCAGCGCGGCCGCGCCGTCGCCCGTGAGCCCGATGAAGTCGCTGCGAAAGCGCGCGTCGTCCCAGAGCCGCGAGTTGTCCGTCTTGAGGATGAGCCGTTCGGTCCCGGGCGGGATGCGGAGCGCGGCGACCGCCGCCGCGTCGAGGTGGGCCGTGCGCCCGGTTGCGTCCGCCACGAACACCGGCCCCACGAGCGCGTCGAGCGGGATCGCGTCGACCGCGGGCGCCCCGGGGATGAAGTGCGCGGGCGCGTCGATGTGCGTGCCCGTGTGGCTCCCGCACGCGACCGCCGAGAGGTTGCAGATTGCCCCCGCGGCCATGTCGGCGACGCGGCGCATGGATACCGCCGGGTCGCCTTCGAAGGTCACCATGCCGGGGCGGATGGGGACGCTGATGTCGATCCAGGTCATGGGCCCTCCGGCCGGCGCACGCGGCTCCCCCCTGAGCGTAGCGCACCGGACCGGAGGGCGGCCCCGTCACGGGGCGCCTGGGAGCACCGCGAACCGCAGCCAGGCGAGCTGGCCCTCCGCGGTGCTCCGTCATGTCCATGGTCTGCCTGTCACGCGTCGCGCGTCAGGGCCGGGAGGCGCACTGCGGCTGGGCCCTGTGTCGCGTCCGAAGGGAGCGCCCGGCTTCGGCGCTACATCCCGGCGAGCCGCATGAGCTCCTCGGCGAGCTGGCGCCCCAGGCCGGCCGCCGTCTCCACCGGCCCGGCCATCTTCGAACGCACGACCCGGCCGTTTGGCGCGAGCAGCGCGTGCAGCTTGAGCGTCGTCCCGAAGTGCTCCGCGTAGGCCGCCGCCGGGAACGAACAGCCCGCGTCGATTGTCGCGAGGAAGCCGCGCTCCGCGGTCACCGCCTGGCGGATCTGCGCATCGTCGATCGCGGCGCAGCGGGCGCGCGTCTCGGTGTCGGCGGCACGGCATTCGAGCGCGAGCGCGCCCTGGGCCGGCGCCGGCAGGATGTCGTACAGCCCGAAGACCTCGCTCGCGCGGGCGGCGATGCCCAGCCGTTCGAGCCCGGCCAGCGCCAGCACGGTCGCGGCATACTCGCCCGCCTCGACCTTGGCGATGCGCGTGTCGACGTTGCCGCGGATGGGCCGGACCTCGAGGTCGGGCCGGATGCCGAGGAGCTGCGCCGCCCGCCGGGGCGAGCTGGTCCCGACGACCGCGCCCGCGGGGAGCTGCGCGAGCGTCTGCCGCCGCGCGGTCACGAGCGCGTCGCGCGGGTCGGCGCGCAGCGGCACGGCGGCGAGGACGAGGCCCTCCGGGCGGCGCGTCGGCAGGTCCTTGTAGCTGTGCACCGCGAGGTCGATCTCTTCGCGCTGGAGCGCGTCCTGGAGTGCGCTCGCGAACCAGCCCACGCCCTCCGCGAGCGGCGTCGACTGGTCGCGGTCGCCCGCGGTCGCGATCTCGACGAGCTCGACTTCGAGCCCCGGGTGCCGCGCCCGCAGCAGCTCCGCGACCATCCCGGTCTGCGCCAGCGCCAGCTTGCTACCGCGCGTGCCAATGCGAAGAACCATCGCCCGATTGTCGAGTGGGCGGTGCGGAATGTCGAACGAGCGTGGGTGTCGCGGGCGTGCGCAGATCAGGGCTTCCTGTACAGTGCGCCTTGTGCGGGCTCGCTATACTCGGGATGTGGACGAGGTGTTTCAGCGGCTCTCCCTGTACCACGGGATCCTCCCGGCGACGGCTTCCGAGCGTCTGCACCTGCTCAAGCGCGCAGCAGGCTTGCCGGGGGACTTCGAGCTCGAGTTCGACCTCACCGGAAACGTCTACATCCCCGGCGCCCGCGAAAACATCGGGAGCCTGACCGCGGGAGGCCGGCGATGACGCGGCCGGCCTGGGCGGTTATCCGCATCGATCACTGGGCCGAGTCCCTGTTCGAAGACTGCGCAAAGGCCGAGCGGCCGGTCGACACGCTCGTGCAGGTGAAGCTCGTGACCGACGACGAAGCGTCCGCCGGCGCCGAGGTCGCGCGGCTCGCCGCACTTCGCCCGGACATCGACCAGGAATACGTCGCAATCAGCACGGAGCTCTGCGGCGAGATCCCGGCCCGGGGCGGGACCGCCGTGATCGGCCTGCTCGACTACACCGCGGGCGCGCGTGTCCAGGCATGCCAGGTCCGGCTCGCCGGCGTCTGGCCGGACGAAGCCCGCGCCGAGAGGGAAGCGCGCGAGCGCGGCGAACAGTGGCGCGCCAGCGTCGCCCGCTATCGCCCCCCGGCGGCACCAACAGCAACCGAGGCGGGTTAGATCGAATCCAGACTGCGCCGCCGCTACAGGCCCAGCACGTCCCGCAGGCTGCGTTCGACCGCGTCGAGGTCGCGCGCCGTGAGCCGTCCAATGAAGCTATCGAAGGTGGACCGCTCTACCGTCTCCACGACGCCCTTGACCATGGACGGCCTGGGCAAACCCGCCAGCTCCCCGTCCACGAGGACGTGATCCCCGAACCGCTGGAACCCGAGGCGCGTGGTCACCGGCATGATCAGCGCGTCCGCGCGAGACAGATGGACCGCGTCGACGCTCACGACGATCACGGGGCGGCGTTTGATGCCCGAGCCATCGGAGAAGCGGACATTGACGAAGAAGACATCGCCTCGGCTACAGCTCGTCGAAGATGGCGTCGTCATCGTTGTCCCAGACGGCCGCGAGCACGGGGTATTGTCGCGCGTCGATGCAGCGCGCGGGCTCTTGGGGCGCACTCTCGCCGGGGATGTCCGCGAGGCCCTGTTCCCGTGCGGTACGCGCGAGCGCCTCGACCTCTTCGTCGCTCATTTCGTCCAGGAGCCGGTGCAGCGCCTCTCGCGTGGTCATGGAACCAGTATAGGCGAGGGCAGCACGGCGCCGCGCCAGCTGGCTCAGTCCCGTTCGGGCGCCAGCAGCCAACAGCCAATAGCCAACAGCCCGCCGACAGCCCAAAGCCGACAGCAACCCGCCCACGTATACTGGCCCGCACTATGACCACTACCGATGTGCCGGCTGGCATCAACTACGAGAACGTCTCGCGCTTCTTCGCCGAAAACGTCGAAGGCGCCGATGGCCCGCTCACCTTCAAGATCATTGGCGACGGCCGCTCCAACATCACCTACCTCGTCACCAGCGGCGACAAGACCTGGGTGATGCGCCGCCCGCCGCTCGGCCACGTCCTCCCTACTGCCCACGACATGGTGCGCGAGTTCCGCGTGCTCGAAGGCATGCAGAAGGCCGGCTTCCCCGCGCCCAAGCCGCTCGCCCTCTGCGAGGACACGTCCGTCAACGAGTACCCGTTCTACGTGATGGACTACCGCGACGGCGTCATCATCGTGAACGAGCTTCCCGAAGGTTACGCGACCACGCCCGCAGAGCGCCGCGCCATGAGCCTCGCACTTGTCGACACGCTCGTGCAGCTCCACGCCGTCGACTACAACGCCGTCGGGCTGGGCGAATTCGGCCGCCCCGCGGGCTACCTCGAACGCCAGCTCCGTCGCTGGGCCGAGCAGTGGGAGCGCTCCAAGACGCGCGAGCTGCCCGAGATCGACGAGCTGATCCGCAAGCTGCGCGCCTCCCTGCCCGAGTCGCCGGCGCCGTCCATCGTCCACGGCGACTACCGCCTCGGGAACATGATCCTCGCGCACGACGACCCGGGCCGCGTCGTCGCCGTCCTCGACTGGGAGATGTCGACCCTCGGCGACCCGCTTTCGGACGTCGGCTACACGCTGATCTATTGGGGGAACCGCGGCGACACGGCTGAGCGCCTCTCCGTGCGGCCGAACCTGCGCGTCACCGCCCAGGAGGGCTTCCTCACGCGCGACGAGATCGTGCACGAATACGCCAAGCGCAGCGGCCGCGACGTCACCTCGGTCGACTGGTACCAGGTCTTCGCGAACTACAAGCTCGCGGTCATCGCCGAAGGCATCTATGCCCGCCACCTCCAGGGCAAGACGGTCGGCGAGGGCTTCGTCGGGTACGACCGATCCGCGCCGAACATGGTCGAGCTCGCGCTCGAAATGGCGCGCAACTCGAGCGACCCGAAGCTGCGCAACGCCTGACCGCCGCGCCCGGACACGCGCATGGTCATCGTGCTGCTCTGGCTCATCCTGTTCGTGCTGGCCTGGCCGGTCGCGATCCTCGCGCTGCTGCTGTACCCGGTGGTGTGGCTCGTGCTGCTGCCATTCCGGCTGCTCGGGTTCGCGGTCGGCGGCGTGCTGCGCCTGGTCACGGGCGTTATCGCGCTGCCCTTCCGGGCGCTCCAGCGCGTGGGCGGCCGGTAGTGGGCTTCGAAGGCCGCCGGTCGAAAGTCGAACGCTGATGCCGACCCACATCCATGCGTCGCCGGGCGATGTCGCGCCGGTCGTGCTCCTGCCGGGCGACCCCGCGCGTGCCACGCGCACGGCCGAGCTCCTCGCCGGTTCGCGCCAGTACACCGCCTTCCGCGGGCTGCTCGGCTACACCGGCACCTGGGGCGGCGTCCCCGTGTCGGTGCAGGCGACCGGCATGGGCGCGCCCTCCGCGGCGATCGTCGCCGAGGAGCTCGTCATGCTCGGCGCGCGCACGCTGGTGCGGATCGGCACCTGCGGGGCAATCGGCGGCGGCGTCCGCTGCGGAGACCTCGTCGTCGCGGACCGCGCGTTCTCGCTCGACGGCACGACCCGCCAGTACCTCGGCGACGCGGACGTGCCCCTGCCCTCGGCGCGTGTCACCGCAGCCCTGCGCACGGCCGCCGCGGCCACCGGGCGGCCCACCCACACTGGCCCGACCCTGAGCGAAGACGGCTTCTACGCCCCCACCGACTGGGACGCCTGGCGGGCCCGCGGCGCCATCTGCGTCGAAATGGAGGCCAGCGCCATCTTCACGGTCGCGGCCCTCCGCGGCATCGAAGCCGGCTGCATCTGCCTCGCCGTGAACGACATCGCCACCGGCGAGGAGCTCGCCCCCACCGCCCGCCCCGCCGCGATCGACGCCATGCTCCGCGCCGCCCTCGCCGCCGCGGCAGCGCTGTCGCGGGCGTGACACCGGCGCGCGGCGGGTGCCGCAGGCGTCGCCGCGGAGCAGTGCTCCGCGGGATTGTCCGTGCCATGCCACACCGATAGGCCACCAACGTCCGGGGCTGCGAGGGCGGGAGCGCAGCGACCGCCCGGCTCGCCGCGCGACGAACGCGGCCCCGGTGCGGGCGCGTCGAGCGCTGACGCGGGGCGGGGTACCGGGGCGCGGCCGAGCGCTCCCTATACGTCGTGGGGAGTGGTTGGGACGTGCCCGTTTGCCGGACGGGGTGTCTTCTACCACTTGCCGGCCACCCTGCCGGGAGCACCTGCG
>JADZEI010000025.1 GCA_020850615.1 Dehalococcoidia bacterium | reverse complement strand
CTGCATAGCAACGCGAATTCTGTAGACGTTGACGCCCTGCTCGATCCGTCCTCGTCGCCAGGCGCATCCCTCAATCAACTCCTTGCCTTCACCAACCGCAACGGATGAGCTTCGCCTCAACCACCGCGGCAACCGCACCGCGGATTCAGCCCGGATATCCGCGCCCATCCGCGCAGCGCCGTGGCCATCCGCGCCGGAATCCGCGCATCCGTTTGCGTGGGGGTATGAGAACTCCACGATCTGACGGGCTGCGTCCCCCCGCGCCGGGACGATCTGACCACGAGACTCGGCCGCTGATCACCGCGAGCGAACTCGCGGCTGTCCTTGGCGTCACTACCCACACCGTGCGCCACTGGGCACGCACGGGCCGCATCCCATGCCTGCGGGTGGGCCAGAAGACGCTGCGGTTCGATCGCGAAGCCGTGCTCGCCGCCCTCCGCGGTGGCCGGGTCCCGACGGGGGGTGCGGCTTGAGCATCCCCTCCCACCGCGACGGCCCGTTGGCCGAGGTGACGCTCCTGACCGTCCGGCAGGTAGCGGAGTTGCTGGGCGTGCATGCCCGCAGCGTCTGGCGCTTGGCCCAGACGGGCGACATTCCTGCGCCGATTCGGCTGAGCGAACGTGTCGTTCGCTGGCGGCTTTCCGACCTCCGCGATCACCTCGAGCGGAAGGTCGCGGGCGCGAAGGGGATGGGCCGATGAGCGCGAGCCCCAGCACCGACATCGTCCCCCCGGGCACGGCCATGCACGGCTGGCTCGCCATCGGCGCTGAGCGCGTCGAGGGTGGATGGCGGTACCCCGAGCGCAACGCCCAAGGAGAGCGTGTCGGGACAATTACTCGCTGGGATGCGCCGGTGAAGGGCAGGCCGCGCTACACCGCCTCGAAGGGCTCGAAGCGGGGCCTCATCTACGTCGCTGACGGCCTGCCCGCCTACGCCGGCACGAGCGAGCGTGATCCAGTCCTCATCGCGGAGGGCGCGAGTGATGCCGTGTGCTTGCTCTCCTGGGGATACACGGCCATCGGCGTGCCGATGGCCGGGCGTGACGCGGATGACCTGGCGGTCCTGCTGAACGACCGGCACGTCGTCATCATCGGGGACAACGACGAGGCGGGCCGACACAGTGTCGAGACGCTGAGTAGGACGCTGCACGGCGCGTGCTCCTCGGTGCGGACCGCTTTTCCGCCGGATGGCCACAAGGACGTGCGCTCGTGGGTCGCCGAGGGTGGCGCTGGCGATGCCGATCTCGCGCGTCTCATCGAGGAGGCGCAGTCGTACACCGCGGCGACGGAGGCGGAGTCCCCCGCGGCGACGGGCGGCTCGTCGGCCCTTGCGTTTACGCCCTTTCCGACTCACGCGCTCCCCCGCGCGGCGGCCGACTTGGTGCGGGCCGGCGCAGACGCGATGCAGGTAGATGATGGCATGCTCGGACCGCTGGCGCTGGCAGCGATGAGCGCCGCGGTCGGCAACGCCCGCGTCGTCGAACTGTCGGCGTCCTGGCGCGAGCCCGCGGTCCTGTGGTCGGTCGTCCTCGCGCCTTCGGGCTCGGGCAAGTCGCCAGCCCTGGAACTGGTCACGCGGCCCGCCGAGCGGCGCGACGGCGAGGCCCTCCGCGCTCACCGGGAAGACAGCAAAGAACACGCCGCCGCGATGTTCCTGCACGAGCGGGCCATGAAATCTTGGGAGCGGGGAGCCGCCAAAGGCAACCTGGCGGACACGCCGCCTACCGCTCCCGAGCCTCCGGCCTGCGAACGGTTCATCACCTCTGACGTGACGATCGAGGCTCTGGCGTCCCTGCTTGCCGCCAGCCCGCGCGGGCTGCTGCTGGCGTGCGACGAGCTGGCCTCTTGGCTCGGCGGGTTCACCCGTTACGCCGGGAACAGCGGCCGCCCGTCGAGCGAGGCGGCGCGCTGGCTCCCTATGCACCGAGCCGGTGCGCTGAAGGTGGACCGTAAGACCTCCCCGCCGCTTCGCATCGAGCGGGCGGCCCTGAACATCGCGGGCCTGATCCAGCCGGGCGTGCTCGCAGCGGCGCTGACGGGCACGGATTACGACTCGGGACTCGTCGCCCGGCTTCTCCTGTCGATGCCGCCGACGCCGACGCGCCGGTGGCGGCCCGGCGGACTCTCCCCGATAGTCGAGGGCGCTTTCGGCTCACTGGTATCGCGGCTCTACGCCCTGGCCATGCCAGAGGACGAGCATGGCACGCCCCTGCCCCGTGCGATCCCGCTCGATGAAGAGGCGGGCCGGCACTGGGCCGACTACTACGACACGCTCAACGCCGACATGGCCGGGGAGGACGAGCGGACGCGCGCGATGCTCTCGAAGCTCGAGGGCGGGGCCGCGCGGCTGGCGCTGGTTGTCCACCTCGGGAGGGTCGCCGGTGGCGAGGATGCACGCCCGGATGTGATCGATGGCGAGTCGATGCGCCGCGGCATCGACCTGGCGGTCTGGTTCCGCCGCGAAGGGGAGCGCGTCTACAACCGGCTGGCGGAGAGCGACGAAGACCGCGAGATCCGCCAGTTGCTGGACCTGGTTCGCCGCAAGGGCGGGAGCATCAGCGGCCGGGAGCTGGTCCAGTCGTCCCGCGCGTTCCGCACTGTGGCGGACGCGGAAACAGCGCTGTCGCGGCTGGTGGACGCGGGCGTCGGATCGTGGGTGACGCCCGAGCAGCGCGGGCGGGGCGGCCCAAAGGCCCGGCGGTTCGTGCTATCCAGCGATCCAGGCGTCGGCGTCTACAGGAACCCCGCTGGCGGTGCCGGGAGCGGCATTCCTGTAGACGTTGACCGTGTAGACAACCCCAACACCGGCGCCCGGGGAGGTGCCGCGTGTTGAGGTGGAGCAGCTGCTGGATTACCTCGTTCGTCGAGGGTCGGCACGTCGATGGCCGGCGCGGCACGGTCCTCGTCGCCCGCATTGTCGCGCTGCGGAAGATTGCGTCGATCCCGGTGATGGCGCACCCGAGCGGGCGCGAGCGCCGGCTTTACCTGGCGCTGGCCAACCGCGGCCGCGGTTGGGAAGCCGTGGGCGTGTTCGGCACGGCGAAGAAGGCCAAGCACGAGGCCGAGCTGTCGCTCGGGGAGGTGGCGGAATGAACCGTTGGACAGTCTCGCTCCACGAGGCCGCTCACGCTGTCGCTGCGTGGGAGTTGACGGGCAGACGCGCCACCGCGACCCTGCATCAGGGCGGTAGTGGCGCGGCGTGGCCACTCGAGGACATGTCCCCGACTGACAACGCGATCATGACCGCGGCTGGCCCGCTCGCCGAGGCTCTGGCCGACCGCTACCCAGCGCCGGAGATTGCCCAGCCGGTCGCCGGCGGCACGCCGCCAGAACTGCCGACCGTCGAATCGGTCGCCACCACCGAGACGGCCGCCGAGTTGCGGCGCGAGATGGCGCGCGCCGCCCCGGACCACGTGGTGCTCGCTCGGTTCTGCATCGGGGGCATCGAGGACCAGCCGGAGCGCTGGGCCAAACGGCACGCATGGATTCGGTCGGTGGCCGAACGTCTCATCCGCTCCCATGAACGCTCGATCATTGAAGCCGCGCGGGTTCTGTATCTGCGCGGCGTGGTCTCTGTCCCTCTTGAAGAAAGGAACGCCTCATGACAACGCTCACCCAGACCGTCCAGAAGAAGAAGCAGCAGGCCCGCACCGCGTTCATTGACGCGGCTTGGGCGGACGAGCCCTTCGACCGACTGGCCGAGCGCGCCCGCGACGCCAGCATGGAGCCCGGCGAGGCCGACAAGATCATCGCTCGTATCGCCGAGGCCCGCGCGGACATGAAGTCCGCTGGCGAAGTCGTGCGGCTGCGCCGGGCGGCGACGAAGACCAAGGCCCATGCTGACGCAACCCGTTCCCAGGCGGAAGCGGCGATCGAGAAACTTGAGGCCGAAGTCGAGACGGCCGCTCAGGGTGCTGACGCGGCCCAGCGGGAGCTGAACACGGCCGAGGCGGCGGGACAGCGGGTGCTGACCGTGTACGACGAAGGCCTTCTCCCTGCGTCGCGACTGCCGAAGAGCGTGCTGGCGCTGATCGAGCGTCGCGAGCAGGAGGCCAAAGCCAACCAGGCGCACGCGGCGATGATCGCGGCGACCAACGAACGCAACCGCG
>JADZEI010000024.1 GCA_020850615.1 Dehalococcoidia bacterium | reverse complement strand
GGTCCTAACGAGGTGCTCGGAGCACAAGGGAGCGCAGGTGCTCCCGGCAGGGTGGCCGGCAAGTGGTAGAAGACACCCCGTCCGGCAAACGGGCACGTCCCAACCACTCCCCACGACGTATAGGGAGGGCAGGCGCCCGCGTAGCGCGAACCCCGCCCACCCGGCGACTCATCAGTAGCCCGACCGTGAGGAAGGGCTCGCGACCCCCTTGGTTGCCAACTCGCACTCACCGGCGCCTACCGCTCACCCGGCGCCCGAATCCCCTAGTTCTGCCGGTACGCCCGATGCCGCATCACGATGCTCTGCAAAATCCCCAGCGCCAGGAACACCGTCACCAGCGACGAGCCGCCCTGGCTCACCAGCGGCAGCGGGATACCCGTCACCGGGAACAGGCTCACGTTCACCGCGATGTTGATGAACGCCTGCATCAGGATCATCACCACGATCCCGACCGCGGTCAGCTGCCCCGCAACGTCCCCCGCAATCTGCGCGGCACGTATCCCTCGCATCAATAAGAGGATGAACAGCGCGAACAGCCCCAGCGCGCCCACGAACCCCAGCTCCTCGCCCAGCAGGCTGAAGATGAAGTCCTTCGTCGCCACCTTCAGGTAGCCGTACTGCGTCTGCTCGCCGTTCCCAAGCCCCTTGCCCCACAGCTCGCCCGACCCCACGGCGATCTGTGACTGGAGCACGTTGTACCCCTCGCCGAGCGGGTCCTCGTCCGGGTCCACCAGCACCGAGATGCGGCTGATCTGGTAGTCCGCCACGCCGAACGTCCACGCGAACGGCAGGAGCGCGATGCCCACCGCGAACAGCACCATCAGGTGCTTCCGGCTCACCCCCGCGATGACCACGATCCCGAGCCACAGGCAGAGGAACACGATGCTCGTCCCGAGGTCCGGCTGGATGAACACCAGCCCGAACGCCGGCAGCACGATCGCGAACGACAGCACCAGCGTCTTCAGGTCCTTCGCGTCGCCGCCGTGCTCGCTGAAGAACCGCGCCAGCAGCAGGATCGTCGCCAGCTTCGCGAACTCCGACGGCTGGACCTGGATCGGCCCGACCGCGAACCACCGCGTCGAACCGAACTGCGTCTGCCCGATCGCGAGGATCGCGACCAGCGAGATGACGCCGCCGATGTACAGGATCCACGAGTAGTGGATCAGGTAGTGGTAGTCGATCTTCGAGACCACCAGCATCACGCCCAGCCCGAAGATCGCGAACACCGCCTGCTTCGCCACCGGGTTCGAAAAGGTCGTCAGGCTGCCCTCGTAGAACCGGCTCGACCCGCTGTGGATCAGCACCAGCCCGTACACCACCAGGCCGATCGCCGCCAGCGTCATCACGAAGTCGAAGCGGTCCCAGCCGCGGTAGAAGTGCCGCCCCGAGCGCGCGCCGCCCAGCCCCGAGGCCCAGCCCCCCCGCCCGCCGCCGCTGTCGAACGTGATGCTCACGGGGCCACGTTCTCCTCGAAGTACTTGAGGATCTCACCCGCGACCGGTGCCGCTTTCGTGCCGCCCCAGCCCGTCTCGAAGTAGACCGTCACCACCACCTCAGGGTCGTCGTACGGCGCGAACCCGGTGAACCAGGCGTGCTCCGTCAGATGGCCGTTGTGGTTGGTGTACTCCGCCGTACCGGTCTTGCCAGCCATCGGCCAGCTCCCCTTGTTCGCGTTGCCGCAGGCACCCCAGTCCCACGTCGCGCACATCCGCATCCCTTCGCGGATCACCTGCAGCCACTGCGGGTCCACCGGCACCGTCTCTGATTTCACCGGGGCGTCCTTCACGAGCGTGCCATCGGGCCGGCGCACTTCCTTGAGTACGTGCGGCGTGAGCAGCTGGCCGCCGTTTGCCACCGCCGCCGTCATCGTCGCGATCTGCAGCGGCGACGCCGTCACCGAGTACTGGCCGATGCCCATAAAGCAGGTGTCCGCGTAGTACCACTCGCGTTCGCTCGACGGCCACATCGGGTCCGAATACGCCTCCCGCTTCCAGCGCGGGTCCGGCACGAGGCCGTCGAATTCGCCGCCGATGTCGATGCCCGTGGCGGGGCCGAGCCCGAACGCCCGCGCGTAGTATGCCAGCACCGTCGCCGAGGTCTCGGAGTCCTTGCCCAGGCCCCTGATCCCTTCCTGCGGGATGCCGCACGACGCCATGTACATGTAGATGTTCGAAGACACCGCGATCGCCTCGCGCAGCTGCAGCCCGCCGTGCGCGCGCCAGTCCTTGAAGTCGTAGATCTGCCCGTTCTCGCCCTTGATCTCCAGGATCATGCTCGAGACCTCGCGGAACGTGCTCGGCGTGATGTTCCCTTCCTGCAGCGCCGCCGCCGCCGTGATCAGCTTGAACGTCGAGCCCGGCGCCTGCGGCACCAGCGCCTGGTTCAGCAGCGGCTTCACCTCCCAGGATTCGCGCTCCTTGAACAGCTCCGCCAGCTCAGCCTCGTACAGGTCCGGCTGGTTCAGCCAGTTGTTGTCGTATCCCGGCAGGGTCACCAGCGCGTAGACCTCGCCCGTCTTCGGGCTCATCACCACCGCCGCGGCCGCCTGCGAATCCACCATCGTGTCGCCCAGCAGCTCCTCGACGTACGTCTGCAGGTCCATATCGATCGCCAGCACGAGGTCGTTCCCCGGCACCGGCTGCTTCGTCCCGAGCGACTCCAGGAGCGTGCCCTCGGCGTTCTGCTCGGCCTCGGTGTAGCCCTTCGTGCCGCGCAGCTCGCTCTCGTAGTACGCCTCCACGCCCTCCCGGCCGATCGGCTCGTTCAGCTCGTAGCCGAGCTCCTCGTACTTCGCCCGGTCCTCCAGCCGCTGGTCGCTCACGTACCCGAGGATGTGGCTGAAGGCCGTCCCGCCGACGTAGTTCCGCCCCGGCTTGATCGCCAGCTGCACGCCCGGCATCTCCGTGCTCGCCTCGTCGAGCCGCAGCGCCTGCTCCTTCGTCAGGTACTTCGCCACCGCGATCTCGAGGTACTCGAGCCGGTCTTCCTCGGCCGTCTTCACGAGCTCCGCTGTCTCCAGCGCCGGCGTCCCCGTAATCTCCTCGATCTTCTGGTAGATTCGGTAGCGCGCCGCTTCGCCGCCCTCGTCGTCGAGGCTGGGCAGGAACACCGGCGTCACGACGGCCGTGTACACGCCAACGTTCTCCACCAGCGGGTTCCCGTCCCGGTCGTAGATGACGCCCCGCACGGGGAGGATGTCCTTCCGCGTGATGTGGTTCTGCTCTGAACGGCGCGCGTACTCCTCGCCCTTCACGATCTGCATGTGGACGAGCTGCGCCGCCAAAATCGCGAAAAGCGCGAACACTGCAATCCGCAGGATGTTCAGGTTCCCGTGCGGCCGGTTCCGGCTCGGCGTGCGCGGCCCGTTGAAGCCGCCGTCGAGCATGCTCACAGCCAGCCTCCGCGCTGCAGGCCAACCGGCTGCGCGTTCCAGCCGATGAGCCGGAAGGGCAGATATGCCATTGCAACGAGCATGAAGTCGAGCAGCATCCCGGGCAAGATCACGATAAAGACGAGGTCCCCCACGCCAAACGCGGCTCCCTGCGCGAACGCCGCCAGCGACAGCATCAGCCGCGCCCACAGCCCCGTCGCCACCCCGGCGATCATCGTCTGCACGAACCGGCTCAGCGGCAGGTTCGCCTCCGCCAGCACGAACGCCAGCGGCAGCAGCGGCAGGTAAGCGATGATCAGCAACCCCGGCGCCCGGTCGCTCGTGAAGCTGGTGAACAGCGCCGCCAGTGGCATCGCCACCATCGCCGGCCGCGCCCCCGCATAGGCGGCGATCCCCACCAGCGACATCAGCACGAAGTCCGGCACGGCCCCCCGGACCGGGAACAGCGGCGCGACCGTCACCTGCAGCAGCGCCGCGAACACCACCAGGAGAGCCACCACCGGGCCCCGCATCAGTCGCTCTCCAGGCCGAGCCGCTGCGGCACGAAGCTCGTCAGCACGAACACCGTGCTCAGCGTCGATACCCGCGACTTCGGCTCCAGCTTCACCGTCCGGTAGAGGTCCTGCGCGGTGCCGCTCACTTCCGTCACCGCCGCGATCGGGATGTTCGCCTGGTAGTTCCCGCCCAGGCCGGAGGTCACGATCGTGTCGCCCACGTTCACGTCGCCGGTCACCAGCTCGAAGGAGAGCGTCCGGTTCGCGCCACCGTGCACCGCTCCGTCCGTCTCCGAACCGAGCACCTGCGCGTTCACCTTGCTCCGGCTGTCCGTGATCAGCCGCACGAACGACTGGCTCCCGCTCACGTCGTATACCGTCCCCACCAGCCAGCCCTCGGGCGAAAGCACGTTCATCCCGACCTTGATCCCGTCGTCCGAGCCGCGGTCGATGCTGAGCACGTGCGCGAACGCCGAGGCGTCGCGGTGGACGATATTCGCCGCCACGCGCGTCGTCTCCGTGTCGCCGGTCAGGTTGAACGCCTGCTCCAGCTGCGCCAGCCGCTCCCGGTCGATCTCGTTCTCCGTCATCTGCCGCGTGAGGTCCGCGTTCTCCACCCGCAGCGCCCGGTTCTCCTCTTCGAGCTCATCGATCCTGCCCGCGTTGGCGAGGATGTTCGCCACCGGCGTGAAGATCCCGTTGATCACGTCCTCGACAGGCGCGACTACCCGCAAAAAGGCGCTCTGGAACGGGCTCAGGACCCCGACCTGGCTCGCCGCGGTGAGGAACAACGCGAGCCCGATCATCGCCGCGACCCACCACGTGTATCGGGAGAAAATCAGCATACCGAACCCCGGGGATGCCAGCCGATGCTAACGCCCGCTCCTCCGCGAGGCCAGACGGGATTGCACTTTCGACAAGAGCTCTTGCTCTTCCAGCACTTCCCCCGCCCCGCGCACCACGCAGAGCAGCGGGTCCTCCGCGACATAAACCGGGAACCGCGTCTCCTGGCTCAGCCGCCGGTCCAGCCCCCGCAGCATCGCCCCGCCGCCCGCCAGCGCGATGCCGTGCGCCATCAGGTCGCTCACCAACTCCGGCGGCGTCACTTCGATCGTCGACCGCACCGCCTCCACGATCGCGCTGATCGAGCCCGCCAGCGCGTCCCGGATTTCCACCGTCGAGACCTGGACCGCCTTCGGCAGCCCGGTCGCGAGGTCGCGCCCGCGCAGGTCCACCATCTCCTCCGGGTCCAGCGGCGCCGCCGACCCCGCGATCTTCTTGATCTCCTCCGCCGTCCGCTCGCCGATGAGCAGGTTATGCACCTGCCGCGCGTAGGCGATGATGTCCTGGTCCATCTCGTCGCCTGCCACCCGGATGGACGTGCTCACGACCATGCCGCCGAGCGAGATCACCGCCACCTCGGTCGTGCCGCCGCCGATGTCGACGATCATGCAGCCCGCCGCCTCGATGACCGGCAGCCCCGCCCCGATCGCCGCCGCCATCGGCTCCTCGATCAGGTAGCAGCTCCGCGCGCCCGCGTTCAGGGCCGCGTCGTGCACCGCCCGCTTCTCCACCTCCGTCACGCCGCTGGGGATGCCGACCACCACCCGCGGCTGCGCCAGGAAGCCCCGGTCGTGTACCGCCCGGATGAAGTACGACAGCATCTTCTCCGTCACTTCGAAGTCCGAGATCACGCCGTCGCGCAGCGGCCGCACGGCGACGATGTTGGCCGGCGTCCGGCCGACCATGCGCTTCGCCTCCGCGCCGATGGCGAGGATCTTCTTCGTAATACGATCGATTGCAACAACGGACGGTTCGTCGATCACGATCCCTCGCCCCCGGACCATCACCAGCGTGTTGGCCGTCCCGAGGTCGATGGCGATGTCGTGCGACAGGAACCCAAACAGGTTCGCCAGCGGGCTGAAGATTCCCAAAGTGCAGATCCGGCGGGGGTGGACTGCGGGGCACGCCGAAGCGTGCGACACGAGGGCATTATACGAGCCATGATCCTGCGCGCGATATCTTCACAGTTGCCGCTCCGAAAAAGCTTCGCGCATTCCCAAAGCGGCTAACCCGCATCCTCCAGCACCCCACGCCCCTCCGCCAGCAACCGCGCGAACGCCTCCTCGTCCAGCGTCCGCACCCCCAGTTGCTGCGCCTTCGTCAGCTTCGAACCGGCGTCCGCGCCGACCACCAGCGCGCTCGTGCCCTTCGACACGCCACTCCCCACCTTGCCCCCCAGCTCCCGCACGCGGTCCTCCGCCTCGCTCCGCGACATCGTCTCCAGCCGTCCCGTCACCACGATCGTCAGTCCCGCCAGCCGGTCATCGGTCGCGATCACGCCCTGCTGACGCGGGTCGATGCCCGCCGCCCGCAGCCTCTCGACCACAGCCCGGTTCTCCTCGCGCCCGGACCACGCGGCGATGCTCGTCGCCACCACCGGCCCGATGCCCTCGACCTCCTGGAGCTCCTCCGCGCTCGCCGCCATGATCCCCTCGAGGCTGCCGAAGTGCTCCGCCAGCAGCCGCGCCGTTTCGAACCCTACGTGCCGGATGCCGAGCGCGAAGAGCACGTTCGCCAGCGGCCGCCCCTTGCTCTTCTCGATGCCAGTGAGCAGGTTCTCGGCGGTCTTGCTCAGCCGCCCGCCCTTCGTCACGAAGTCCGGGATCGCCGCCAGCCGCTCCGCCGTCAGCTCGTACACGTCCGCCACGTTCCGCACGAGCCCCCGCGCGTAGAGCAACGCCGCCGTCCGCTCGCCCAGCCCCTCGATGTCCATCGACGCCCGCCCGGCGAAGTGCTCCAGCAGCCGCATCAGCTGTGCCGGGCACTCCAGGTTCGGGCAGTACGTCGCCGCCATCTCCGGGTCCCGCGCCACCGCCGTCCCGCAGCTCGGGCACGCCCCCGGCATCGCGAACTCCCGCTCCTCGCCCGTCCGCAGGCTCACCACCGGCGCTACCACCTGCGGTATCACTTCCCCCGCCCGCTGGACGATCACCGTGTCCCCGACGCGGATGTCCTTCCGCTGGATGTCGCCCTCGTTGTGCAGCGTCGCCAGGCTCACCGTCGCCCCGCCCACGACGACCGGCTCCAGCACCGCGAACGGCGTCAGCACCCCCGTCCGCCCCACGTTCACCGCGATCTCGCGCAGCTTCGTCGTCCGCTGCTGCGGCGGGAACTTGTACGCCGTCGCCCAGCGCGGCTCCCGCCCCACAACGCCCAGCCCCTCCCACAGGTTCACCTCATCGACCTTGATCACCGTCCCGTCGATGTCGTAGTCGAGCTGCTCCCGCTGCCGCCCCCACCACGCGATCCGCTCCGCCGCCTCTTCGAGCGTGGCGTGCTGACGCGCCTCCGGGTTCACCGGAAAGCCCATCGCCGCCAGCCACTGGAGCGTCTCGTGCTGGCTCGCCGGCCGCGTCCCGCCCTCCACCCACCCCACCTGGTAGACGAACATCGCCAGTGGCCGCCCCGCCGTGATGTCCGGGTCCTTCTGCCGCACGGAGCCCGCCGCCGCATTGCGCGGGTTCGCGTAGAGCGCCAGCGGCTTGCGCCCCTCGCGCTCCCGTTCCAGGTTCGCCTCCCCGATCGCCGCGTTCATCGCCTCGAACCCGCTCTTGCGCATGTACACCTCGCCGCGCACCTCGAACCGCCGGGGGTAGTCGCCCCGCAGCTCCTTCGGGATGTCCGCGATCGTCCGCAGGTTCGCCGTCACGTTCTCGCCGTGGACCCCGTCGCCCCGTGTCGCGCCCTGCACGAACCGCCCCTCTTCGTACACCAGCGCCATGGCCAGCCCGTCGATCTTCGGCTCGCTCACGAGGGCCAGCTGCTCCCGGCCGGCGAGCTGCGTGGCCCGCCGGTACCACGCCGCCAGTTCCTCGGCGCTGAACGCGTTCCCGAGGCTCAACAATGGCAGCCGGTGCGCCACCACGCTGAACGTCGGTGCCGGCGCAGCGCCCACCTTCTGCGTCGGCGAATCGGGCGTGATCAGCTCCGGGTACGCCGCCTCGATCGCCCGCAGCTCGTTCAGCAGCTCGTCGTACTCCGCGTCCGAGACCTCCGGGTCATCGAGCTCGTAGTACCGGTAGTTGTGGTAGTTCAGCTGGGAACGCAGCTCCTCGCTGCGCAGGCGTGCGTCGTACTGGGTTTCGGGGGCGGCGGCCATGCCGCCGAGTGTACCCCAGGCCCGCCCAACCCCACCGCCGCTGTCACTCCAGGCCGGTCACCGCAGCTCCCGCCCCTGCTACACTGGCCCCATGAGTGCACCAGTCGTGGTCATCGATTACGGGGCGGGCAACCTGCGCAGCGTCGCGCGCGCGGTCGCCCACGTCCACGAGGCGCCCGTCGTCTCGGCCGACCCCGACGATATCCACACCGCCGGCGCAATCATCCTCCCCGGCGTCGGCGCCGCCTCCGACACGATGCAGAACCTCAGCTCGCGCGGCCTCGTCGAGCCGCTCCTCGCCTACATCGAGCACGGCCGCCCCTTCCTCGGCGTCTGCATGGGCCTCCAGGCGCTCTTCGAATGGTCCGAAGAAGGCGACGGCCAGGAGTGCCTCGGTGTCCTCCCCGGCCGCGTCCTCCGCTTCCCCACCGGCGGCGAACGCAAGGTCCCCCACATGGGCTGGAACACCGTCGACTGGGTCCGCGACCACCCCGTGACCGGGGGCATCCCCAGCGGCAGCGCCTTCTACTTCGTCCACAGCTTCTACCCCTCCGTGCCCGATGCCTCGCTCCACCTGGGGGTTACCGAATACGGCGACACGTTCCCCAGCGTCGTCGCCCGCGACAACGTCGTCGCCACCCAGTTCCACCCCGAAAAGAGCGGCGAACGCGGCCTCCGCGTCTATGCCAACTTCATCCAGTGGGCGCGGGCCGGCATGCCCGCCGCTGCCACAGCCGCCGGAGGCCTCCGCTGACGTTCGAAGTCATCCCCGCCATCGACCTTCGCGGCGGCCGTTGCGTCCAGCTCGTCCAGGGCGACTACAGCCGCGAAACCCAGTACTCCAACGACCCCGTCGCCATGGCCCAGCAGTGGCAGGACCTCGGCGCACCCCGCCTCCACGTCGTCGACCTCGATGGCGCCAAGCAGGGCTACCCCTTCAACCGCGACGACATCGCCGCCATCTGCCGCGCCGTCGAGCTCCCGGTCGAAGTCTCCGGCGGCATCCGCAACCTCGAAGCCGTCCGCGATGCCATGCACTACGGTGCCCAGCGCGTCCAGCTCGGCAGCGCCGCCGTCCGCGACCCGGACCTCGTCCGCGCCGCCTGCTCCGAGTTCCCCGGCCGCATCGTCGTCGCCATCGACGCTCGCAACGGCGAAGTCATGACCGATGGCTGGCTCAAGGGCTCCGGCATCCAGCTCGCCGACCTCGTCCGCCAGATGGTGGACCTCGGCGTGCCGCGCATCATGTTCACCGACATCTCGCGCGACGGCGTCCTCGCCGGCCCGAACTTCGACACGACCGCCGAGCTCGTCCGCACCGCCGGCGTCCCGATCGTCGCTTCCGGCGGCGTCAGTTCGGTCGGCCACATCCGCAAGCTCGCCTCCATCGGCTGCGAAGGCGCGATCGTCGGCACCGCCCTCTACGAAGGCACCCTCGACCTCCGCGAAGCCCTCACCGCCGCCACCCAACCCGCGTCGTCGTAGATCGCGGCCCCAATCGCCCCTGGGAACTGGGAACTGGGAACGCGCCGCCCCCTACGCCCCCGCCCCCTCCCGGTACGCCACCAGCTTCGCCACATCGAACCCGAAGAACCGCGCCGCGTTCAGCCCGAGCACGTTCGCCCGCTCCTCGTCCGTGAGCTCCCCCATCGTCCGCTCGATCGCCTGCTCCGAATGCGGCCACGAACCCTCGTGGTGCGGGTAGTCGTTCGCCCACATGAAGTTGCCCGTGAGCCCGTACTCGCGCATCAGGTCGATGCCCGGCTTGTCCTCCTGGAACGACGCGTAGCAGTGCTGCCGGTAGTACTCGCTCGGCATCATCTTCAGCTTCGGGAACGCCCAGAAGTGGTGGTGCTCGTAGGCCTCGTCCATCGCCCGCAGCATCCACGGCACCCAGCCGATCCCCGCCTCGATGCTCGCGAACCGCAGGCCCGGGAACCGGTCCAGCACGCCCGAGCTGCACAGGTTCACGATCGGCTCCGCCGTCGGCGCCAGCGAGTGGATCACGTAGTTGATCACCGCCCCGCCGTTGCCCTTCGCCGTCCGCGGGTCCTTCCCCGTCGAGACGTGGAACGTGAACGGCAGGTCATGCGCTTCGATGCATGCCCACAGCCGGTCGAACTCCGGCAGGTTGTAGTTCGGGTCCTCCGCCCGCCCCGGCCCCCACGCCGGCTTGCACGGCAGGCTCAGCCCTCGGAACCCCAGCTTTGCCACCCGCTCGATCTCCGCGACCGCGCTCTCGATGTCCCCGGTCGCCAGGCAGGCCAGCGGCGACATCCGGTCGTTGTACGCCCCGAACACCTCCCAGGCCCAGTCGTTGTACACCCGGCACATCGCCTGCGAGAACAGCGGGTCCGGCGTCGCCCACATCTGCAGCCCCCGGTTCGGGAAGATCACCTCCGCGTCGATCCCGTCGCGCGCGTGGTCCTTCAGCCGCTCCCCCGGGTCGCTCTTGCCCACCTCCGCCCGCTCCTTGTCCTCGCCCTCCATCTTCAGGTCCCGGACCTTCACCGGGTGGTACCCCTCCACCACCGACCACGTCACCCCGTTCGCGTCGACCTCGATCCGCGGCAGCCGGCTCCGGTACTGCTCGTCGATCCGCTCCACCCAGAGGTTCGGCGGCTCGTTCACGTGCGTGTCCGCCGAGATCATCACGTACTTGTCCGGCGCGCCCGGCGTCGCCACCCGCTCCCAGCCCGCGTGGCCCGGCGTCGCCAGCCGGTGCGCGTTGAAGTGCTCGCTCCGCTGCAGCGCGTCCATCGCCTCGATGGTCAGGTTCATGCTCGAGCGTTCGGCCGTGGTCATCGCGCCCTCCTGGCGGTGGCTGCTATTCGAAGTCCACGGGCAGCCGGCTGAACCGCTGCCGGACATCGAAGTCGAGTCGTTCGGGACACAACCTGGCGAGACCACCGAGCCCGACCACGTCCGCGTACTCCGCGTCGAGCCCCTCGTTCGGCCACCTCCGGATCCGCACGCCGCTCGCCACCGGCGGCACGCGATACGTCTCGCGCACGCCGCCGCGACCCGTGTAGAACCACTCGCCCTCCGCGCCGCTTTCGCCAACCAGCCAGCTGCCGAACCAGAGCAGCCGCCCGCCGTGCTCGTTCTCCTGCGCCGGCCACTCCACCGTGATTTCGCCCATATCGTCCCTGCTGCGCCGCAGTCTACGACCCACATGTCGCCTGTCAACGCTTGCTCCGCGCGCTGCAATGGCCTCGATAGCAGCTTCCGGCCCGGGACCGTCGTAGGGGCGCAACGCGAACACGCGTTTTCGCGGCCGCCGGACCATCCCCGCCCGGGACTCGCCGCGCCCTACGCCTCGATCAGCTCCGTCTCCACCGCGAGCAGCTCCACATCCAGCCGCCACTCCTCCACCGTCCGGGCGATGCTCCCGAGCATCGAATCCGCGTGCTTCGCGTCGTTCGAAACCACGCACGCCGCGATCGTCGCGTGCCCCGGGTCGTCCAGGTCCTCCACCTCCGCCACGGACGCGTTGAACCGGCCACGCAGCCGTTCCACGACTGACTTCACGACCGCCCGCTTCTCCTTCAGCGTGTCCGCCGGGACGCTGAACCGCAGCCGCAGCACCCCGACCGTCACAGCGGCTGCGCCGTCTCCGGCTGCGGCGCGTCTGGCAGCGGCGGCAGCTCCTGCGGGCTCGCAATGCCGAAGTGCTCCAGGAACCGCATCGTCGTCCGGTAGAGCTTCGCCTTGCCCGGCCCCTCTGCGACGCCAACCTGCTCGACCAGCCCGCGCGCTTCCAGCGTCGCCACCAGCCGGTCGCTGTTCACCCCGCGGATCGCCTCGATCTCGGCGCGGCTGCAGGGCTGCTTGTAGGCGACGATCGTGAGCACCTCCAGGGCCGCCCGCGAGAGCCGCTGCCCCGGCCCCTGTCCCAGCAGCTCATTGATGTAGGGCGCGTATTCCGGCGCGGTCACGAGCTGGTACTTCTGCCCGTCCTCCATCAGCCGCAGCCCGCGCGCCTCGTAGTCGGCGGCGAGCCGCGCCAGCGCCTTCCGCGCCGCACCGTCGCTCACCCCCGCAGCCCGGGCCAGCGTCGTCAGCGGCTGCGCCTCTTCGGCCACGAAGAGTAGCGCCTCCAGCACCCACGGCAGTTCGTTCGCCGGCCGCGGCCGCAGCACCTCACTCACGGCGCACCTCCGCCTCGCCGGCACCGGCTTCCGGCTCCGGGCCGTCCCAGCGCGGCCCCGCGGCAGGCGGTGCTGGCGGCGCCGGGTCCGGCCGCGCCGCCCACGCCTCCGCCTCGGCCACGGGCGGTGGCGGCGTCATTGGCCCCTGCGCCGGGCGTTCGAACTGCAGGCCGGGCGGTGGCGCCGGCCAGGCGTCGCCCTCGTCCCGGACCGGCGGCGCTGGGCGCGGGTAGAGGTCCGGCGGAGGCGGCGGCCAGTCCTCTTCGACCACGTCGCGGCCCGCCATCCCCGCCTGCGGCGACATCCGGCCGCTGCCCACCGGCCGCGCCGCCATCTCGTCGTACCGCAGCCGCACGTGCGGCCGCCGCAGGTTCCCGATCCCGAGCTCGTCCCGCAGTACCGCGGTCGTCGTCCGCAGCACCAGGTCGGTCACGTGGGCGATGCTCGCGCTCGGCTCGATCGACGCGGCCACGTCCACGTCGACCCCCGCCCCCGCCGTCCGCACCCGCGGCTCGACGTGCCGGATCTCGGGGATGCCCTGCAGCTCCGCCCGCAGCATCGCCTCGACCGCGTCCGTGTCCAGCTCGACGCTCGTCCCGTTCGCCCGCCGCGCCCGGATCGCCCCGCCCCGCGTATCCCCGACCGCGATCGCGACCACCAGCGTGAGCACCCCGAAGAGGGCCAGGCACGCCATCAGCGCCGAGAACGCCAGCTTCTCCGTGTCCCCTGAGCTGATGTACGACACGAACCGGAACCCGTCGGGGTTGATGTCGAGCTGCTGGTCCTGGTTCCACGCCAGCGCGATCAGCCCCAGGCACAGGGCGATGAAGACCACGCTGTACCCCGCCAGCAGCCCCCGCCGCAGTCCGTTCATGCGCTCCCTCCCGGCGCGCTCCCGCGCACGCCGTCTTCGTGCAATTCGCCGATCTCCACCGGCGTCACCCGGTTGGCGAGCCCCGCGCCCGCCATGTACACCGGGATGTACGTGTCCGTGTGGCCCCGCCAGAGCCGTTCGCCGCCCCGCTCCCGCTCCTCCTCCCAGAGCACCGGCCGCACGCTGCCGCGCGCCCGCTCCCGGAAACGCCGCGAAAGCCGGTCGCCCAGCGCGAGCAGCTCCGCCATCCGTTCCTGCCGCACCGGCACCGGGACCTGCCCGGGCATCCGCGCCGCCGTCGTGTGCGCCCGCTGCGAATAGGGGAAGCAGTGCAGCCGCGCGAAGCCAACCTCCTCGCAGAGCCGCAGCGTCTCCGCGAACTGGTCATGCGTCTCCCCCGGGAACCCCGCGATCACGTCCGTCGTGATCGCCGCCCCCGGCACCGCCGCGGAGATGCGCTCCGCCGCCTCGGCGAACGCGCGCGCCGTGTACCGCCGGCGCATCGCCCGCAGCGTGGCCTCACTGCCGGACTGCAGGGCCAGGTGGAAGTGCGGCATCAGCCGCGGGTCCTGCCACAGCGCCAGCAGCTCCGGCGTGATGTCCTGCGGCTGGAGCGAGCTGAACCGCACCCGCGCCGCCTCCGTCCCTTCGAGCAGCCCACCGATCAGGTGGTGCGGCCCCAGCGCTGGCTCCAGGTCCCGCCCCCACGCGCCGAGCTGCGTCCCCGTGATCACCACTTCGCGCGCGCCGCCCGCCACCGCCCGCTCCACCTCGCGCACCACCGCCGCGACCGGCCGCGATTCCTCCCGGCCCCGCGTGCGCGGCACGATGCAGAACGCGCAGACGTCGTTGCAGCCTTCCTGCGCCTTCACGAACGCCCGGACGTGGAGCCCGCCGCCCCCCGGCGCACCCCGTTCGGCGGGTGCCCCGGGTTCGAGGAACCGCACCAGCTCGCCCTTGTCCCGGTCGCGCGTGCCCACCACGAGGTCCGCCCCCAGCGCGGTCACCGCCTCGGCCCCCGCCGACTGCGGGAAGCAGCCCGTCACGGTCACCCGCGCGCCCGGCGCCATTCGCCGCACCGACCGGATCAGCCGCCGCGACTTCTGGTCGGCCACGTGCGTCACCGAGCAGGTGTTGACCACATACGCGTCCGCGTCGCAGAGCGCGTCGACGACGTCGTACCCGGCCGCCCGCAGCCCGCGCGCGATCTCCTCGCTGTCGGCGAGGTTCAGCTTGCACCCGAGGGTGAGGACGGCTGCGAGGGGGCGCGGCATCGCCCTCATGGTAGCGCCTCCCCCGGTTCGAGGAACGAAAGCCGCCAGTGTGACCCGCCTCACATTGCCCCGGTGGGGGCTTGCGGGGCGGCCGCCCCGCGCGCGACAGTGGAGCGATGGGCACATCGCCCCGGAGCACGCCATGTCCGCCGGCCTCGATGATGTGATTCGCGACGTGGAGGAGGACTCCACCTCCGCCGCCGACCGCCTGGTCTCCGCGCTCGCCGACCGCCTCGGCGCCTCCGCCACCGCCCGCGCCGTCTTCGGCGAACCCGTCGACCGCGACGGCATCACCGTCATCCCCGTGGCGAAGGTCCGCTACGGCTTCGGCGGCGGTGGTGGCCGCGGCGGCGAGACCAGCGAGGGCGGCTCCGAAGGCGGGGAAGGCTCGGGCGGTGGTGGAGGCGCGACCGCCAGCCCCCTCGGCTACATCGAGGTCACCGGCGGCGAGGCCCGCTTCGTCCGGATCAAGGACCCGGCCGCCCTCATCCCGCTCGTCGCCGTCGGGGCGGTCGCCTTCTGGATCGTCATGCGAGCCCTGCGAGGCCTCTTCCGCTGAGCTCGCCCGCCCCCCGGCGCCACACGCGCAGGGCGGTGCTCGGCGCCGCCCTGCCCGCGCTGGCTGCCCTCGCCGCGGCCTGTCGCGGCAGCTCCGCCCCGCCCGCGCGCACCCCCACCCCGACGCCGCCGACCGCCGCGACACCGCTCCCGGCGACGCCGACTGCCACAGCAACCGCGACACCCACGCCGTCGCCCACCCCGCCCGCGACAGCGACCCCCACGCCCACGCCCACGGCGGCCCGCCTCGAACCCGTGGGCTTCCCGCTCGACCCCGCGACGCCGCTCGGTATCGTCCGCGGCGCTGTGGGCGCCCGCGCCATCGCCTGGGGGGAAGGGCCCACCGCCCTCGCCTACTCCCGCGACGACCAGCCTTCCGCCGACCCCGTCGCCGCCAACCGCTGCGGCTGGAACGCCCGCGTCCATGTCGAGTACGAGGGCCAGCCCGCCGCCGACTGGTACATCCCCGCCGGCACGCCCATCCGCGCGACGATGGACGGCACGGCCGAGCTCCGCGTGGTCACCGTCGCGAACCCGTTCGACGTCTACGGCGTCAGCCGCGAGCCCTACCTCGGCAACCCGGACCGTGCGAACGCGCCGGTCGTGCCCTTCCCCGGGCCCGGCGGCGGCCAGGGCGTCTCCGTCCGGGTCGCGAACGACGCCTTCGTCACGGACTACGCCCACCTGGAGCTCGCCGCCACGGCGGCGCTCGTCCCGCCCGATGCCTTCATCGACGGTTTCGCGCCGGGCCCCGCCCTGGTGGCCGCGTTCCAGCCCCTCCGCGACTTCCGCACCGCAACCATCGTCGCCCGCTGGCTGGTCCGCGCCGGCGACGTCATCGGCATGAGCGGCGACACCGGCTACAGCGAAGCGCCCCACCTCCACTACACCATCCGCCGCGCCGGCGAGTCCGGGCTCCTCTGCCCGACGCGCGAGCCGGGCTTCGCCGGCGGCGGCTGGCTCTTCGCCGCCCCGCCATAGGCGGCGCATCGGTCGCGCCCCCCACCCATTGACACCGCTCCTGCCACGCCCCACCTTACACGGTACCGGATATGGAATCGCCCTCACCCTACGACCCGGCGCCCCCCGGCAAGCCCGCGCCCTGGACGGCCGCGCGCGTGGCCGGCCTCCGCGCCGCCCTCGGCCTGACCCAGGCGGGCCTCTCGCGCGAGCTCGGCGTCCGCCAGCAAACGATCAGCGAGTGGGAGACGGGCCGGTACCAGCCCCGCGGCGCCAGCGCCCGCCTCCTCACCCTCCTCGAACGCTCCGCCACCTACGACCCGCCCCCCGGCGAGGACGAGCCCGCGCCGTGAGCCTTCTTGCTGCCGCCGCCAGCGGCGAAGCCGCGCTCGCCGCCCGCTGGGGCAGCGGCCTCGCCGGCGCCCTCCGCCTCGAAGACGGCCGCACCCTCCGCGTCATCTTCCCCGGCGTCCCCGGCGGCGCCTCCGGACCGGACTTCCGCGATGCCATCCTCGACGCCGGCGGGGACGTCCTCCGCGGCCACGTCGAGCTCCACCTCCGCGCCAGCGGCTGGCGGGCGCACGGCCACGCCGGGGACCCGGCCTACGCCGGCGTCGTCCTCCACGTCGTCGCCGAAAACGACACCGGCGCCCTCTCGACCCTCCACGCCAGCGGCCGCGCCATCCCCGTGCTCGTCCTCCGCGAACCCGGCGCCCACGCCTTCCCGCCGCCCTTCACCCCGCCCTGCGCCCTCGCCGCCGCCCGCGGCCAGGACCCGGCGCCCGCCCTCCACCGGCTGGGCGAGCGCCGCCTCCGCAGCAAGGCCGCCCGCGTGGCCCCGCTCGTTGCCGCGTCGGGCCCCGGCCAGGCCGTCTACACCCTCGCCCTCGAGACGCTCGCCGGCAGCGCCAACCGCGCCGCCTTCGCCTCCCTCGCCCGCTCCCTCCCCCTCGCCGCCCTCCTCGAACGCGCCGCCGGGACGTCCGCCCCACGCCCCCTCGCCATCACCGCCGAGCTCAAGGGCGCCGCCGCCCGCCTCAGCCTCCGCCGCGCCGGTCTCCGCCCCATGGCCCAGCCCGCCCGCCGCCTCGAAGCCGCCGGCACCCTCGTCGCCGCCCTCTGGCCCGGCGTCATCGCCGGGTTCCCGCCGGCCCTCATCCCGGCCGCCCTGCTCCCCGCCCTCCGCCAGCCCGGCATCGGCCGCGCGGCCGCGATCGAGCTCGCCGTCAATGCCGTCCTCCCCGTTGCCCTGGCATCCGGCGCCTGGTCCGAAGAGGACATCGCCGCCGCCTTCGCCGCCCTCCCCGGTCCCGGCACCTACGGCAAGCTGCGCCGCCTCGAAGGCTGGCTGGGCGCGGGCGCCGCGCCGAAGCCGTTCGCGACCGCCCGCGCGCTCCAGGGCGGCCTCCTCCTCCACGCCGATTACTGCACCCGCGGCCGCTGCGGCCAGTGCCCGCTCTCCCCGGCCCGCTGAATTGGCCGGCCCGGCGCATCGACAATCCCGCGCCACCGCTCGACAATGGCGCGATGAAGCGCCCGCCTCGCTCGCTCATCGGGATCCTCGCCCTCTGGGACACCACCTGGAAGGCGATCGCCGTCTGGAAGGCCGTCCGCAACGGCCAGCGCCGCTGGGTCATGCCCCTCCTGATCGTCAACTCCGCCGGTCTCCTGCCGATCGCCTACCTGGCCTTCTTCCAGCGCCAGGACGGCGACGACGGTGACGACGCCGGGGACTAGCCCGCCCGCTCGAGCAGCACCGCCGCCGTCGCCGCCATCGCCTCGCCCCGGCCCACCGCGTCCAGCCCCTCCGCGGTTTTCGCCTTCACGCTGACCGCGTCCACCTCCACCCCGGCGATCTCCGCCACCCGCTCGCGGATGTGGGCGATGTAGGGCGCCAGCTTCGGCCGCTCGGTCCGCACCGTCGCGTCCACGTTCACGAGCTGCCAGCCCGCCTCGCCCGCGAGCGCCAGTGCCTTGCGCAGGAAGTCCGCGCTGTCCGCGTGCGCGTAGCGCGGGTCGCCCGGCGGGAAGTAGCCGCCGATGTCGCCCAGCGCCGCCGCCCCCAGGACCGCATCTGTGATCGCGTGCAGGAGGACGTCCGCGTCGCTGTGGCCCGCGAGTCCCGGGCCCTCTTCGATGATCACCCCCCCGAGGACGAGCGTCCGCCCGTCGTCGACGCGGTGCAGGTCTTCGCCGATCCCCACCCGGATCACGCCACCACCCCCCGTTGCGCCAGGATCGCGGCGGCGACGAGCAGGTCGGCCGGCCGCGTCACCTTCAGGTTCTCCGGGCCCGTGTCCACCACCCGGCACTCCAGTCCGAGGCGCGAGAGCATCGCCGCGTCGTCCGTCTCGTCGTCGTCGCCCCGCGCCGCCGCGTCGAGCCAGGCCTGGCGGAGCACCACCTGCGGCGTCTGCGCCGCCCAGAGCCGCGCCCGCGTCGGGTGCCCGGTCACCCGCCCGTCCACCACGTCCTTGATCGTGTCCGTCACCGGTGTCGCCGCGATCGCCCCCGGCCCGCCCTCCGCCGCCGCCACCACCCGCGCGATGTCCGCGGGCGTGATCAGCGGCCGCGCCCCGTCGTGGATCGCCACGTAGCGCGTGCGGCAGGCCCGCAGCCCGGCCTCGACGCTGTCCCGCCGCCGCGCGCCCCCGGCTACGACCGCGGCCAGCCGCGCGGGGGCGTACTTCCGGGCGATCGCCTCGAGCTCCGCCTCCCGCCCGGGCGCCGCCACGAGCACGACCCGGCCGATCCCATCGGCTGCCTCGAAGGCCGCGAGCGACCAGCCCAGCACCGGGCGCCCGCCCAGCTCCGCGAGCAGCTTGTCCTGCTCTCCGAAGCGCGCCGAGCGCCCCGCCGCGACGATAACCGCGTCCACGTCCATGCCCCGAGCGTACCCCGGCCCGCCGCTCGGGTCATCGCGCATTTGCGAGCGCTTCGATAGCCGGCCAGCGCGCCGCGTTGCCGCCCGCGCGCCGGACCACCGGTACCGTCCCCGGCGATGGCGCGTGTTGCATTGCCCGCGCGGGCGCTGCCCGGCCTGCCCCGGGCTTGGCTCCTGTTCGACCTCGTCGCGGTGGCGGTCCTGGCGGTCGCGGGGGCGCGCTGGGCGCTCCGCGCGGAGCGGGGCCTGCTCGACTTCGGCTCGTTCTGGGCGAGCGGCGACGCCGCCAACCACGGGCTCGACCCCTACGCCGTCTACGAGCGCACCTTCCGCCTGGGGCCGGACGCGGTCCCGGCGCCGAACCTGAACCCACCGGTGTCGGTCTACCCGTTCCAGCTGCTCGCCCGCCTGGAGCCCGCGCTCGCCCGCGACCTCTGGGTGGCCGCCGGCCTGGCCGCGTTCGTCCTGGCGGTCGCGCTGCTCCTGCGCGCCTACCCGCGCGAGCAGACCAGCGCTGCCCTCTGGGCACTCGGCCTCGCCGGGCTCTGGCACACCCTCGAGCTCGGGCAGGTCTACCTCTTCCTCGCCCTCGCGGCCACCGTCGCGTGGCTCCTCCTCCGCGACCGCGACGACTGGCGCGCCGGCCTGGCTCTGGGCCTGGTCGCGGCGGTCAAGCCGCAGTTCGCGCTCTGGCCGCTGCTGCTCCTCCTCCGCCGGGACTGGCGCGCCGGCGGGACCGGACTCCTCGTCGCCGCGGCGCTCTGGGCCGTCCCGCTCGCCCTGGAGGGGCCCGGGGTCTACCGATCCTGGCTCGCCGCGACCCCCGGCCTGCTCCCCGCGAACACCTGGCCGGGCAACAGCTCCTTCCTGGCGCTGTGCGGCCGCCTCGAGGTGGACGAAGCCGCGCTGGCCATGACCGGCGTCGCCATCGCCGCCGCCGCGGCCGTCACCTGGCGGCGCCGGCCGGCCCGGCCGTGCGTGAGCATCCTCGCCCTGGTGCTGGCCTTGCTCGCCGGGCCGATCACCTGGCCCGGCTACACCCTGCTCCTCCTGCCCGCGCTCTTCGCGCACGGCTGGCGGCGGTCCCTGCCCGCGGTGCTTCTCCTCGCCGTGCCCTACCCCCTCGTGCTCGAGCTCGACCCCCGCGGCGGGGCGGTAGCGGTGCTGGCGGGGTCGGTCTACGCGCTGGGCGTGCTCCTTTTCGGAGGGCTGGCCCTGCACCCCGCAATCGCTGCCCGGGCCGCGGCCGTCCCCCGCGGCCGGCCCGGGCCCGCACGAAGTCAGGCGAACGCCTGAATCACCTCCCCGGTCCAGGCCTGCAGCGCGTCCCAGTCGACCGGCGGCCGGATTGCGATGTTCACGCGCGCCGCGCCCGCCTCCTTGTAGCGCCCCACCAGCTCGATCGCCTGGTCGGGCGTGCCGATCACGACGCCCGCGCTCCGCATCGGCTCCGCGGCCGGACCCCAGGTCTCGACGAAGTGCCGCTCGGCCCAGTCCACGTGCGCCGCCGCCGGGCTCGCGGCCATGTGGAAGCTCAGGTTCACGTTGCGCTCGATCTCTGCCGGGTCGCGGCCTTCCTTCTCGCACCACTCATCCAGCACGCCCGAGAGCCGCCGGTACTCGTCCGGCGAGACGTAGGGCACGTTCCAGCCGTCGGCGTGGCGGGCGGCGATCCGTAGCGTGCGCTTCTCGCCCCGCCCCCCGACCCAGATCCGCGGCCGGGCCTGCACCGGCTTCGGATTGCAGGCCGCGTTTTCGAGCCGGTAGTACTGCCCCTCGAAGTCCGAGCGGTCCTGCGTCGTCAACAGCCGCACCACCTGGACGCCCTCTTCGAGCATGTCCATTCGCTCCTTGATCGGTCGGAAGGGGATGCCGTAGGCGCGGTACTCCGGTTCGTGCCAGCCCGCCCCGAGCCCGATTTCGAGCCGCCCGCCGCTGAGGTGGTCGATCGTCACGAGCGCGTTCGCCAGCACCGCCGGGTGGCGGTAGTTCATCCCGAGCACGAGCACGCCGATCCGGCAGCTCGCCGTCTCGCAGGCGATCGCGGCCATGCAGGTCGTCGCCTCGAAGCAGCTCCCGTTGCCGTCGACCGGCGGCGCCTCGTAGAAGTGGTCCCAGACGTCGACCCAGTCGAAGCCGGCGGTGTCGGCCCAGCGCCACATGCGCCGGCACTCATCGATCGTGATGTTCTGCTGGCCGATGTGCAGGCCAAACTTCATCGCTACTCGCCCCAGCCGTCCCAGCCGATGACCGTCTCCACCGGCAGCCGTCGCGTCGGGCCGAAGTTCCCCATCGGGTAGCCCACCGGGATCATCGCGAACGTTGCCGCGTCTGCGGGCAGCCCGAGCAGCTCGTCGATCGCCGCTTCGTGCCCGAAGTGGAGCGTCGTCAGCGTCGCCCCCAGCCCCTTCGCCCGGCAGGCGAGGAGCAGGTTCTCGACCGCGGGGTAGACGCTCGCCGCGAGCGCGCGGCTCGCCGTCGCGTGCTCCAGGCCCCGCCGGGCGCCCTTCAGGCAGGGGAAGATCAGCACCGGCGCCTCGCCCACGTGGTCGCCCTGCCAGCGCACCGCCGCGCAGAGCCGCTCCCACTCGTCGCGCGTCTGGTGCGGCAGCGGTGCCGTGTTCATCGTCGCCAGGTAGTTGTCGACCGCCTGGCGGTAGTACTCGCCGATGGCGGCGCGCTTCGCCGGGTCGGTGACGACGACGAAGCGCCAGCCCTGCGAGTTCGACCCCGACGGCGCGTGGGTCGCATAGGTGATGACCTCGCGGATGAGGTCCGCGGGCACCGGGTCGGGCTTGAGCCGCCGCATCGCCCGCATTTCGACCATCGCCTGGAAGACGTCCATGAGTCCCTCCGTGTGTGTGGCGCGGAGCGTAGCAGGGTGCGGGGGGAAGTGCTGGGGGCGGCAGCGCCGAGTGCTGAGTGCTGGGTGCTGAGGTTGAGTGCCCCGTGCCCAGTGCCCCGTGCCCCGTGCCCGCGCGGCGGGTTCCCGGTTCCCAGTTCCCGGTGCCGTGGCGGGGAGGTGTCGCGCCCGGCGACGCCAACTTGCCATCGCAGCTCCGCCCCGGCTCGCCCCACCATCGCTCCATGCCGCTTGCTCACCAGCGCCACACGGCCCGCCACACCAGGCCCTCCGCCCGCCCACATCAGGTGCCACGCGGGTCGCTCACCGGCCGCTCAACAGGGCCACAGCTCAGCGCACCGGCGATGGCGCCGGGCGCCTCGTCGCAGCGTTGGCCACATGCCCGGACACACTCCGCCGCGCCGTCGCCGGGTCCGTCACACGCCGGACCACACCGCGCCACACGCTTCGTGCGTGTGCTCACCACACCCCGATTTCGCGGCCGCCCGGGGACGCAAAGGAGGCCGGCTTGCGGCCGGCCTCCTCGGGATGGGTGCGGAGCTCGAACGTCAGATCTTGACGAGCGTGCGCAGGCAGCGGGTGCAGATGTTCAGGCGGTGGTACTGCCCGTCGATCATGATCCGGTGCTTGTTGACGTTTGGCTGGAAGGTACGGCTCTTCTTCGGGGCCTTGCGCTCCCAACGGCCGCTGTGCTGGTGTCGGATATGGCGGCCGAAACGAGTCGTCTTGCCGCACGTGTCACAGGCGCCACTGGCCATGCGCGTTCTACCTTTGTCTGCGAAGATCGTGAACTCGAATGGTAACACCAGCCAGCGGTAACGGCCAAACCGCGGCGGGTCCCGGCGCCCGCCCGCTCAGCGGCGGCGAGCTCCTCGACGCGCTCGCGGCCGCATCGGCGTACCTGCGCGAGTCTGCCCGCGCCGTCGACGCCATCAACGTCTACCCCGTCCCCGACGGTGACACCGGCTCGAACATGGCGGCCACCCTCCGCGAGGCCGTGGATACCGCCCTCACCGTACCGGAGCCGCGCACCGTGCACGAGGTGCTGGCGGCGCTCGCGAAGGGCGCCCTCTACGGCGCGCGCGGCAACTCCGGCGTCATCCTCTCCCAGGCGCTGCGCGGGCTGGCGGCCGGCGTCCCCGGCGACGACCTCGATGCCGCCGCGCTCGCGGCAGGCCTCCGCGAGGCCAGCGTAGCCGCCTACCGCGCGGTCGCAAACCCGGTCGAGGGCACGATGCTGACCGTCCTCCGCGCCGCGGCCGATGGCGCAGCCACGGGCGCAGCGCCGGGCACGACCTGCCTGTCGGCACTGCTCCCCGCGCTGGCGGCGGCCGAGGCGGCCGAGGCGGGCACGATCGACCAGCTCCCCGCGCTCAAGGAGGCCGGCGTCCCCGACGCGGGCGGCGAGGGCGTATGTGTGATCCTCCGCGGCCTCGTCGCGGCCCTGACCGGCACGACACCACCGGCGCCCGCGATGCCCGACCGGCCGATCGCGCAGCTCGCCGGCCACGAACACGAGCAGTTCGGCTTCTGCACCGAGTTCGTCCTCGAACCCCGGGCCGCGTCGCTCGACGTGGATGCGGTGCGCGCGTGGGCCGCGGGCGGGACGAACCGCTCCGTCGTCGTGGTCGGCGACGAGCAGGCGGTGCGCGTCCACCTGCACGCGGACGACGGCGAGGCCGTGCTGCGCGGCGCGGAGGAGCTCGGCCGGGTGTCCCGCGCGAAGCTGGAGGACATGAGCGTCCAGCACCTCCGCTTCCGCGCGAGCGGCAGCGGCGCGGGGGCGCGGCTCGGCGTGCTCGCGCTGAGCCGGGGCGAAGGCTTCGACCGGCTCTTCGAAAGCCTCGGCGCCGCCGTCGGCGACCTCGGCGACGTGGTGAAGCCGCCCGCCGGGGAGATCGCCCAGGCGGCCGAGGAGCTCGGCAAGGCCGACGTGATCGTGCTGCCGAACCACAGCAACGTGGTGCTCGCGGCCCGGCAGGCGGTGGACCTCGCCCGCTGCACCGTGCACCTGGTGGAGACGCGGACCCTGCCGCAGGGCCTGGCCGCCGCGCTCGCCTTCGACCCCGAGGCGAACGTCGAAGAGAACCTCGCGCGGATGCGGGAGGCGGCCGCCGGCGTGGTCACGGTCGAAGTGACCACCGCCGCCGCGGACCGCACCGCCGACGGCATCGCGGTGCGCACCGGCCAGGCGATCGCGCTGGTCGATGGCACGCTCGTAGCCGCGGAAGAGACGCCGCTGGCGGCCTTGCTCGCGGGCCTCGCCGTCGCCGGCTTCGGCGACGGCGCCCTCGTGACCGTCTTCACCGGCGAAGGCCACGCCGGCGACAGCGAGCAGGTCGCGGCCGCGATCGCCAACCTCTTCCCCGGTGTCGAAGTGGACATGCAGGACGGCGGCCAGCCGATCTACGTTTACGTGGCATCAGTGGAGCAATGAAGGGGGCTCGTGGCTATCGGCTATTCGCTGCTGGCACGCGAATCACAGGCGGAGCGTAGCCGCGCCCCTCGTGGGCGCTCGCGTCAGCCCAACGCATGCCACGCGGCAGCTCCCCGGCGCCGGGTACACCCCTGGGAACCACCGGCTAACAGCCAATAGCCAACAGCCAACAGCCCCGCCTCAGTGGGCGTCGATCGCCGCGGCGAGCTGCGGTTCGGCAGCAGCCTGCGTTCCCGCCGCCGGTGGGCCAAAGGCGGTCCGCAGGGGCACTTCGCGCATGAGGAACGTGAGCACGAACCCCACCGAGACCACCGCCAGCGAGCCGAGGAGGATGAGGTGCATCGAGGTCGTGATGCCTTCCTTCTGGGCGTCGAGCGTGTCCTCGAGGATGACCTCGCCGTTCGGCAGCGCGCGGATCTCGGCCTGCACGCTGGCGAACCGCTGCTCATCGAGCGAGAGCGTGGGGTCTTCGAACTTCTCGATCGTCGCAGGCGCGATCTCCGCGTTCGCCTGCTCGCTGACGTTGTCGTTGAAGCTGGGCGCGTACGTCGAGGCGAGGACGGCGCCGAAGATGGCGATGCCGACCACCTGGCCGATCTGCATGAAGAACTGGCGCGAGCTCGTCGCCACCCCGATGTACTGGTGCGAGACGACGTTCTGGATGACCACCGACATCGTCGGCATGACGAACCCGAAGCCCAGGCCAAGGATGACCATGAAGACCGAGACGTGCCACTGGGGCGTGCCGGGGCCGAGCGTGAGCAGCAGCGCGACGCCGCCGATGACCGCACCCGCGCCGATGTTCGTCTGGAGCTTGTACTTGCCGGTGCGGGAGAGCAGTTGGCCGCCGACGATGCTGGTGCAGAGCAGGCCGAGCGACTGTGGCGTGGTGATCAGGCCCGACGCCGTGGCGGAGGCATCCATGGCGGTCTGGACGAACGTTGGCAGGTACGAGATCGCGCCGAACATGCCCCCGGCGAGGAGCATGACCACGAGGTTCGCGAGCACGAACTCGCGGTTACGGAACAGGGCGAGCGGGATGATCGGTTCCGGGTGGCGGCTCTCCTGCCAGACGAAGGCGGCGAGGAAGACGAAGCAGGCCGAGAGGAGCCCGTTGAACTCGGTCGACCACCAGCCGTACTCCTCGCGCGCCCATTCGAGCGCGAGCAGGCCCGAGATGGTCGATACCGAAAGGAGGAGCGCACCGGCAACGTCGATCTTTGGGCGCCGGTCGCTGCGCTGGAGCGGGAGGTTGTGCCAGATCGCGGGCAGCGCAACGAGGCCGATTGGGACGTTGATATAGAAGATGAAGCGCCAGCCGACATGGTCCGTGAGCAGCCCGCCGATGGTCGGGCCGAGGATGCTCGCGAGGCTGAAGGTGCCGGTGAAGAGCCCCATGTACTTGCCGCGTTCGACCGGCGGGAAGATGTCGCCGATGGTGGCGAAGACCGAGGAGAAGACGACACCGCCGCCGATGCCCTGGAGGCCGCGGAAGAGGATGAGTTGGGTCATGTCCTGGGCGGTGCCGCAGAGCGCGGACGCGACCATGAACGTGACGATCCCGCCCATCAGGAAGAACTTCCGCCCGTAGATGTCGGAGAGCTTGCCGACGAGGGGAACAACGACCGTGGACGCGAGCATGTAGCTCGTGAACATCCAGGAGAGCAGGCTGAAGCCGCCCAGGTCGGCCAGGATCTTGGGCGTCGCCGTGGCCATGATCGTCTGGTCGAGGGCGCCCATGAACATCGACGTCATGAGGCTGGCGATGAGGAACCACTTCTGCCGTTTGTCGAGATACTCGCCCAGCGGACGGTCGGAGGAGACGGTGGCCACGGGTAACCTGGCCGGGAAACGCCGGCCCGTTCAGGCTAGCAAACCGTTCGCCACAAGCAAACTATCGGCCTCCCGGATGACCTGCGCGGACGGCGGGCAGCGCGGCGCGTAGGATGCGGAGCCGGGCGGCGGTTGGCCGCGGGAGGCAGGACATGGCAAGGCTGGCAGGCAAGGTGGCGCTGATCACGGGCGGTGCGCGCGGGCAGGGCGCGGCGGAGGCGCGGTTGTTCAGCTCCGAAGGGGCGAAGGTCGTCATAACGGACGTTCTCGACGCCGAGGGCGAGGTCACGGCCCAGGCGTGCGGCGCGCTCTACCTCCATCACGACGTGCGGAGCGAGGCGGACTGGCAGCGCGTGGTGGAACGCACGCTCGCCGAGCACGGCCGTATCGACGTGCTGATCAACAACGCGGGCATCTTCCGGACGGGCAGCATCGTCAGCACGACGCTCGAGCAGTACCGCGAGATGATCGACGTGAACCAGGTGGGTGTCTTCCTGGGGATGAAGGCCGTCGCTGAGACGATGATCGACCAGCAGTCGGGCTCGATCGTGAACATCTCGTCCGTGGCGGGGCTGCAGGGCACCCCGAATGCGGTCGCCTATGGCGCGAGCAAGTGGGCCGTGCGCGGGATGACGAAGACGGCCGCGAAGGAGTTCGGGCGGTTCGGGATCCGGGTGAACTCGATCCACCCGGGGCTGATCGATACACCGATGATCCACGACTTCGCCGGGATCGACATCGACGGCGGCGCGCGGGTGCTGCGCTCGGCGGCGATCCGGCGGCCGGCGGACCCGGGCGAGGTGGCGGCGCTGGCGCTGTTCCTCGCCTCGGACGAGAGCAGCTACTCGACCGGTTCGGAGTTCGTGGTCGACGGCGGGTGGATGGCGTGACCGAGTTCACGGTTCCCGATTTACGATTTACGCCTGTCGTGGCGGCCCGGGCTTCGACCTGGCTGTGGCAGCGAGCCGCAGGTGGCGAAGCGATGGGCTGTTCGCGGATGCGCGGGAAGGGCAGAATCCGGGGATGGATGCAAGCGGCGCGGTGACGTGTAGTGCCTGTGGGCGGCCGGTGGACCCGCGGGCCCAGTTCTGCGGGGCGTGCGGCGCGCGCCAGGCGGAGCGGTGCGTGGCCTGCGGCACGGAGCTCCCGGCGCAGGCGGTGTTCTGTGCGGCCTGCGGCCACCGAACGGGAGAAGCTGCGTTGGTCCGCAGGGCCGAGCCGCCAGTCGCACCGGCTACGCGCGCTGAGACCGCGGGCCCCGCGCCAGCGGTGCAGCCACCGGGCCGGGCACAGGTGCCGCCACCCGCGGTGGAAGCCACGCGGTTCGACCTGCCGGCGCCCCCGCCAGTGCAGGTCCCGCCGGTGCCGCCGCCAGTTCAGCAGCAGCCGTTGGTCCCGCCAGCGCAGCCAGTGCAGCAGGCGCCGTGGGTTGAGCCGGCACAGGCAGCGCAGCAGCCGTCCTGGGGCGACGCGGTCGGCGTACCGCCGCCCGCGCCTCCCCAGGAGGAGCTCCGGCCCGCGGCGCGTGGGTTCCCCTCATCGAAGCCGCGGCCCGGGGGCCCGGCACCCGCGCCGCGCCGAAAGGACACGGCTCCAGTGGCGCCTGTCGCAGCTCAGGAAACACCGTTGCGGAGCGCGGGGCGGCAGGCGCGCCCGCAGACCGCCCGGGTGCCGGCCGACAGCGATTCACGCGCACGGCTGGTCGCGCTTGTGGTGGTGCTGGCGATGGCCGGCGCCGGGTTTGCGGGCGCCTGGGTGGTCGCCAGTGGCTAGAGCCGGTCGGACCGCAATGCGCGCCTGTGTCGCGGGGGCGGGGTAGCCAGCGATGGCTGTCCCGGGCTCGCTGACCGGCCGCGTGGAGCTCATCCTGCGGGGCACGGCGGAGGCCGTGATCCTGCCGCGGTTTCGCCGGCTCGCGGCGGGCGACGTGAGCGAGAAGTCGCCGGGCGAGGTCGTGACCGTGGTGGACCGGGAGGCCGAGCTGGCCATCGCGCCGCGCCTCGCGGAGCTCGTGCGCGGCTCACGGGTGTGTGGCGAGGAAGCCGCGGCCGCGACCCCGGCGCTGCTCGACGATATGGGCGCCGGGTACGTGTGGCTGCTGGACCCCCTCGACGGCACGGCGAACTTCGTCGCGGGCGCGGGCGACTTCGCGGTGATGGCGGCGCTCCTGCGCGATGGCACCGCCGTGGCGGCATGGATCCTCGAGCCGGTGAGCGGGCGGCTCTGCGTAGCCGAGCTGGGTGCGGGTGCGCGGCTCGACGGCGTGGCGCTGTGCGTGCCGGGCCCACCGGCGGCGGGCGAGCTGCGCGGTGCGCTCCACACGCGCTACATGCCGGCCGGGGTGCGGGCGAACGTGGAGGCGGCGGCCGGGCGGCTTGGTGAGGCGTCGAGCGGGGCGGGCTGCGCGGGCGTGGAGTACCGGGAGACCATCGAAGGCGCGCGGGACTTCTCGCTGTACTGGCGGACGCTGCCCTGGGACCACATCCCGGGGGCGCTGATCCTGTCGGAGGCGGGCGGCCAGGTGGCGCGGCTGGATGGCTCGCCGTACCGGCCCGGCGATGGCCGCACCGGCCTGCTGGCCGCCTCGAGCCCGGCGGCGTGGGAGCTGGCCCGGGCGGCGCTGCCTTCGGCGCTCTGAGCGCCTTGGCCGTCGGCGGGGGTCTGGGCTAGCCTTATCGCGCACTGCCCGGCGGGAACGGCGGCGCGAGGGGCGAATTCGTGTCCAGTGGCGCGTTCCATTGAGCGTGGGCGAGCAGCCGGCCGCGCGGGGGTGGGCGGTGATCCGGATGGCCGCGCCGCGCCCGATGAAGGGGCCGGGAAGCGGCATCGCGCAGATCCTCGCCGGGTTCGGGATCGTCCTCGGGATCGGGTTCGCGCTGCTCATGCTGCCCGTCGCATCGGAATCGGGCGGGTGGGGCCACCCGCGGACGGCGCTGTTCACCGCCATCTCGGCGATCTGCGTCACCGGGCTGGTGATCCACGACACCCAGACGCACTGGAGCACGTTCGGCGAGGTGGTCATCCTCACGCTCGTCCAACTGGGCGGCCTGGGGTACATGCTCGGGACGACTGTCGTGCTGTGGGCCTTCGGGCGGCAGCTCGACCTCCGCGACCGGCTGATGCTGCGGCTGTACTACGGCGCGCCGACGATGCGCGAGACGCTCGGCTTCGCGCGCGGCGTGGGGCTGTTCACACTCGCGTTCGAAGCCACGGGCGCAGTCGTTCTCTCGGCGGCGTTCATGGCCGATGGCCGTCCCGCCGGGGAAGCCCTCTGGTGGGGCGTCTTCCACTCCATCTCGGCGTTCAACAATGCCGGCTTCAACCTCACCGGGGCCGATATGGTGCCGTATTCCGGGAACGAGGTCGTGCTCTCCATGGTGAGCATCCTCGTGATCGCCGGCGGCTTCGGGTACCTGCCCGTGCTCATGCTCGTGCGGCGGCGGTCGTTCCGGCGGCTACCGCTCGACAGCAAGCTCATCTTCGCGACCTCGGGCGTGCTCCTTGTCGTGGGTACGCTGGCGTTCGCGGCGTTCGAATGGCGGAACGAGGCCACGCTGGGCGGCCTGGCTGTGCAGGACCGGCCGCTTGCCGCCTTCTTCCACAGCACGAGTTCGCGCTCGTCGGGGTACGCGCTGTACGACATCGGCGCGCTCTACGACGAGTCGAAGGTCTCGACGATCGGGCTCATGTTCGTTGGTGGAGCTGCGGGGTCGACAGCGGGCGGGCTCAAGGTGGGCGCGTTCTCGATGCTCTTCGCGGTCATGCTGGCGAGCCTCCGCGGACGGGACGAGGTGACCGCGTTCCGCCGCCTCGTGCCGCCGGCAATTATCCGCCAGGCGACGACGCTGGCGCTGTTCTACGTCGGTCTCCTGTTCGCCTTCACGCTCGCGCTGACGCTGGCCTCGGACCAGGACTTCGTCGACGTGGTCTTCGAAGCGATGTCGGCGCTGGGGACCGTGGGATTCACTGCGGCGGGGACACTCTCGTTCGGCGGGCCCGGGCACGTGATCCTGATGATCGCGATGTTGTTTGGCCGGTTCAGCCCGCTCATGCTGGTGCTCTACATGTCGAAGCCGCGCCGGGCCGTGCAGTGGAGCCACCCGGTCGATAGTGTGCGGCTGGGGTAAGTATGAAGGTCGCGATCCTTGGCCTGGGCCGGTTTGGTTCGAGACTCGTCGAAGAGCTCGTCGGCATGGGGGTTGAAGTGCTCGCCATTGATGTCGACGCGCGCCGTGTGAACGAGCTGGCGGAGGTCGCGACCTTCGCGGCGGCCGGCAATGTGGCGGACTTCGAGTTCCTCTCATCGTTCGACCTGGAGTCGTACGACACGGTGGCGGTGGCCATCGGCAGCGAGGTCGCGCTGAGCGTGCTGATCACGCTGACGTTAAAGCGGCGGATGACGTTGCGCCATGTGGTCGCGAAGGCGAGCACGGTGGACCACGCGGAGGCGCTGCGGCTGGCGGGCGCGGACATCGTCGTGAACCCGGAGCAGGAGGCGGCGATCCGCCTGGCGCACACGCTCGGGCCATCGAGCCATCTCGGGGAGTACCTCTCGCTTGGCCCGACGTTCGGGGCGGCGAAGCTGGAGGCGCCGCCAGAGGCCATCGGCAAGACGGTCGGCTCGCTTCCGGCGCTGCGGCGCAACAACGTCGTCCTGCTGGCGCTCGTGCGGGACAACACGGTCACGTTCCGGCCGGACGGGGACACGGTGGTGGAGTCGGGCGACATGTGGCTGCTCGCCGGTGAGGATGAGGAGCTGCAACGCGCGAGCCGGTAGCGGAATCGGAGGTCGAACGAGAACGGCGTCAGGGCTTTCGGCTGTCTGACTCGAGCTCGTCGTGGAACGCCTGCTCCAGCTCCTTGAGCTCGGCGGATGCGAAGACGATCGTGTAGGCGGCATCGCCGTTGTGCTCGTCGAAACGGATGACTTCCGGGGGTGGCGTTATCGCAGCAACCTGCGAGATGCCCAGGAGGGTGCCGTCGCGGTCAATGAAGGCCTGGAGACGGGTGATTCGGAGCGGGCCATCTGAGACCCCGCCGGGGAGGTCGAAGGCGGGAGCCGGTATGACGCCGATGATGGCAAGCAGCTGCCCGGCCCCGCTGGTAGCGAGGAGCTGAAGTTGCGGCTCGCGCGAACCGAGGAGGTGCTCCAGGGCGGCTGCGACATCGTCCACGTCGGCGTAGTAGCTGCCTGCGCGATCGATGGTCGCGCGGGTGATAATGGTCCCCGGCGCCACGCCCCGCTGTTCACACGCGGAGACGCCGCGGGCGATGATGGTCTCGCACGGGTCCCGCACGCTGCGGGCGGCTTGCAGCGCGGCGGCGGAGTCACCTGCGAGCACGCTGTCCAGGGTCTTCGCGGCCGCGGGCATCGCGCCGGCGATATCTCGGAGCGCTTCCTCCGCGTCTTCGTTGGCCCGACCCAGCAGGGTGGGCGTGGGCGTCACCGTAATGTCCTGCGGTTGTGGCAGCGGCTCGTCTTCCGCCTGGCTTCGGCCACCCCGGGCATCGGCGAGCACGACGACTGCGAGCAGTCCAACGGCGAGGAAGGCTGCGAGCGTGAGCGCCCGCCTGGCGTTACTGGCGGTCATGGTCAACTCCCTTCGTGCTGCCCTTTCGTTCCCGTCAATGAGCGTCGAAGACAGGTGTGTCAGGTGAACGCCATCGAATGGACCAGTCTTGGCACTTGTACGGTATGTAATCTGGCCAAGAGCCGGTACCGCCGCTCTGTTGATGGTTGTTCCGATTCTGGAGCCCGGGCAACTGGTTGACGCCGGGCCGTGCAAGCCGACACTCTGTCCGTTCATTGCTGAACATTCGCTCCCGTTCGCCCAGCAAGTGTCGTTAATCTTGGGGCGCACTGACACGTACGCAGACGGTCGCATGTCGAGGTGAAAGTGCAGATCAGTGGTTTTGCAGTAGCCTGCATACGAGGTCACGGCGTAGAACCACTGGCCTGGAAGGCTGACAGATTGCGTGTATCCGCTCATGGCTGTACCGGTGTCGATATGCAAGATATCAACATCATGATTGTAGTCGGTGAGCCACTGATTGTTGACCCATCGTTGCATGCGTGTTCGAACCCGGCAGTCCTCCGCAAGGAAGTACCAATATCTCACCGCGAAGGCGTTGGTGATTGGCGACATGCCTCGTATACACGCGGGTGTGTTCGTAGTCGCGTTCCCAGAATAGTCGTATGCGCTCGTCCTGGGATAGTCGTCAAAGAGCAGTCCGAAATCGGCAACATTCTGGCCGGAGTTGTGGTGGGCCGGCATGATCCAGATTTGCGTCGATAGCGCGAGGCCGTCGTCCGTTCCCAGCTTCCACGCGCTGCCGATGTCGCTTAGCACGATGAAGGTGATTCTGGCTGCTATCCCGCGCATCGGTTGCCTCCGAGTCGCCGCATTCTGAGTGCTGGGGGGAGGGGGTCTGTCAACGGCGCAACAGCAATTCGGCACGTTCGTTTCGTAAAGAGCCGTTCCTATCCCGGATCAGACATCGGGCCAGAGGGCGTAGGCGTGGTCGCGGGGGACCGCGAAGCGGCGCGCGGCTTCAGCGGCGGCGGCGGAGCGGCGGGCGCCGGCGCGGTGCATCTCTCCCATGTAGGCGCGGACGGCGGCGTCGGAGGGCGAGGTGGTGCGGGGCGGGACGCGGACGACGACGGTGCATTCGCCGCGGGTGTCTTCGAAGCGCGCGGCAAGGGTCGCGGCGGGGCCGCGGACGACCTCTTCGTGGAGCTTCGTGAGCTCGCGGCAGACGGCGAGCTCGGGCCCGCCGAGCCATTCGTCGAGCTCGCGCAGGGTGGCGGCGAGGCGGTTCGGGCTTTCGAAGAAGACGAGGACGGACGCGCCTGAAGCCGCGGACTCGAGGCGCGAGCGGCGCTCCCCGGCCTGGCGGGGGAGGAAGCCGAGGAAGTGCACATCGCTGCCTTCGAACCCCGACACGGAGACGGCGGCGGCGAGCGCGGACGGCCCGGGGATGGCGAAGACGGCGACCCCTTCGGCGTGCGCGGCTTCGACAAGGCGGGCACCGGGGTCGGCGACGACGGGGGTGCCGGCATCGCTCACGAGGGCGACCGGGGCCTGGCGGGCGGCGGCGAGCAGCTCGGGCGCGCGGCGGACGACGTTGTGCTCGGTGAGGCTAACGGCGCGGGCAGTGCTGCCGGCGAGCTTGAGGAGCTTTCCCGTGGTGCGCGTGTCTTCGGCGGCGACGAGCGCGGCGGCCCCGAGGAGGTCGCGGGCGCGGGGCGAGAGGTCGCCGAGGTTGCCGATGGGAGTGGCGACGACGTAGAGGCCGGGTGCGAAGGCGGTCATGGCCGGGCCCGCGGGGAGTGAACGTAATAGCAGCGAGAGATAGAGATGTGTTGCCCTCTTAAACGGTCGCGCCTACACTCGAATGTACCATGCGGCACACCTCCTCGCCGCCACCTCTCTCCCCGGGATTGTGCTGAATTGAGTACTGCTGTCTCTCTTGACCCCGCCGCCTCCAACGTACCGGAGAGCGGCAATGCGCCGTTTTCCAATGGACAGACCCCCGTGCCGCAGTTCAAGCAACTCCGCCGGGCGTATGGCTTCGACGACGTAGCCATCGTGCCGGGCGAATTCACGATCAACCCCGAGCTGGTGTCGATGGGCCTCGAAATCGGGCCGCACACGTTCGATATCCCGTTTCTTGCGAGCGCGATGGACGCGGTCGTGGACCCGACGTTCGCGATTGCGATGCATAAGGCGGGCGGTCTCGCCGTGCTGAACCTCGAAGGCGTGTGGACGAAGTATGACGACCCGCGCTCGATGCTCGAAGAGGTGGCGTCGGCGAGCCGGAACGAGGCGACGCTGATCCTCCAGAACGCGTACCAGGCGCCGATGCGGGACGACCTGGTGGCGCGGCGGATCAAGGAGATCAAAGAGGGCGGCGCGGTCGCAGCCGTGTCGGTGACGCCGATGATGACGAAGAAGCTGGCGCCGCTGATCCAGGAGGCCGGGGCCGACATCCTCTTCGTTCAGAGCACCGTGACGACGGCGCGGCACGAATCGAACAGCATCGAAGGGCTGCGCTTCGACCGGCTGCTGGAGCACATCCACATCCCGGTGGTGGTCGGCAACACGGTGGGCTTCAACGCGACGCTGGAGCTGATGCGCACCGGCGTGGCGGGCATGCTCGTTGGCGTGGGCCCGGGTGCCGCCTGCACGAGCCGCGAAGTGCTCGGCATCGGTGTGCCGCAGGTGACGGCGACGATCGAGTGCGCGGCGGCGCGCGACTACCACTTCCGCGAGACCGGCAACTACGTGCCGATCGTGACCGACGGCGGCATCCGCACCGGCGGCGATGTCTGCAAGTGCTTCGCGGCGGGCGCGGACGCGGTGATGATGGGTTCGCCCTTCGCCGGGACGACGGAGGCGCCGGGCCGCGGGTACCACTGGGGCATGGCGACGCCGCACGCGAACCTGCCGCGCGGGACGCGGGTGCATGTTGGCGTGAACACGACCCTGCAGAAGCTGCTTTATGGCCCGACGAGCCGGACGGACGGCACGGAGAACCTCGTCGGCGCGCTGCGGACGTGCATGGGTGTGTGCGGTGCACACAATCTGCGCGAATTCCAGCAGGCGGAGATGATCGTGGCGCCGGCGATCAAGACGGAAGGGAAGATCTACCAGTTTGCGCAGGCGAACCAGTAGCCTCTTCGCGGCGATCCTGATGATGACGGCGGCCCTCGCACCGGGGGCCGCCGTTTTCGCGCAGGCAACTCAGGCCGAGGACTCGGTCTGCCTCAACGTGGACCCCGATAACCTGCTGGTGGCGGTCGAGGCGTCGAGCGTCATCGCGATCGGGACCGTGCACGAGGTGCCTTCCGGGTCGGGGCTTGTCGAAGTCGAACCCGAGGCGTTCCTCAAGGGCGCGGCCACGGGCGAACCGATCCGGCCGCGCTACCGCGAGGTGCCGGGCTGCGCGAACGCCACGCTGACCGACGGGCAGCGCGTGCTGGTGTTCTTCGGAGAGACGGGCGGCGTGCTGGCATGGCCGACGGCGGGGCGCGTGTTCTGGCTGGACGACGGGCAGGCGGTACGGGGCGGCGATGGTACCGCGGGTACGATCTCGGAGAACGAGCTCGTCCACGACGTGCGGACGGTGACCGGGCAGTACGCGTTCCCGGCGGCGGAGGACGAGGAGGGCGCGGGGATCGACTGGTGGAAGACGGTTGTGCCGGTCGGGATCGCCTCGCTGGCGCTGTTCGGCGTGGGCCTGTACCTGATGCGCATCTGGCACCGGATCGACCCGAGCTGATGGCGAAGCCGTGCGTGTTCTGCGGCGTCGCGGACGGGACGGGGGCGGCGAGCATGGTCGCGGAGTCGCCGCTGGCGCTGGCGTTCATGGACCTGCGCCAGCCGAACCCGGGCCACGTACTGGTGGTGCCGCGGGCGCACGTGCGGGACCTGCTCGACCTGGACCAGGCGGCGGGCCACGAGATGATGGACCTCATCCGACGGACGGCGCGGGCGGTGCACGAGGCGTTCAAGCCGGACGGCGTGAACGTGTACCAGTCGACCGGGAAGCTGGCCGGGCAGGAGGTGTTCCACCTGCACTTCCACGTGTTGCCACGGAAGAAGGGCGACAGGCTGTTCCGGGCTTATCCATATGCGCCGCCGCCGCCGCCCTCATCGCGCGAGGAACTGCAGCGGCAGGCGGCGCTGATCCGGGCGGAGCTGGCCGCCATCCGGTGACGCGCGGCGGTTCAGCGGGCGCGGGCGATCGCTTCGAGGACGTCGGCGAGCTCGGAGTCGGCGTGGAGGACCTCGTTGGCGGCGTCGCGGGCGTAGCGGTCGCTGTGTGCCATGGCGACGCCGCGGCCGGCCCATGCGAGCATCGAAGCGTCGTTGACGCTGTCGCCGATGGCGACGACCTGGTGGCGGTCGATGCCGAGGTCGTCGCAGAGGAGCGAGAGGGCGTGGCCCTTGTTCGCTTCGGGCGCGACGGCGACGGTCACTTCCGGGAAGTCGAGGACATGGACGGCGTCGCCGTGGGCAGCGACGAGCTGGCGATGGATCGCGTTCGCCTCGGCATGGGAGCTGATGATGCCGACGCCGGTGGGTGTGGCCCCCGAGTTCTCGGGGTCGGTCCGGTACTCGGGGACGATGCCGGAGACGCGGCCGTACTCGCGCGAGGCGTCGGTTTCGCGAGAGACGATGTAGCGCACGGGGTTGAACCACTCGTACGGGCGGTCGAGCGTGCGGGCGTGGGCGCAGATGTCGAGCGCAATAGCCCGCTCGATGGCGAACTGGTGGGTCATCGTGCCGTCGGGCAGGTGGACGGAGCAGCCCTGCTGGCAGATGACGGGCGTCGAGAGGCCGAAGTGGCGCGCGATCTCGGCGGTGCCGGGGAACATGCGCCCGGAGGCGAGGACGACGGCGATACCGCGCTCGTTGAGGGCGCGCACGGCGTGCGTCAGCCGCGGCGTGGGGTAGGCCAGCTCCGGGGGCGTGTTCGGCGGGATGATCGTCCCGTCGATGTCGAGGGCGACGAGCTTCACGGCCATCGGCAGCACACCACTCGGTCGATCCCGGCGAGGTCCCGGTGTATCTCCGTGGTCGCGCCGCGCGATTCCGCGTAGGCGGCGGTCGCGGTGGCCTGGCCGAAGCCGATTTCGAGGGCGAGCAGGCGCGGGCGCAGGCGCGTCGCGCACTCGTCGATGAGGCGGCGGACGAGGACGAGGCCGTCGGCGCCGCCATCGAGGGCGATGGCGGGTTCCCAGTGCTGCACCTCGGGTTCCAGGGCTGCCACCTCTTCGGACGGAATGTATGGCAGGTTCGCGACAACCACAGACGCGTGGCGCAGCGCCGTCGCGAGGTCGGCGCAGACGAGCCGGACGCCGGCGTCTTGGCGACGGACGTTACGGGCGGCGACATCGAGCGCGGCGCGGCTCACTTCGAAGCCGGCGACGCGGAGGGCGGGGCGTTCGTGGGCGATGGCGGTGGCGACGCATGCGCTGCCCGTGCCGATGTCCGCGACCCACTCGCCGTCGCGGGCCTCGCGGAGGGCGAGATCGACGAGGAGCTCGGTTTCGGGGCGCGGGACGAGGACGTCAGGCGTCATCTCGAACGCGAGGCCGTGGAACTCGCGCTCGCCGGTGATGTAGGCGGCGGGCTCGCGGGTGAGGCGCCGGTCGAGGGCGGCGCGGACGGCGGCGGTCTGGGCGGCGGTGAGCTCCTCATCGAGGAAGTAGCGGGCGCGGGTGAGCCCCGCGGCGAAGCGGACGAGGTATTCGGATTCGAACGCGGGGTCGGGCACGCCGGCACGGGCGAGCTCGGCGGCGGCGGCGCGGGCGGCCGCCTTCGCCCTCATGCGACGCTCGCGTGCAGCCGTTCTGCCTCGTCGGCGGTGGCAATCGCGTCGATGACGTCGTCGATGTTGCCGTCCATGCGGTCGGGGACGTTGTGCACGGTGAGGCCGATGCGGTGGTCGGTGATGCGGTCCTGCGGGTAGTTGTAGGTGCGGATCTTCTCGCTGCGGTCGCCGGTACCGACCTGGGAGCGGCGGGCCTCGCTCATCTCTGCGTCCTGCTTCTGCTGTTCGAGGTCGAGGAGGCGGCTGCGGAGCACGGTCATCGCCTTGATACGGTTCTTGAGCTGGGAGCGCTCGTCCTGGCAGACGACGACGATGCCGGTGGGGATGTGCGTCAGGCGGACGGCGGTCGCGACCTTGTTGACGTTCTGCCCGCCGGCGCCGGAGGAGTGGAAGATGTCGACGCGGTAGTCCTTCTCCTCGATGGCGATGTCGACTTCCTCGGCTTCGGCGAGGACGGCAACGGTGGAGGTGGAGGTGTGGATGCGGCCCTGGGCCTCGGTCTCGGGGACGCGCTGGACGCGATGGACGCCGCTTTCGTACTTCAGGCGCGAATAGGCGCCGTCGCCGCGGACTTCGAAGACGACTTCCTTGAAGCCGCCTTTTTCGGATTCGGAGGCGCTCAGGATCTCGGTCTGCCAGCGGTGGCGCTCGGCGTAGCGGACGTACATGCGGTAGAGGTCGGCGGCGAAGATGGCGGCTTCTTCGCCCCCGGCGCCGCCGCGGATTTCCATGATGACGTTGCGGGCGTCGCGTGGATCCTTGGGGAGCAGCGCGCGCAGCATGCGGCCGTCGAGGTCAGTGAGCTTCGCCTCTGTGTCCTCGAGCTCCTGGGCGGCGAGGGCGCGGAGCTCCTCGTCGTTCTCGGCGAGCATGGCGCGCGCATCATCGGCCGCGGATTGCGCCTGCTGGTACTGGCCGAAGAGTTCGACGATATCGGCGATCTCGGCACGCTCACGGGCGAGCTCGTTGAGGCGCGCGAAGTCGGCGGCGACGTCGGGGTTGCCCATTTCCGCGGTCAGGTCGTCGTAGCGCTGCTGGACCCGTTGCAGCTGCGCGAGGATTGCATCGTCCATGTCAAGAAAGGACGGCCCGCGGGGCAGGCCGTGGTATCAACTCCAGGGGGTGATTCGAGTATAGCACCGGGCGGGTCAGGCGCTGCCGAGGCGCGCGGCGACGGTCGCGGCGAGGTCGCCGAACGGGACGGTGACCTGCCCGCCCCCGACCTCCGTGAGGTCCTTCACGACGGCGGTGCCGGCGGCGAGCTCGTCTTCTCCGAGGATGATGGCGATGCGCGCGCCGGAGCTGTTCGCGCCGCGGAGCTGTGCCTTCATCGAGCGGTCGCCCTCGCCGACGGTGACGGCGATGCCGCGGGCGCGCAGCTCGCCGGCGAGCTCGACGACTTTGCGGTGGGCGCCCTCCGCCTTGTGCACGACGTAGACGGGCGGCCGCTCCGGCTCGTCGACGGCGACTTCGTTGCGCTGCATCTCGAGGATGATGCGCTCGATGCCGGAGCCAAAGCCCATGGCTGGCGTGTGCGGGCCGCCGAGGATCTCGACCAGGCCGTCGTAGCGCCCACCGCCGCCGATGGTGCCCTGGGCGCGTTCGTCGTCGGTGGGGACGATCTCGAAGACGGTGCGGTTGTAGTAGTCGAGGCCACGGACGAGCAGGGGGTCCATGCGGTACGGGATCCCTGCGGCGGCCAGGGCGTCCTGGACGACCTGCTGGTGGGCCGCCGCCTCGGGGCTGAGGTGGTCGATGAGCTTGGGAGCTGCGTCCTTGTAGGGCTGGTCGCGCTCGTCCTTGCTGTCGAGGAGGCGGAGCGGGTTGCGGTCGAAGCGGCGGCGGCTGTCCTCGGAAAGGCGGTCGAGATTGGGGCGGTAGTAGTCCTTGAGCCGCTCGACGTAGGCGCGGCGCGGCGCCGGGTCGTCGATCGAGGCGAGGCGGACCTCGAGGTTGCGCAGGCCGAGGCGCTGGTGGAGGCGCCAGAGGAGCTCGATGACCTCGGCGTCGACGAGGGGGCTGGCGGAGCCGATGACTTCGCAGTCGAACTGGGTGTGCTGGCGGTAGCGGCCCTTCTGCGGCCGGTCGTAGCGGAACATGGGGTGGGTCGTGTAGAGCCGGACGGGCTGGGGCCAGCTGGCCATGCCGTGCTCGAGGTAGGCGCGGCAGATCGCGGGTGTGCCTTCCGGTGTGAGGGCGAGGGTCTCGCCACCGCGGTCCTCGAAGACGTACATCTCCTTCTCGACGACATCGGTGGTATCGCCGCTGCCCTTCTCGAAGAGGGCGGCGGGTTCAAACATGGGGGTATCGATGCGGCGGAACCCGAAGAGGCGGGTGACTTCGAGGATGGCCTGGTTGACGGCGGCCCAGTACGGCTGGGCGTCGGGCAGCACGTCCTGGGTGCCGCGTGGGGCCTGGAAACGGTTGCTCATGGCGGGTCCTGGGGCGGCTGTTCGAAGGGCCGGGGTTGCATGGTAGGATAGGCAGACCACCCGGCCCCGGGCAAAGAGGTTTACTTGCAGGCACGCGCGCAGGAGCCGAGCCGTTCTGCCGTCGATCCCGATTTCGATGCGGTGCTCGCTCGCGCCACGGCCTACATTCCCGGGGAGCGGCTGGGGATCATCCGCGAGGCCTACGCGTTCGCGCGGGATTGCCACGAAGGGCAGATCCGGCGGACCGGTGACCCGTACATCACGCACCCGGTGGCGGTGACGTACCTCGTCGCGGAGCTCGAGCTCGACCACAACGCGCTGGCGGCGGCGCTCCTGCACGATGTCCAGGAAGACTGCGGCGTTTCGAACGACATCATCGAGCAGAAGTTCGGGCACGACGTGGCGCGGCTGGTGGACGGTTTGACCAAGCTGGACAAGCTGCCGATGCGGTTCGCACCGAACGACCAGCTGGCGCGGGACGGCGTGCAGGCGCAGAACCTGCGGAAGATGTTCCTGGCAATGGCCGAGGACATCCGGGTGGTGCTGATCAAGCTCTGCGACCGGCTGCACAACATGCGCACGCTGTGGGCGTTCAACGCGGACAAGCAGCGGCGGATCGCCCACGAGACGATGGAGATCTACGCGCCGCTGGCGAACCGGCTGGGCGTGTGGCAGATCAAGTGGGAGCTGGAGGACCTGGCGTTCCGCTACCTGGAGCCCGAGAAATACCGGGAGATCGCGGAGCTGCTCGCCTCCAAGCGGGACGCGCGCCAGCGCTACATCGACGAGATGACCGCGTCGCTGCGGGAGCACCTGGCGGCGGCGGGCATCCGGGCTGAGGTGACCGGCCGGGCGAAGCACATCTACAGCATCTACCACAAGATGATGCGCTACGCGCACCAGTCGAAGTCGTTCGACCAGATCTACGACCTGCTGGCGGTGCGGGTGTTCGTGGACACGCTGGCGGAGTGCTACCACGCGCTCGGTGTGGTGCACGCGCTCTGGCGGCCGATGCCGGGCCAGTTCGACGACTACATCGCGAACCCGAAGGACAGCATGTACCAGTCGCTCCACACGACGGTGGTGGGGCTTGGCGGGCGGCCGCTGGAGATCCAGATCCGGACGTACGACATGCACCGGGTGGCGGAGTACGGGGTCGCGGCGCACTGGCGGTATAAGGAAGGGAAGAAGCAGACGGGCCGCGACGAGGAGCGGATCGCCTGGCTGCGGCAGCTGCTCGACTGGCAGCGTGACCTCGCGGGCGCGGAAGAGTTCGTCGAGAGCGTGAAGACGGACATCTTTCACGACCAGGTATTCGTCTACACGCCGAAGGGCGACGTGATCGACATGCCCGCCGGGGCGACGCCGCTGGACTTCGCCTACCGGATCCACACGGACCTCGGGAACCAGACGGTCGGGGCGAAGGTGAATGGCCGGATGGTGGCGCTGAACGCGACGCTGAAGAACGGCGATGTCGTCGAGATCATGCGGTCGCGGACGAGCAAGGGGCCATCGCGGGACTGGCTGAACCCGAACCTGGGCTACGTGCGGACGACGCACTCGAAAGAGAAGATCCGGCAGTGGTTCCGGCGGCAGGAGCGGGCGGAGAACATCGAGCGCGGGCGGGAGATGCTCGAAAAGGAGATGCGGCGGCTGGGCGTGGACCTGAGCGAGCGGCAGGACCAGATCCTGGCGTTGTTCAACTACACGAACGCCGAGGACTTCTTCGCGGCGCTGGGCTACGGCGGCGTCAGCACGAACTCGGTGACCCGGAAGCTGGGCGCGCTGATCCAGGAGGAAGAGGCGCAGGCCGAGCCGGAGCTCCCGCCGGCCCCCACGAAGCAGGCGCCGGCGACCGTGGGCAGCCCGAGCATGCGGGTGCTCGGCGTCGGAAACCTGCTGACGACGATGGCTCGGTGCTGCAACCCGGTGCCGGGCGACCAGATCGTCGGCTACGTGACGCGGACGCGAGGCGTGACAGTGCACCGTGCGGATTGCCATAACGTCCTCAACGTGGACGACCGAGACCGGATCGTCGAGGTGGAGTGGGGATCGGTGACCAAGCTCTACCCGGTGGCGGTCCGGGTGGAGGCGTGGGACCGCGTCGGGCTGCTCCGGGACATCACGACGGTTGTCACCGACGAGAAGGTCAACATGGTCGGCGTGCGGACGATCGAGAACGGCGACGGGTCAGTGAGCATCCTGGCGACGCTGGAGACGACGGGCATCGAACAGCTCTCGCGGTTGCTTTCGCGGATGGAGATCATTCGCGGGGTGCGGAGCGTGGAGCGCGCGATCGACCGGAAGCGCGGCAAGCTGAACGAGCCCCTGCCGGCGCTGCGGACCGGGAACCGCTAACACAACTCCGCCGGGATCGGGATTGTCAGGCGGCCAGCCGGCGCCGGGCGCGGCCAACGCTACCCGCGCGTGCCCGCGTCCGAGGGGAGAGCTGCGCGGGCTGGCGGCGCCGGAAAGGGACGGCTACACCGCCCACGGCGCCGCGGCGGGACGCGCGATACTCCAGGATCATGCCGCCGAGGATGGTTGCCCCGCTGCCGATGAGGAAGATGTCGAAGAGGATCGTGAGGACGGGGTTGACCATGTCAGCACATCCGTTCTAGAGGGTGCCGGCAAGCGTAGAAGAACGGGTGTTCTGTTGTCAACACATTTGTTCTAAGTCCACGAGATTCCCGTTCGAGGGAGCCGGTGTGGCAGGAGACGGGTGCTTTCGACCCGAGGGCGCGCGGGGCGCCACATTTGTAGGATGCTGTCGAAGGAGACCCGACGGGTCGTGGATCCTGCTTATCGGGTTCCTGTTCCCGTTGAGCCTCCCGGCTCCACTCGTGCTGGTGGTGAAAGGCAGGAGGGTGGTCGGGGCCGTGGTCGTGGTCGCCATGGTCGCGGTTGTGATTGGCGCCGGGTTCATCGGATACATGACGTATAGCGACGGCGATGGCCGCCCGACGAACAGGATCCGGGCCTCACCGCACGCGTGGGGTACTTCGCCGCGGGAGGCGCTTTCTTCGCCGAGGTGTTCGCCCTAGTGTCGGTGGGCGCGCTGTTTCGGGCCCCAGGCGGGGTTCGTAGACGGGCGGACATGGTCCAGCGGCAAGGGGCAGGTCACTCCATGCGTTCGCGGTACTGGATGGCTTCGCCGATGTGGGCGGCGCCGATGGGGTCGCTGCCGGCGAGGTCGGCGACGGTGCGGGCGACCTTGAGGACGCGGTGGAAGGCTCGCGCGGAGAGGTCGAGCTGTTTGACCGCGAGGCGCAGGATTTCGGTCGCAGCGGATTCGAGCTGGAGCTGGGCGAAGTCGCGCACCTGCGGGGGCGTCATGTCCGCGTTCGTCTTGGTCGCGGCGTGGGCGCCGAAGCGGGCGTGCTGCACCTCGCGCGCGCGGGCGACGCGGTCGGCGACTGCGGCGGAAGGTTCGCCACGCTTTGCGGCGGCGAGCTTCTCGTAATCCACGCGGGGCACGTCGACGAAGAGGTCGATGCGGTCGAGGAGCGGGCCGGAGATGCGGCGCTGGTAACGGGAAACGACGTTGGCCGGGCAGACGCAATCGCGTTCGGTGTCGCCATAGAAGCCGCAGGGGCAGGGGTTGAGGGCGGAGATGAGCGAGAAACTGGAGGGGAAGGTGACCGCCTGGCGGGCGCGCGAGATGGTCACGATCTTGTCCTCGAGCGGCTGGCGGAGGACTTCGAGGACGCGCGGGTCGAACTCGAGCAACTCGTCCAAAAAGAGGACGCCGCGGTGCGAGAGGGTGATCTCGCCCGGGCGGGGGACGGAGCCGCCACCGACGAGACCGGCGTTCGAGATGGTGTGGTGGGGCGCCCGAAACGGGCGCGCGGTGATGAGCCCGGTCCCGGGCGAGAGCAGGCCGGCGACGCTATAGATACGGGTGACCTCCATCGCTTCGTCGCCGGTCATGGGCGGGAGGATGGAGGGGAGGGCGCGGGCGAGCAGGGTCTTGCCGCTGCCGGGTGGGCCGCGAAGGATGAGGTTGTGCCCGCCGGCGGCCGCGACTTCGAGCGCGCGCTTGGCGTGCTCCTGGCCGACGATGTCGGCGAAGTCGGTGCCGGGCGGGATTTCGGCTGAGGTGGGCGGTGGCGGCGTGGCGGTGCCGAGGTCTGCGGCGCCGAGGAGGTGGGCGGCGAGCGCGGAGAGCGAGGGCACGGGGTGGACGGCGATGCCTTCGACGAGGGCGCCCTCGGCGGCGTTCTGGATGGGGACGAAGGCGCGAGACATGCCACGGGCCTTCGCCAGGGCGACCATGGGCAGGACGCCGCGCACGGGGCGGACATCGCCATTGAGGGCGAGCTCGCCGAGGAAGACGGCGCCGGAGAGGTCGGCGACCACGTGTCCGAGGGCAGTAAGGATGCCAACGGCGATGGGGAGGTCGTAGGCGGGGCCTTCCTTGCGCAGGTCGGCGGGGGCCAGGTTGACGGTGACGCGGGTGCCGGTGGAGAAGGTGAAGCCGCTGTTCTTGATGGCGGCGCGGACGCGCTCGCGGGATTCCTGGACGGCGGCATCGGGGAGGCCGACGACGGTGATGCGCGGTTCCTGGGCGCGAGCGATGTCGATCTCGACGTCGACGAGCTCGCCTTCGAGCCCAATGACCGCACAGCTCTGGACTCGTGCCAACATCGCGGGGATTGTGGGGTGGAGGGGGTGGCACGTCAAACGTGGGGTGTCACCGGGGGGCCGCGCGGGCGCTCGTTCGTGGGCCGATGGCCGGTATACTGGCGGGAAGGGCCGTGAGAATCTCGGTCGTCTAACTCAACTTTTGGAGACCCTCTTGGGCAACGCAATTTGCGACCTGTTCGGCGTCCGCTATCCGATCGTGATGGGCGCAATCTCCCAGACCCCCGAGCTTGCGGCCGCGATTTCGAACGCGGGCGGGCTTGGCTGCATCGCGGGGGCGATCGCGCCGCCGGACCTGCTTCGTTCGCGCATCCGGCAGCTCAAGGAGCTGACGGACAAGCCGTTCTCGCTGAACTTCCCCATCGCGCTGACGCCGGAGAAGGACATCCAGGCGAAGATGGAGATGATGGGCGAAGAGGGTGTGCCGGTGGTCATCACCTCGGCGGGCAGCCCGCGGGTGTGGACGAAGATGCTGCAGGACCGCGGGAGCAAGGTGGCGCACGTGCTGCCGACGCTGATGCATGCGCGCAAGGCGGTCGAGGCGGGCGTGGACGCGATCATCGCGGAGCCGGCCGAATCGGGCGGGTACCGGGGCGACCACGAAGTGAGCATGATGGTGCTGATCCGGGCTATCCGGCGGGCATTCCCGGAGACGCCGCTGGTGGCGGCGGGCGCCGTGGCCGACGGGCCGGGCTTCGCGGCGGTGATCGCGCTGGGTGCCGACGGTGTGCAGTTGGGCACGCGGTTCATCGCGACGCTGGAGGCGAACGCGCCCGAGCACGTGCGCAAGCTGATCCTCGCGGCGACGGACATCTCGACGATGTCGGCGGAGGGGCGGATCAAGCCGCGGATCAACCGGCCGGAACTGGCGGAAGAGGTGCTCGGCGAGCGGAAGCAGACGCAGATGGGCCAGGTCTCGGCGATCATCGACAGCATCGAGCCGGTGGAGAAGGTCATCCGGGAGATGGTCGAGGGTGCGGCGGAGGCGAGCCGGCGGCTGGCACACAACATCGAGGTGTTCCAGGGGGCGGCGGTTTAGGCCGTCGGCTTTCGGCTGTCGGCTATCGGCGATGTGCGGGCCCGGGTCTCGAAGACCCGGGCCCGTTTTTTATTCGAGGGCTGGGCCAGCGGTTCGAAGACAACGGTCGTTTACCTCCGCCGTGGCTCGTGCCCATGACGTACGAGCGTTCGCTTGACTTGGAATCCGGCTTGCGAGTAGAAGCGTTCTATACGATCGATTGATCGCAGTGGGGGAAAGCAGAATGGCAGGCACGGTCCTTGAAATCCCGAAGATGATGGGCATCGGCGATGCCCGCTATCGCGCGCCGGAGCGGGAAGGGCGCGAGCTGCCGAAGGGGACGGTCATCGTCTCGGCCGACAGCCATTGGCTGGAAGGCGACATCTGGCTGGAGCGCTTCCCGGCGCACATGAAGGACCGCGCGCCGCGGATCTACTTCGAGAACGGCGGCTGGGAAGTGGAAGTGGCCGGCGTGAAGCTGACGCCGCCGGGTTCGGCCAATGCGTCCTGCTCGTTCGAATGCATGCCGGGCATTAGCCATGTACCGACACGAATGAAGGACCTCGACGCGGAGGGCGTCGACAAGGAGATCATCTTCCCGCAGAAGTTCTTCACGCTGCTCTTCCTGGAGGACTTCGAAGAGAAGGAGTGGTGCGCGCGGGCGTACAACGAGGCGCTGGCGCAGTTCTGTGCGCAGTCGCCGGACCGGCTGCACGGCGTGGGGATCCTGAACTGGTGGAACCCGGAGCAGACGAAGGACGCGATTGCGGAGATCAAGGCGCTCGGGCTGAAGACGGCGATGGTGCCGATCCAGCCGGGCAAGTTCGCCGACGGCGAATCGATCTTCTACCACGTCGAACGGATGCAGCCGTTCTGGGACGCGATCGAGGAGGCGGAGCTGCCGATCTGCTTCCACATCGGCGAGCGGCCGGTGAACCCGCAGACGTCGCTCCGGGGAGCTGCCGGCATCTTCGTGATGGAGCAGATGGGCGGCATGCGGAACGTGTGGGCGCGGCTCACGTTCGGCGGTGTGTTCGACCGGAACCCGGGCGTCCAGGTGGTGTTCGTCGAAAGCGGGCTGCACTGGGTGCCGGGTGCGCTGCAGGAAGCGGACATGATCTACGAGTCGTTCCCGAGCCATGTGCAGCCGAAGCTGAGCCACCTGCCGAGCCACTACTGGTTCAACAACTGCTATGCGACGTTCATGGTGGACCCGGCGGGGCTCGAAATGATCCACAGGATCGGCGCGGACCGGGCGATGTGGTCGAGCGACTACCCGCACAACGAGAGCACGCTGGGGTACACGCGGAGTGCGATCCAGGCGGTGTTCGACGCGACGACGGTGGAGAACGCGCAGAAGATCGTGGGCGGGAACGCGATCAAGGTGTTTGGGTTGTAGGGGGCTATTGGCTCTTGGCTGTTAGCTGTTGGTGTCCGGGTGGGGCGGCGGAACTCGCCCGGGCCAAGGCGTCCCTCACCCCCTGCCCCTCTGCTCTGAAAATAGCCGCGTGGTTCGGGGCATCGGGATTCGTTGTTCGTCGACTCTCCCCGACGAAAGTCGATTTTCATCCGCCATCCTGGCCCTTTGCCATCGTGTCTCCCGGAGGGAGAGCGCCAGTCGGTGAATCAGGAAGGCCGTCCTTTGGGGCGGCTTCTCTGTGGGCGGCGGGTGGCGAGGGTGGTGGCTGCGATCGTGGCGAGGCCAGCGAGGGCGAGGAGCGACTGGGCTTCGAGGGAGGCGGCATAGGCGGTGCGGGAGCTGGCGGCGAGCAGGATGGTGCCGAGCGCGAGGGGGGCGAACGCGGCGGGCGGTATCGCCCAGCGTCGGGTGGCGTCGTGGATGGCCGCGGCGGCGAGGACGAGCACGGCGGGGAAGGCGAGCGCGATGAGCCGCTCGGTGTCGGTGGCGACAGCGGTCTGTGCGACGACGGCTGCGAGGAAGGGCGTGAGCCGCAGGGCCAGGCGCGGGCGCAGGAGCGCGCCGGCGGCGGCGAGCAGCAGCGGGACGAGCCCGAGGGCGCGCCAGGTGTAGGCGTGGAGGGTCTCGAGGCCGAGATGTTCGAGGCGCTGGTGGTAGCCGATGTCGCGGGCGAGCGAAACGTAGTTGTAGGCGGGGAAGAGCTCGGGGAAGCGGCTGATCTCCGGCGGCAGGGTGGCGATGTAGGCCAGGTCGCCGTTCGCAGGGTCGATGGCGAGCCGCAGGAGGAGCGTCGCCGCGACCGCGGGGAGCGCCGCGAGGACGTTCTCGCGGAGGACCGGGAGGTCGGCGTGGGTGAAGCGGGCGTGGAGCGGGTAGTAGAGCAGGGCAGCGAAGAGGGCGCTTTCCTTGGTGAGGGCGCCGGCGAGGAGGACGGCGGCGAATGCGACGGGGCGGCGGCGCCAGGCGAAGCCGATCGCGAGCGTGAGGAGGAGGAAGGCCAAGGAATCGGGCACCCAGAAGTCGCTGAGGAGGTACTTGGGGGCCCAGCCGATGCCGTAGAGGAGGAGGACGGCGATGAGGGCGGGGTGTTCGACGCCTGGCGTTCGCGGCGCTCCCTCACCCCCGGCCCCTCTCCCCCCGGGAGAGGGGAGATGTTGGGATATGGCGGTGAGCGTGGCCGTGCTTCCCTCATCTCCCGGAGTTGTTTCGCGGGGGGCGCCCTCACCCCCGACCCCTCTCCCGGAGGGAGAGGGGAGATTTGTTTGGCGGAGGATGGGGGTGATGAGCCAGTAGAGGGCGGGGGCGAGGAGGGCGATGCTGGTCCAGGAGATGAGCTGGAAGGTGGACTGGAGGGGGAACGGGGAGGCCCAGGCGATGGCGGGCAGCAGGACGCGCCAGCAGAACGGGGCGAGGTGGAGCTCGAAGGGGCCTTCGCGGGCCATGACGAGGTAGAGGTGGCGGTCCCAGCCGGGGTCGCGGAAGAGGGCGCTGCCCTGGGTGCGGAGGTCGGTGGTCAGGAGGAGGAGCGTGACGCAGGCGACGCCGATGGCGGCGGCCGCGGCGAGCCCGGGATCGGGGCGGCGGGACGGGCGGCGGCTGGTCAGCGGGCGGCCCACGCGGCTTCGAAGGCGGCGGCGATGATGGCGTACCCGGAGTCGTTCGGATGGAGGCAGTCCTCGCCGCCGAGGAGGTCCGCCGGGCCGAGCTGGCCGTAGGTCTCGGCGACGAGGGCGCCGTGCTCGGCGGCCTCCTGGCGGATGACGTCGTTCAGGCCGATGGCGACGCCGATGCCGCCTTCGAGGACGAGGCCGGCGGCGGGGGCGTATTCGGCGGCGGTGCAGGCGGCGAGCGGGTTGTAGTAGGTCATCACGAGGATAGGGACGGTGGGGCCGGCGGTGCGGAGGTCCGCGAGGATGCGGTCGAGGTTCACCTGGTAGGTAGCGATGAGCTGGCTGGCGAGCACCAGGCAGCCGAGGACTTCGCCCGTGGCGACGCAGTCGCGTAGCGGGGCGACGCCGTCGTTGGCACCGATGTCGATGGTGATAGCGGCGACTCCGCCGTCGCGGATTGCGGCGAGGGCCTCCGGGAGCTGCTCCGTGATGAGGTCGCCGGAGGTGGCGCCGCTGGTCCCGAGGTTTCGCATGGCGAGCCCCGGGCAGGGGCCCCCGCAGGCGCCCTCCGTTACCAGGTAGTGCGCGAAATGCGGGACGTATCCGGTCTCGAATGGGTCGGAAGCTCCAACGCCGGCGGCCAGCGAGTCGCCGAGGGCGACGTAGCGCGGCTGCCCGGGAAACGAATCCGCGGCGAGGCCGGGCACGACGGCGCGGACGGGGAGGGTCGATGGCGCGGAGCTCGCGGGGTTCGCGGCCAGCGCAAGCACGGCGGCCACCAGGACGATGGCCGCCGCGCGGGTGAGCCAGGCAGGGCGGACGCCGTGCGCCATGGCGGGATCCTAGCCGAAGCTGCCCCCCGCGACCGGGAGAACGGCGCCGGTGGTGTAGGAGGAGGCATCGGTGGCGAAGTAGAGCGCCGCGCCGACGATCTCGTCGGCTTCGCCGCCGCGGCCGAGGAAGATGGTCTCCTTCGCGCGCCGGTTGAACGACTCCATGTCCCAGGCCTTGGAGATATCCGTGAGGAAGGGGCCGGGCATGATGCAGTTGACGCGGACGGTGGGGCCGAAGGCGTGGGCGAAGCCGACGGTCATGGCATTAATACCGGCCTTGGCGGCGGCGTAGGGAATGATGTGGGCGCGCGGGTTGATGGAGCCGGTGCTCGAAACCATGATGATCGAGCCGCCGCCCTGTTCGACCATGCGGGTGCCGACCATCGAGGTCAGGCGGAAGGGGCCCTTGAGGTTCACGTCGAGGACCTTGTCGTAGAGCGGCTCGGTGACGTTGTTGACGTGGTCGTAGAGCGGCGACATGCCGGCGTTGTTGACGAGGACGTCGACCTTGCCGAACTCGGCGTAGGTGCGCTCGGCGAGCTGCTCGACCTGTCCCCAGTCGCCGACGTGGCAGGCGACGGGCAGGGCCTTGCGGCCGGTGGTCTCGACGACTTCCTTGGCGAGCTCCTCGCAGCTTTCGAGCTTGCGGCTGGCGATGACGACATCGGCGCCGGACTGGGCGAAGGCGAGCACCATTTCGCGGCCAAGACCGCGGCTGCCGCCGGTGACGAGGGCCACCTTGCCTGTGAGATCGAACATCTTTTTCACGTCGACCATGCGTATTCCTCCGGATGCGTGCTGGTGCGGGCATCCTACGCGATCGCGGAGAAACAGGGTCGCGGGCGGGTCAGCTGGCGTCGCGCCAGCGGAGCTGGAACATGCGGACGGGGTCTTCGAAGCCGCGGAGCTGGGTTTCGCCGCGGTCGGCGAAGAGGAAGCCCTTTCCGGCGACGAGCTCGCGGACGACGAGCGAGGTGAGGATTTCGCCGCCGGAAGCCTGGGAGGCGATGCGCGAGGCGGCGATGACGGCGGTCCCGAAGAGGTCGTCGTCTTCGGCGATGGGCTCGCCGGCGTTGACGCCGATGCGGATGTGGATCGGGTGGTCGGCGGTGAGGTTGTGCTCTTCGAAGGCGAGCTGCATCGCGACGGAGCATTCGAGCGCGCGCTGGGCGGAGGCGAAGGACGCCATGAAGCCATCGCCGAGGGCCTTCACTTCGTCGGCGCCGTATTCGCGCAGGAGGCGGCGGGTGATGCGCTCGTGTTCGCGCAGGATGGGCAGCGAATCGTCGTCGCCGAGCGCCTGCATCATCTTCAGGTGACCCTGGAAGTCGGTGAAGAGGATGATGCGGATGGCCTGTTCGCTCGGTTCGGCCTGCTCGGTCATGAACTCGGAGACGGCGCGGATGACGTGCTCGTCGATGATGTAGGCGTCGCCGGGGAGGAGGGCCATGGAGGCGTTGGGCATGCTGCCGGCAATGCGGCGGGCGCCTTCGATCGACGAGATGTCGCCGATGAGCTTCTGTTCGCGGGCGAGGACGAGTGTGGGCACGGTGACCTGCGGGAGGAGCGCACGCACGTCGACCGTGGCGTTTTCGCCGAGCCAGGCGCGGTAGGTGTCGCGGGTGCCGGAGGCCTGCATGAGCTCGGCGATGGAGCGGCCCTGGTCGGCGTACATGCGGCCGGCGGTGATCTGGGCGATAAGGACGGTGTAGAGGTCCCAGTTCTCTTCGAGGAGCTGGGCGAGGCCGCCGCTGGTGGCCATCTGGGTGTTCCAGAACATGTACAGGACCATGTCGCTCACGCGCTCGGGGCGGGCGGCGGCGTAGAGCAGGGCGGTCACCCCGGCGGCGCCGGCGGAGAGCAGCGTGACCTTCTCGATGCCGGCGTGGTCGAGGATGGCGTCGATGTCGGTGATGCGGTGCTCGATCGTGGTTTCGCCGACTTCGCGGTCGGAGAGGCCGAAGCCGCGGGGGCTGTAGTAGAGGAGGCGGACCTTCTCGTAGGCGTCGTCGACGCCGGGAATGGAGTCGAAGGAGGGCCAGTACTGCTCGAGGTGGGTGAAGAGGGGGTCGCCGAGGATGAGACCCGGGCGGCCCCGGCCGGCGCTGAGGTAGGCGAGGTTGACGCCGTCGGTGCTGCGCGCGTACCGGATAGGCGTCCGCGTAATGCGGAAGGGCCGTAGGGGGCGGTCCGGCTGGGTCATGTCGCGCATCGTACTGCCGCTGATCGCGAATGGAAGCACGTTTGTCCATGTTTCCGACTAAAGGATGAGCGGGCCGCGCCATCGGGCGGAGCGGGGGATAGACTGCGCCGATGGACGTGCCGGACAACATCATGCAATGGCTCCTAGAGGGCGATCCGGGGGTGCGCTGGCAGGTGCTTCGTGACCTGTGCGACGCGCCGGAGGACGAGTGGCGGGCGGCGCAAGCGCGCGTCGCCGGTGACGGCTGGGGCGCGCACATCCTCGGGTTGCAGGCGGCGGACGGGAGCTGGAGCGGCGGGCTGTACAACCCGAAGTGGACCTCGACGTTCTACACGCTGCTGCTCCTGCGCGACCTCGGGTTGTCGGCGGGGCACGGCGCGGGCCGCCGGGCGGCGGAGCTGCTGCTCGACCGCGGGTTCTTCGCGCGGGACGGCGGGTTGAACTACACGGAGTCGTGGAAGACGAGCGAGACGTGCGTCACCGGCATGGGCCTCGCGATGATCGCGCGCTACGGCGATGGGGACGCGCGAGTGCACCGGCTGGCGGAGCACCTGCTCGTGGAACAGATGGCGGACGGCGGCTGGAACTGCCAGTCCCGGCGCGGGGCCACGCATGCCTCGTTCCACACGACGATTTCTGTGCTGGAAGGGCTGCAGGAGCATGCGGACCGGTACGGCAGGTCGGAGCCGATAGTGGCGGCGATGGACCGCGGGCGCGAGTTCCTCCTGGTGCACCGCCTGTTCCGTTCGCACACGAGCGGCGCGGTGGTGTCGGACGCGATGACGCGGCTCCACTTCCCGGCGCACTGGCACTACGACGTGCTCCGCGGGCTCGACCACTTCCGGGAGGCGGGGGCGGAACGGGACGAGCGGCTGGGCGACGCGATCGAGCTGGTTCGCGGGCGGCGGAGGCCGGAGGGGTGGTGGCGGACGGCGGCGGGCTACGTCGCGACGAAGAAGTACGACCTCGAACCTGCGGGGCAGCCGGGGCGGATGGTGACGCTGAAGTGCCTGCGGGTGCTGCGCTGGTGGGAGGGTGGTCAGCCTGCGGCGACGTAGCGCATGATCGGGCGTTTCCCGGTGCGGCGGGCCACTTCGGTGAAGCCGGCGGCGCGGAACGAATTGGCGAAGCCGTGGAACCCGGCGCCGGGGTCGACGCGGCCGCTGCCGGGGTCGACCGGGTAGCCTTCGACGATGCGGGCGCCGTGCGCGACGGCGTGGTCGACGGCGGCGCGGAGGAGCTGCGCGGTCAGCCCGGCGCCACGGTGTTTGCGGCTGACGAAGAAGCAGACGATGGCCCAGGCGGGCTGGTCGTCGATGGGCTTGACGGTGCGGGAGCGACCGACGCGCGGGTATTCGTCGCGTGGGGCGACGGCGCACCAGCCGGCGGGTTCACCGCCCGCGTAGGCGAGCAGCCCGGGGACGGCGCCGGACTCGGTGATCCGCTGCATGGCGGCGCGGTTGGCCGCGCCCCGGCCGTCCCTGTACTCGGCGCTGGACTGTCGCCACCACATGCACCAGCAGCCATCGACGGCGCCGCGTTCGCCGAAGAGACGGACGAGGTCGGGCCAGCGTTCAGGGGTGAGTGGGTGGATTTCGACGCCAGGCATTGGAGCCTCCCGTTTGTCGTCGGCGGGCTGGACGGGCGGAACCTACCCCGCGAGGCGGCCGGCCACCAGCGAGGCGGCGCGGGCGCGTTCGACCTCGGCGGGGATGAGGGCGACGACGGCTTCGATCTCCTCGCGGGTGGTGGACTCGCCGAGGCTGAAGCGGACGCTGCCGACGGCCCGGCGGATGGGCACGCCCATGGCCATGAGCACGTGCGAGGGCTCCCAGGTGGAGTTCGAGCAGGCGCTGCCGGAGCTGGCGGCGACGCCGGCGGCATCGAGCCCGGAGACGAGGACGTCGCTTTCGACGTCGTCGAAGGCGATGTTGAGGTTGTTCGGGAGGCAGTTGACCTGGCAGCCGTTGGGCTGGGCGCCGGGCGTGGTGGCGATGATCCCGTCGCGGAGGAGCTCGCGGAGGGCGCGGACGCGGGCGGCGCGCTCGGCGATGCCGGTGGAGGCGGCTTCGAGCGCGACGGCGGTGCCGGCGATGCCCGCGACGTTTTCGGTGCCGGCGCGCTTCTGCATCTCCTGGCCGCCGCCGTGGAGGAGCGGGCGGAAGGGTGTGGCCCGGCGGAGGAAGAGGACGCCGCTGCCCTTCGGCCCGCCGAACTTGTGGGCGGACAGCGAGAGAGCGTCGACGCCGAGCGCGTTCACGTCGAGGGGGAGCCAGCCGGGGGCCTGGACGGCGTCGGTGTGGAGGAGGACGCGGTGGTGGCGGGCCTGCGCGTAGGCGCGGAGGAGAGCGGCGATCTCGGCGACGGGCTGGAGGGTGCCGACCTCGTTGTTCGCGAGCATGACGCTGGCGAGCACGGTCTCCGGGCGGAGGGCGGCCTCCACCTCTTCGAGGCGGATGCGGCCACTGGCGTCGACGCCGATGTAGGTGAGGTCGAAGCCGAGCTCTTCGAGGTGCTGGGCGACGTGGAGGCCGGCGTGGTGCTCGATGGCCGTGGTGATGACGTGGTTGCCGGCGCCGGCGCGGCGCATCGCGTAGGCCATGCCGAGGAGGGCGGTGTTGATGGATTCGGTGCCGCCGCTGGTGAAGATGACCTCCGAGGGGCGGGCGCCGAGGCAGCCGGCGACCAGCTGGCGGGCGTCGTCGACGGCGGCCTGGGCCGCGCGCCCGACCGCGTAGAGCCCGCTGGGGTTGCCGAATTCGCCGCCGAGGAAGGGCAGCATAGCTTCGCGGGCGCGCGGGTGGAGGGGCGTGGTGGCGGCGTGGTCCAGGTAGATCACCGTCCGATTGTGGGCGCGCGGCGGGTGGGCTGTCCACGGTGGTGCGTTGAGGCAGCGGGCCGGGGGGCGTAGAGTCGGGCTCGTGCCAGAAGAGTCGCTGTTGACCGATGAAGTCCGTGCCATGATCGGCCGCGAATCCGCGCCGGTCCGGGTCACGGTTACGAAGAACGTCGTCCGGAAGGCGATGGAGACGTATGGCGTGCCGCCGCGGAAGTTCGAGCCGGGGGACATGGTGCCGGGGTACGCCGTGGTGGCGTTCGAATCGGAGGCGGAGCGGGTGGAAGGCCCGACGCTGATGAAGAACTTCCTCATGATCAGCAACGAGCTCTCGTTCGAGCGGCCGCTGCGTCTGGGTGAGGAGCTGACCGTGTCCTCGCGACTGGCGGACATGTCGGAGCGCTTCGGCGGGCGGTTCGGCTACAGCATCCATGTGCGGACGGAGACGGTGTTCCGGGACGCCAGCGGCGCGGTGGTCGCGCGGTCGGCGAACACGGGGATGCAGTACGAGAACGAGGCCCCGGGAGGTGGGGAGTGAGCGTCGCGTGGGAGGACCTGAAGGAAGGCGACGAGCTCCCGTCGCTGGAAGTGCGCCCTGAGCTGGGGATGGTGATCCGCTACTGCGCGCTGCACTGGGCGTTCCCGCCCTTCTTCTATGACCAGGACGCCGCGCGTGCGGCGGGGATGCCGGGCACGCTGGTGCCGGGGCCGCTGAAGGTGGGCCTGCTCTACCGGGCGGTGGAGCAGTGGCTCGGCGACGGGGGCTGGGTGCGGCAGGTGCGGGCGGCGCACCGCCGGCCGGACACGACGGGCCAGCCGCTGGTGCTCACGGGGCGGGTCGCGCGGCTCTACGAGGAAGACGGCAAGCGGCGCGCGGACCTGGAGATGGTGATCATCAACCAGGGCGGGGAGCCGTCGGTGCGCGGGTTCGGCGTGGTGGAGTTTTTCTAGCAGTTGGTGCGGGGCTTCGCGGCGGCGAGGGCCCGCTGGAGTGCGCCAGCCGTTCCTGAGGGTCGGGCTACTGATGCGGTGGGCTACTGACGGCATGGGCGGTGGTGACGCTTCGCGGTGGCGGGATCGGTGGGGGCGGGCGAGCCCTTCCTCACGGCCGGGCTACTGATGCGGTGGGTGGTTGGTGTGGCGCTTCGCGGTGGCGGGATCGGTGGGGGTGCGCGAGCCCTTCCTATACGTCGTGGGGAGTGGTTGGGACGTGCCCGTTTGCCGGACGGGGTGTCTTCTACCACTTGCCGGCCACCCTGCCGGGAGCACCTGCCCTCCCTTGTGCTCCGAGCACCCCGTAAGGACCTGT
>JADZEI010000023.1 GCA_020850615.1 Dehalococcoidia bacterium | reverse complement strand
TCGTCGCGGGCGTGGATCTCAAGTGGCGGCCGCGCGCCGACCTCGTGGTGGACGCGACCCTCAACCCCGACTTCTCGCAGGTGGAGCTGGACACGCCGCAACTCGCCGGCAACACGCAGTTCGCGCTCTTCTTCAACGAGAAGCGGCCGTTCTTCCTCGAGGGGGCCGACATCCTGCAGTCGCCCACCACCGCGCTCTACACGCGCACCGTGACGGACCCGGCGTGGGGCGCGCGCGCCACGCGGCGCACCGAGCGGATGGACTGGACGCTCCTCACGGCGAGGGACGACGGCGGCGGCCTCGTCCTGTTGCCGGGTACCTACGGCACGGGCTTCGCCGCGCAGGACCGCAAGTCGCAGGCGACGATGGGGCGGCTGCGCGCGCAGGTGAACGGCATGACGGCGGGGCTGGTGGTCGCCGACCGCGGCTACGAGGGCGGCGGCTACAACCGCGTCGCCGGCCCCGACCTCGCGTGGTGGGCGAACGGGGAGAACCGCGTCCGCGCGCAGTATCTCGCCTCGTGGACCACGGCGCAGCCGAGCGCCACCGGCGCCCTCGAGGAAGGGCGGCGCACCGACGGGCACGCCGCGCGCGTCGACTGGAGCCTGAGCGGGCCGGCGTGGCGCGAGTTCCTCGTGCTCGCCGACGTGGCCGAGGGCTTCCGTGCCGACAACGGCTTCTTCGGCCAGAGCGGCTACCGCGGCGTCTACAGCGAGACGCAGCGCCGGTTCCTGCGCGTGGGGCCGTTCAACGAGGTCTCGCCCTACCTCAACGCCGAGTACAAGACCGACCGCGACGGCACCGTGATCTACCGGCAGAACAACCTCGGCGTGCAACTCGGCCTGCCGCGCGCGACCAACGTCTGGCTGGAGTGGCGGCCCAACAATCTCGTGGCGGTGCGCGAGGGCGGCGGGCTGCGCAAGCGCGACCAGCTCTACGTCGGCATCGAGAGCAACCCCTTCGACTGGTTCTCGCGGCTGTACTCGGAGCTCGCCTGGGGCGACCGCGCCGACATCGCCAACAACCGCATCGGCAAGGGCTGGTACTACGGGCTCACGGCCAACGTGCGGCCGCACCGGCGCATGGAGGTGGAGTACCGGCTGGACGACGACACCATCGACTCGCACGACCCCGTCGAGGGCTCGCGGCGCATCATCCACCAGCGCTCGCAGCAGGTGCTCGCCATCTGGCACTTCACGGCGAGGGACAGCCTGCGCACCATCTGGCAGTCGGGGTGGGTGAAGCGCGCGCCCTCGCTCTGGAGCGCCCCGGTGCCGCACCGCGAGAAGTCCGACACGCTCTCGCTCGTCTACGGCCACCGCCAGGGCATCGGCTTCACCGTCTACGTGGGCGCCACCGTCGGCCGCTCGCTCGACGCCAGCTCCGGCGCCAAGCGCCACCAGGCCGAAGTCTTCGCCAAGGGCGCGTGGACCTTCGACGTCCTCTAGGCACGGCGCGGCCGGGTCGGTGATTGCCTTTTTCCGCGGAGTCGGGAAAAGGCAATCACCGACCCGGCTTCATGCCACGTACAAGAGGACGGCGACGTAGTGCAACGCGCTCCCGGCGAGCACGAAGAGGTGCCAGATGCCGTGGAAGTGCCGGAATCGCTCGTCGTAAAGATAGAACGCGACACCTGCCGTGTAGACGGCCCCGCCGGCGACCACCCAGGCGAAACCGGCCCAAGTCAGGGCGTCGATCAGCGGCACGACGGCGACGACCGAGATCCAGCCCATGAGGAGGTACAGCACGAGCGAGGTGAGGCGTGCGCCGCGAGCGAGCCAGATTTCCTGCACGATGCCCAGCAGGGCGAGACCCCAGACGACGCCGAAGAGGGACCACCCCCACGGGCCATTGAGCGTGACGAGCGCGAAGGGCGTGTAGGTCCCGGCGATGAGGAGGTAGATCGCCGCGTGGTCGAACTTGCGGAAGACCTCCTTCGCACGGCCCTTCGTCGAATGGTAGAGCGTCGAGGAGAGGTACAGGAAGACGAGCGTCGCCCCGTAGATGGAGAAGCTCACGATCTTCCACGGGTCGGCCTGGAGCGAGCCGATCACGATGAGCGCCACCGCCCCGGCGATCGCGAGGAGCGCCCCGGAGAGGTGGGTGAAGCCGTTGAATCGTTCGCCGTGGTACATCGCCGGCGGCCCCAGTCAGGTGAAAAGACCCAGGGGAAGGGACTCAGGGGGAGGGGGGGTCGGCCTCGGGGGGAGGGGTGGAGTCGGCGCCTTCGCCCGCCTTGGCGAGCTTCGCCTGCTGCTTCTTGAGCAGCTTCTCTTCCTTTTTGCGCTTCTGTTCCAGTTCCCGCTTGCGCTTCTCGAATGCGTAGTTGGGCTTGGCCAAGATCGTGCGCTCCTTCCGGGGGTGACGGTGGGGGCATTGTCCCACGGGTCGGCGCCGCGCGCTTGCGGCGCCTCAACCCGGCCCGCCGGGGTCAGCCGCCGCCCGCGAGGAGGGCCTCGAACCCCTCCCGGTAGGTGGGGTAGCGCAAGCCGAACCCCTCCGCGCGCAGCCGGGCGCTGGAAATGCGCTTGTTGCCGCCGCGCTGCAGCACCTGCGCCGAATCCTCTCCCACGGGAGGCGGAGGAACCCCCAGGCGGGCAGCGATCCAGTCGAGGATCTCGCCCATGGGGGTGGGGGCCTCGTCGCTGCCGAGGTAGAGCGGCTGCACCGTGCGCCGCTCCACCAGGTGCACGAGGGCGCGGG
>JADZEI010000022.1 GCA_020850615.1 Dehalococcoidia bacterium | reverse complement strand
CTCGGCAAGCGCGTCGACTACTCCGGCCGCTCGGTCATCGTCGTCGGTCCCGAGCTCAAGCTCGGCCAGTGCGGCCTGCCGAAGCGGATGGCGCTCGAGCTGTTCAAGCCGTTCGTCATGCACTCGCTCGTGGCCAAGGGCCTCGCCCACAACATCAAGAGCGCCAAGCGCATCGTCGAACGCGCCCGCCCCGAGGTGTGGGACGTGCTCGACGAGGTGATCAAGGACCGCCCGGTGCTCCTGAACCGCGCGCCGACGCTCCACCGCCTCGGCATCCAGGCGTTCCAGCCGGTGCTGATCGAAGGCTCGGCCATCCAGCTCCACCCGCTCGTCTGCTCCGCCTTCAACGCGGACTTCGACGGCGACCAGATGGCCGTGCACGTGCCCCTCAGCCGTGAAGCCGTCGCCGAGGCGAAGCAGATCCTCCTTTCGACGAAGAACCTGCTCTCGCCCGCCAGCGGCAACCCGATCGTCGCGCCGTCGCTCGACATGGTGCTCGGCTGCTTCTACATGACCGACCTCGACCTCAAGGGCCGCGGGGCCTACAAGCCCGCGAACGGCGGCCCGGCCGAGGGTGTCTACGGTTCGTTCGAAGAGGCCAAGCTCGCCTTCGAAATGGGCGTGCTGGATCTCCGCTCCCCGATCATGGTGCGCACCGCGCGCGCTATCCAGTCGGGCGGCGAACTCCTTGAGCCCGAGCTCGACCCGGACGGCAACCCGCGCCCGCGGCGCTTCGAGACCAGCGTCGGCCGGATCCTCTTCAACGACGTCCTGCCCGACGACGTGCCGTTCCAGAACGACGGCATGGACCGGCCGCACCTCCGCGAAGTCGTGGCCAGCTGCTACCGCATCCTCGGCGGCGAAGCCACGGCCGAGATTGTTGACCGGATCAAGAACGTGGGCTTCCACTACGCGACCCGGAGCGGCATCACCATCGCCATCCACGAGATCCAGGTTCCCAAGAACAAGGCTGCGCTGCTCGCGACCGCCGACGAGAAGGTCGACGAACTCTTCGAGCAGTTCGAAATGGGCCTGATCACCGAGGACGAGCGCTACCAGGGCACGGTCGAAATCTGGAGCGACACCACCCGCCAGGTCGAGCAGGCGATCAAGCAGCGAATGCCGGAATACGGCTCACTGAACTACATGGCCAGCTCGGGCACGAAGGGTAACATCACTCAGATCCGCCAGATGGCCGGCATGCGCGGTCTCATGGCCGACCCCAACGGCCGCGTCATCGAGCTGCCGATCCGCGGCTCCTTCCGCGAGGGCCTCACGGTTCTCGAGTACTTCATTTCGACCCACGGCGCCCGCAAGGGTCTCGCCGACACCGCGCTCCGCACGGCGGACTCGGGCTACCTCACCCGCCGCCTCATCGATGTCGCCCAGGACGTCATCATCCTCGAAGAGGACTGCGGCACGACCGGCGGCATGTGGATCGAGCGGGACGAATCCAGCGAGGCGCTGGAATCGCTCCGCGAGCGCATCGTCGGCCGCTACGCCGCCATGCCGATCGAGACCGAGGACGGCGAGATCATCTGCGACCGCAACGAGGAGATCAGTGAGGCGGTGGCCGACACCGTTGACGCCCTCCGCGTCTCGCGCGTCTTTGTCCGCACGCCGATGTCGTGCGAGGCCGAGCGCGGCCTCTGCAAGCCCTGCTACGGCCGGGACCTCGCCCGCGGCCACCTGGTCAAGGAGCGCACCGCCGTCGGCATCATCGCCGCCCAGTCCATCGGCGAACCGGGCACGCAGCTGACGATGCGCACGTTCCACACCGGTGGCGTCGCGAGCCAGACCGACATCACGAGCGGCCTCCCGCGCGTCGAGGAGCTGTTCGAAGCCCGCGCCCCCAAGGGCGAGGCGATCATCAGCGAAATCGACGGCACCGTGGAGGTCGTCCAGGAGAACGAGCGCCGCGTCGTCCGCATCACGAACGTCGACACCCTCGTCGAGGAGTACGACACGCCAAAGGGCGGCGAGCTCCTCGTGAAGGACGGCGAGCACGTCGCTTCGGGCGCGATCCTCGCCGGCGTCTACGCAGCGCCCACGGGCGAAGAGGCCTCCGCCACGCGGGAGCTCAGCGAGCAGGTCCTCTCCCGCATCCCGGGCATCGTCCGGGTGCTGAAGGACCGCGTCCAGGTGGTGTACGAAGAGCGCGAAGAGCGCGAGTACCCCATCCCGGCCGCCGCCCGCCTGCTCGTCGAATCCGGCTCGTGGGTGACCGCGGGCTCGCAAATCACCGATGGTGCCAAGAACCCGCAGCACATCCTCTCGATCCAGGGCCGCGACGCCGTCCGGAAGTACATGGTCGACGAGGTCCAGAAGGTCTACAAGTCACAGGGCGTGAACATCAACGACAAGCACATCGAGGTGATCGTCCGCCAGATGCTGCGCCGCGTGAAGGTGGACCACCCCGGCGACACGGGCTTCCTGCCCGGCGACCTCGAGGACCGGCGCTCCTTCGAAGAGAAGAACAACTTCATCATCGCCGAAGGCGGCGAGCCGGCAACGGCCACGCCCGTCCTCCTCGGCGTGACGAAGGCCTCGCTGAACACGGACTCGTGGCTTGCGGCGGCCTCCTTCCAGGAGACCACCCGCGTCCTCACGAATGCCGCCGTCGACGGCAAGACCGACAGCCTCCTTGGCCTCAAGGAGAACGTCATCATCGGCAAGCTCATCCCTGCTCGCGCCGACATCGAAGTGCCGAAGCGCGAGCGGATTGCCGAGCTCGACCTGCCTGAGTCCCTCCTCCTCGAAGAGGAAGCGGAGCTCGAGCGCATGCTCGCCGAGCGGGACCGCGGCTACACCAGCAGCGTCAGCGCCGTCATCCTCGATGAGGACGACGAAGAAACGATTGGCGGCCGCACCGGCATCGTCGACGAGCTCGAGGACTTCCAGATCGGCGGCAGCGACGACGACGACGTCGCCGCGGACGACGACGAGGACTAACCTCGCCCGCAACAGCACCCACGCGAAGGCCCTCCACCCGGAGGGCCTTCGTTGTTCTCACCGAGTGGGCGAAGCCGTAGCCGCGGAGCATTGCTCCGCGGGACTACCCGTACCATGCCGCGCGGCAGCCCGCGATAGCCGCCGCGGGCACTCAGACCATCGTGTCGTTCGGCTGGCGCGTGAGATGCACCGTCACGCCCAGGCGCTCCGCGAGCGCGGCTGCATCGTCCGTGATGCGCCAGCCTGCCGCGAGCGGCAGCACCTTCTGGCCGTATGCACGAAGGATGGTCGCGGCCTGGTCCGCGCGGGTCACGTCTTCGAGGTTCACCGTCGCCGATATCTCCGCGACCACTGTCGTGACGCCGTGGCCGGGGTCCGACGGGTCCTCGCCCTGTACCCAGAGGTCGACCATGAGCAACCGCTGATAGTCTGCTTCCGAGAGCGTCCCCTCCCGCCGCGCGGCAAGGACCTCCGGGAACGCCTGGATGGACATCACCCGCGGGCGGTCGAGCCAGGTGGTGAACCAGCTCTCCGCCTGGTCGACGTAACGCGATTCGAGCACCATCCCCTGGAGGTTGCCGAACCGGCCCTCAAGTCGCTCAAGCCGGGCGACCGTGGTCTGGCTCACAACGACCAGCTTCGCGAGCTCCAGTTCGAACGCCTCCTGCCGCCGTTCGAATGCCTCCTGGCGGCGTTCGAACGCAGCCTGCCGCTCTTCGAACGCGGCCTGCCGGCGGACCGATTCCTCGAGGAGCTGCTCGATCCGGTCGAGCCGGTCCGGCACCGCCTCCCACCGCTCGCCCAGGATCAGCGGGCGCAGGCGCTCGCGCCACTCGGGGTGCTCCCTGAGCAGCCGTACCAGGTCCTCGAATTCCACGACGCTGAACGCCATACCGTCATTCTACGCGAGCGCCGGGCATGGACGCCCGAAGGCCTTGCCTATGGGACGCGACGGCTCCAGGCCGATTCGAGCGCCGCCATCAACAGCGCGAACCGGGGCGGCACGTCCGTGGCCGGGACGAAGTGCCAGCGCACCGGAGGGCTCGACACCTGCATCCAGTCGATCGCGTTCCTCGGTGCTTCGAAGTGGACAACGGCAGTGGGTAGGCCTTCGAAGCCGAGGTCGGGCAGCCGGGCGATCAGCCGGTAGCTGCGATGCGTTGACTCGTTGAGGATGCGCGCGCCGGCCGCCTCGGGCCGCTCACCGGAGGCGATAGGGCCGAACGGCAGCTCCGGCTGGGAGTCACCCGGCTCGCGCACGAGTACCAGTTCCCTGCGAATCGCCTGCGATCCCCTCAGCAAGTGACGGGAGGGCGTGACGAGACAGATGACCTGTGCCGGCTCGCCCCTCACGTCGCTACTTCTTGAGCCAGGCCATCATCGCGCGCATCTCTGCGCCGACCTGCTCCACCGGGTGCTCCGCCTCCAGCCGCCGCGTCGCGAGGAACTTCGGCCGCCCCGCCATATTCTCGAGGATGAACTCCCGCGCGAACTCACCGCGCTGGATCTCCCCGAGGACCTTCTTCATCTCGGCCTTGGTCTGGTCGGTGATGATGCGGGGGCCGCGGGTGTAATCGCCGTACTCCGCCGTGTCGCTGATCGAGTAGCGCATGCGCTGGAGGCCGCCCTCGTAGATCAGGTCCACGATCAGCTTGAGCTCGTGCATCGTCTCGAAGAACGCGCTCTCCGGCTGGTAGCCGGCTTCGACCAGCGTCTCGAACGCCGCCTTGATCATCGAGGACAGGCCGCCGCAGAGGATGACCTGCTCGCCGAAGAGGTCCGTCTCCGTCTCCTCTCGGAAGGTTGTATCGAGCACGCCCGCGCGAGTGCCGCCGATGCCCTTCGCGTAGGCCAGCGCGACCTGCTTCGCGACCTCGCTGGCGTCCTGGTGTACTGCCACGAGGCAGGGCACGCCCGCGCCTTCCGTGTACACCCGGCGCACCAGGTGGCCCGGGCCCTTCGGCGCAACCATCGTCACGTCCACGAACGGCGGCGGCTGGATCTGCTGGAAGTGGATGTTGAAGCCGTGCGCGAACATCAACATCTTGCCTTCCGAAAGGTTGGCTTCGATGCCCTGGGTGTAGATCGCTTTCTGCACCTGGTCCGGCGCGAGGACCATGATGATGTCGGACTCTTTCGCCGCCTGCTCCACGGAGGCGACGCGCAGTCCCTGGGCTTCCGCTTCCGCCCACGACTTCGAACCTGGGTAGAGCCCGATCATCACGTCGCAGCCGCTGTCCTTCAGGTTGAGCGCGTGGGCGTGGCCCTGCGAGCCGAAGCCGATAACCGCGATCTTCCGGCCGCTGAGCAGCGAAAGGTCGGCGTCGTCGTCGTAGTACATGGTGGCGGGCATGGGGAGTCTCCTGGAGGTGGTGTCGGCCTGGTGCGCAGGCGTGGCCGCGCGGGACGTGGTTTCGGTAGCTGGGTGGCCTAGATCGGGAGGATGACCTGCCGCAGGGCGCGCGCGCGGGCCTGGTCGACGCGCGGCGATACGCCGATCTCGCGCAGCATCCAGTACGTCTCGATCACCTGGATCTTGCCTTCGAGCATCCGCACCCAGGACGCCGCGCGCGGCCGCGCCGGGTCGTAGCTCGTCTCGACGCAGGCGTCCTTCGGGCCGGCGAACACGTGGGTGACGCGGTTGGTGCCGAAGGCCGGCCGCGGGATTCCCGCGAACAGCGCGGCTATCTTCTCCGGCCCCTGCGCGGTGCCGTAGACGGTGTCGATGACCACGGCCTTCTCGGCGAGGAACGCCCCCGCAGCTTCCGCGTCGCCGGCGAGGATCGCGTCGAAGAAGCCCGTGGCCGCCTTGCGCGTGTCGTTGACGTTCCCGCCGGGGAACTCGAGGGCCGCCGTCATCGCCGCGTTCGTAGGCTTGTCCAGCTCGAGGTCGCTCAGCATGCCGTACAGCCGGCGCTCCTGGACGAGGCCGTCCGCGAACGTCATGACTTCGACCACGCGCTGGGAGAACGGCCGATAGTCGTACCCCTTCGCCTCGATCGTGGCCCGGATGGCAACCGTGTCCCCATCCTGCACTGCCTCGGTCTCGCCGTAGCTGCAGTCCGCGTAATCGCGGAGGAAGGTGCGGTGCCAGTCGTGCACGGCGACGCTGCTGTTCAGGTCCGGCCCGCGGAAGGAGTGGAAGCGGACGTCCGGGGCGTGGCGCGCTTCGATCTCGGCGAACCGGTCGAAGTTGATGGCCGTGAGGAGCGCGTTGGCGTCGTCGAGGTTGCTCATGCTGGGCGGCACCCGTGGTGGGGAAGATCCGGCAGATTGTACCGCGCGTCACGAAGTCAGGCCATCGACGCATGCGGAGCGCCGCCGCCTCCGCTACGCTGGAACACCCAACGCCCCACCCAGGAGCCTCCATGACCTCCACACCCACCGTCGCCCGCGATGTCCTGACCCAGCTCGAAGCCGAAGAACGCGCCGCCCGCGTCAGCAACTGCCGCTACGAGATCGCCCTCGACATCCAGGCGAACGCCGAGACCTACCACGGCGACGTGACCATCACCTTCGACCTGGCCGGCGAGGGGTCGATCTTCCTGAACCACCGCGGCAAGACCATCCACGAGCTGACCGTAAACGGCGCCGCGGTCGAGCCGGACTGGAGCGCCTACCGGCTCACGCTCCCGGCCGCGAGCCTCGCGCCGCACAACACCGTCCGCATCCGCTACGAGAACGAGTACGACCATACCGGCGACGGCTTCCACCAGTTCATCGACCCGGAGGACGGCGAGGAGTACATCTACTCGCAGTTCGAACCGTTCGAATCCCACCGCCTCTTCCCGAACTTCGACCAGCCGGACATCAAGGCCACCTACCGGCTGGCCGTGACCGCTCCCGCGAACTGGCAGGTCGTCTCCAACGCCCCCGAAGAGCAGTCTGAGCCTGTTTCCGGCGGCCGCACCCGCCATGTGTTCGCCGGCACGCCGCGCTTCAGCACCTACCTCTTCGCCCTGGTTGTCGGCCCTTACGATGTCTACCGCGCCGAGCACAGCGGCATCCCGCTCGGCCTCTACTGCCGGAAGTCGCTCTCGCCCTTCATCGACACGGACGAGCTGTTCGAGATCACCCGCCAGGGGCTCGACTTCTTCGGCGCCTTCTTCGATTACCCCTACCCGTTCAAGAAATACGACCAGCTCTTCGTCCCCGAGAACAACTCCGGCGCGATGGAGAACATCGGCTGCGTCACCTTCAACGAGGCCTTCATCTATCGCGACCCGCCGACGGACAACCAGCGCCGCCGCCGCGCGGAGGTGATCCTCCACGAGATGGCGCACATGTGGTTCGGCGACCTCGTCACCATGCGCTGGTGGAACGACCTCTGGCTCAACGAGAGCTTCGCCACGTTCATGGCCTACCTGGCGATGACGAAGGCGACGCGCTTCACCAGCGGCTGGCAGGACTTCAACGCGAGCATCAAGAACTGGGCCTACCGGCAGGACCAGCTCGTCACCACCCACCCCATCTCCGGCCCGGTCGGCGACACCGACGAGACGTTCCTCAACTTCGACGGGATCACCTACGGCAAGGGCGCGAGCGTGCTGAAGCAGCTCTTCTTCGCCATCGGCGAGGAGGGGTTCCGCGAAGGCATGCGCCAGTACTTCCGGGTGCACCAGTACGAAAATGCCACGCTCGCGCAGTTCCTCGAGTCCCTCGAAGCCGGCAGCGGTCAGTCGCTCGGCGAGTGGTCGCGGCTCTGGCTCGAAACGCCCTCGCTGAACACGATCGGCGTCACCTGGGAGGCGGATGGCGAGCGCATCACCCGGCTCGCGCTCACGCAGACGGCCCCGGACGGCTATCCCACCATCCGGCCCCACGCGTTCGAAGTCGGGCTCATCCGCGAGACGGACGGCCGGCTGGACATCGAATCGCTCCCCGCCCGGGTCGACGGTCCCGAGGCCGAGCTCGCCGCCGCCGTCGGCCGACCGAAACCGGACCTCGTCTTCCCGAACTACGGCGACTACGCCTACGCGAAGATCGCGCTGGACGCGGAGTCGGCCGCCTGGGTGCGCGCCAACATCGACCGCGTCGGCGACGTGCTCCTGCGCCAGCTGCTCTGGTCGTCCGTTTGGAACATGGTCCGGGACCAGCAGCTCTCGTCGCTCGCCTACCTGGAGATGGTCCGCGACAAGGGGCTGCTCGAGCCGGAGACCGGCCTGCTCGACCCCATCCTCGCGCAGGCCACCACCGCCCTCGCCCGCTTCGTGCCCGAAGAGCTCAAGGACGAGGAGTGCCACCGCCTCTTCGAGACCGCCTGGCAGGGCCTGCGCGCGGCCACGACCGAGGACGGCCGCATCATCTGGGGCCGCACGCTCGTCGCCGCCGCGGTCACGCCCGGCGATGTCCGCCGCGCCGCCCGGCTTGCCGACGGCGCGGAATCCGTGCCCGGTTTCACGGTCGACCAGCAGATGCGCTGGGACATCGCCGCGAAGTTCGTGGCCTACGACCTGGACGGTGCCGCCGAGCGCGTCGCGACCGAAGTCGCGAACGACCCCTCGGACCGGGGCCAGCGCGCGAAGCTCCGCTGCGACACCTCCGTGCCCGACTTCGCGACGAAGCTCGCCGCCTGGGAGCGCATCGCCGGTGACGGCTACGGGACGCTCAAGCTGACCACCGCCGCGATGTCCGGGTTCAACTGGTCGAAGCAGCGGGAGCTCCTCGCCCCGTTCGTCGACCGCTTCTTCGACGAAGTCGCCGGCATCTTCCAGGCGAAGGAGAACCAGTTCTTCAGCGACTACTTCGCCAGCCTCTACCCCGCCTACCGGGTCGAGCGCGACACGCTGGAGCGGTCGCAGCGGCTGCTCGCGGACGCCGGTGATGCCGACCCGACGCTCGCCCGCATGCTCCGCGAGGCCATCGACGAGCTCGATCGCGCCATCCGCTGCCGCGAATTCGCCGCGAAGGGATAGCCGTCAGCCGGTAGCCAGCGGTACGACGCGCGACGCCAGCAACCGGGTGTCGCGCGTCAGCAGCGGCACGTCATGCGCCAGGCTCGTCGCAGCGATGAGCTCGTCGGCCGGGTCCGAGCGGAAGTCGAGCTTCCGCAGCTGCCGGCAGACGTGCATAGAAATCGGCCAGACGTGCAGCCGGGCAAGGTCGCGGTTGAACTGTGGCTCGTCCACGTCGATGTCGATGCGGCCGAGCTGCGCCAGCGAGTAGAGCTCCCACAGCACGATGGCGGAGATACCCCAGCCCTCGGAGTCCATTAGTGCCCGTTCGCCCGGGCGAAGCCGGCCCAGGAAGAAGTCGACCACGAGGTGCGTGTCAACGTTGAGCATCCCACTCCAGGCCGGTGCTCATGATGTCTCCGCGCACTTTGATCTTGTCCCGGTACTTCCCGTAGAGGTCCGAGAGATTGCCGGACTCCGGAGGCGGCGGGAGCACCCGCGCGATCGGTTTGCCGTCCCGCACGATCACGATCTCATCCTCGATCTCTGCGACGAGCGATTCCCAGTCCCGGCCGAACTCAGCCACCGATACCGTCTTCATGCGTCCATGATATCGGATGCAGCCGGCGCTGGGCGTCGTTGTCACGACGATACTGGCCTCAGGATTGGGCCTCCCACTCCCGGCCGGTGCTCATGATGTCCCCGTGGACCACGATCTCGTCACGGTACTTGCCGTACAGCTCGTCGAAGATGGCACGCCGGTCCGGAGGCGGCGGGAGCACCCGCGCGATCGGCTTCCCGTCCCGCACGATCACGATCTCGTCGTCGATCTCGGCGATGAGCGATTCCCAGCCCTGGCCGAACTCGTCGGCCGATACCGTCTTCATGCGTCCATGGTATTCGATGCACCCGGCGCGGTGCGGTGCATCCATCGCGCTCGCCGCGACCGGGGAGGAGGAGCGGACAGGGGGCCCGGGCAATTGCCCGCTGGTGCCGTGGACGGTCTCCCGACCGGCGGCGCTTCGACCACTATGGTGGCTTGTGATGCCCCCTGCCGTACTCCCAGTCTGCTCCCGCACCGGCCGCCCGTCGACGCTCCTTCGGGCCGCGCTTTCGAGCCCAACGGACGGTGCGCCACACCCCACCCCCGGGAAACCACTGCCCCGTTCGCCCCGCGGGTTTAGAATGCCCCGGCCAACGGTATTCGCCCGCGGCAATCCAACAGGGGTACTCCCATGGGACTTCGCACCGCTCAGCAGTACATCGAATCCGTCCGCGACGACCGCACTGTCTACTATCGCGGCGAAAAGGTGGCCGATGTCACCACCCACCCGGTCATCAGCAAGGCCGTCAAGCATGCCTGCGTCGACTTCGAGATGGCCGACGACCCGGAGCTCCGCGACCTCGCCGTCGTCAGCGCGGACGGCGACGAGTACAGCCGCTACTTCAAGATCCCCGCGGACAACGATGACCTGCTCAAGCGTTCGAAGCTGATCGAGACCTCCACCGCCATCGGCAAGACCCTCGTGCCGCTCGTCAAGGAGATCGGCACCGACGCCCTCTTCGCCCTGCATAAGGTCGCGCGCCTCGTCGACCAGAAGTACGAGACCGACTACCTCAACCGCGTCAAGGCGTTCTACAAGCACTGCCGCGACAACGACCTGACCATGTCCGTCGCCCAGACCGACGTGAAGGGCGACCGCGGGGCCGGCCCCTCGAACCAGCCGCACCCCGACTACTACACGCACATCGTGGAGCGGCGCGAAGACGGCATCGTCGTCCGCGGCGCGAAGATCCACACGAGCTGCACCACCAACACCAACGAGCTCATCGTCCTCCCGACGCGCGCCATGTCCGAGGGCGATGCCGACTACGCGGTCGCCTTCGCCGTGCCGGTGAACACGCCCGGCGTGAAGCTGGTCGCCAGCCCCTACGGCGGTGCCCACAAGGAAGAGTTCGACGCCCCCCTCAGCGCGGAACGCAAGATGATGGAGACGATCACCATCTTCGATGACGTCTTCGTGCCCTGGGAGCGCGTGTTCATGGCCGGCGAGCACGACTTCGCCGCCACCATCGCCCTCGGCTTCGTCGAATACCACCGCTTCACCGCGGTGTCCTACAAGCTGCCGCTGGTCGACGCGCTCATCGGCTCGGCGCTGCTGATGGCCGACATGAACGGCATCACCAAGGCCGCCCACGTCCGCGAGAAGCTCGTCTGGCTGGTCAGCTACGCCGAGACCCTGCGCGCGCTCACGGAGATGGCCGCCCTCCGCGGCAAGCCCGACGACCACGGCATCTACGCCCCGGACCCACTCACCACGAACATGGCGAAGTACCACTTCGCCCACAACTACCACGAGGCGCTCCAGCACGTGCAGGACATCGCCGGCGGCATGCTCGTCACCGGCCCCGGCGTCGAGGACTTCGCGAATCCGGAGACGGCCGACCTGCTGCGCAAGTACCTTGGCGGCCGCGCCGGCGTCGACGGCGAAGCCCGCACGCGCGCCATGAACATGGTCAGCGACCTCACCACCGGCGACTTCGGCGGCTACCACGCGGTGCTCGCTATCCACGCCGAAGGCTCGCTCGAAGCCGAGAAGCTCATGATCTCGCGCGCCTACGACAGCAAGCGCACCATCGCCTACGCGAAGCAGATCGCCGGCCTGTAGGCCAAATCCCCGGACACGAAGAAGGGGCCGCGCACGCGGCCCCTTCTTGTTTCTGTGCGAACAGCGCGCCAGGGCTACCCGCGAGGGAGCCCGAGCCCGCGCTGCGCGATGATGTTGCGCTGGATCTCGCCCGTGCCGCCCGCGATCGGCCCGGAGACCGCGAGCAGGTACGACTCGAGCACCCGCCCGTCGAGGATCGCGTGCTCGGCTTCGCGGACGAGCTGCCCGTGGAGGCCCAGCAGGTTCACCCCGTAGTTCCCGACTTCGATCCCGAGCCCGGCCATCCAGACCTTGCCGATGGACGCCTCGTAGTTCGGCACTGTGCCCTTCGACTGCAGCCAGGCGGTCCGGTAGGCGATGAGCCGTCCCACTTCCGCCTTCACCACCAGCTCGGCGAGGTGCGCCCGCACGCCGTGGTCGTCCCACGGCCGCCGGCCCCCGTGGCGTTCCTTCGCCCACGCCACCAGGTCGTACACCGTCCGCCGCGCGCCCGTGACCGCCGCGATGTTCGACCGCTCGAAGTCGAGCGTCGTCGCCGCCACGTACCAGCCGCGGTCCACGCCGCCGATGAGGTTCGCCGCCGGGATCCGCACGTCTTCGAAGAACACCTGGTTGAAGTCGCGGCGGTAGGCGATGTTGTCGATCGCCTGCACGCTGATCCCCGGCGTGTTCATGTCGACGATGAACGCGCTGATCCCCTGGTGCTTCGGCACGTCCTGGTTCGTCCGCGCGAGCAGGATCATCTTCTCGGCCACGTGGCCGTTCGATGTCCAGATCTTCTGGCCGTTCACGACGTACTCGTCGCCGTCGCGCACGGCCTTCGCCTGCATGCTCGCGAGGTCGCTGCCCGATTCCGGCTCGCTGAACCCCTGGCAGTACCACTCCTCGCCCGACGCCATCGCCGGGAGGAAGCGGGCGTTCTGCTCCTCCGAGGCGTGGACGAGCATCGTCGGCCCCGTGATGCCGATGGTGAACAGCCGCCCGCCGGCCGGCGCCCGGTGCCACGAGAGCTCCTCGTTCAGCACCATCTGCTCGACCTGCGTGCGGCCCATGCCGCCGAACTGTTCCGGCCAGGCCGGCGCCAGCCAGCGGCGCTCGCCCAGCTTCCGGTAGAGCTGCCGGGCGAAGTCCATCTGCTCTTCGCGGTCGAAGAAGTCGTCCGACCCGGCGAAGCCTGCCGGGATCTCCGCGGCCAGGAAGGCGCGGAGATCCGCACGCCAGCGTTCGGTCTCAGGCGGCAGGCGAAAGTCCACGGACTACTGGCCCGGGCGCTTGTCGAGCGGGGTCGAGAGGTCCCACATCAGGAACGACTTGTCGAGATTCGTGATCTGCTCGAAGTTCTCGCCGAACCACTCCGCGCTCTTGATCTCGTTCGGATCGAAGTCGATGCCCGGGCTGCGGACGATCGCGGCGCGGTTGTAGTGGCCGGCGCGCGCTTCGATCACCATGCCGGTCGTCGTGCAGGCCTCGCTCGCGAGGTAGCTGCAGGCGGCGGCCACGTGGTCCGGGCTGGTCGAGTTGTCCGTCGCGACGGTGGTCATGCGGGTGCCGGCGATCGGCCCGAGGCAGTTCACCATCACGTTGTACTTCGCGCCCTCGATCTTGAGGGTGTTCATCAGGCCGAGCATGCCCGCCTTGGCCGAGCTATAGTTCGCCTGGCCGAAGTTGCCGTACAGGCCCGAGACCGACGTGCAGAGGATGGCGCGGCCATAGGCCTGCTGCCGGAACACCGGCCACGCATGGCGCAGCACGTTGTACGAACCCTTGAGGTGCACGCCAAGCACGGCGTCCCACTCGCCTTCGGCCATGTTGTGGAAGGCCTTGTCGCGAAGGATGCCGGCGTTGCAGACGACCACGTCGAGGCGGCCCCACGTGTCCATGGCCTGCTTCACCATCTCGTAGGCGTCCTCGTAGTTCGAGACGCTGCCGGCATTGGCGATGGCTTCGCCGCCGAAAGCCTTGATCTCCTGGACGGCTTCTTCCGCCGGCCCGAGGTCCTGGCCTTCCCCGTGAACAGAGCCACCGAGGTCGTTGATGATGACCTTCGCCCCGCGGCGGGCAAGGTCGAGGGCGTACGCGCGGCCGAGTCCGCGGCCCGCACCCGTGACGAGTGCGACGCGACCAGAAAGTTCGATAGTCATACGAGTCCCGAGTGTAGTACGGGTGCGCCCTAGCTTCGAGTGACCGCCCGGCCCCGAATCTGGCGGCCGGGCGGCCCGCGCGCGGGGCCATGGCGCCGGGCGTATCCTCTCCCCACCACGGGAATCGAGGCCGCCAATGAGGTTCCTCTCCGTCCTTGCCGTCGTCCTTGCACTCACCGCGCTGGGCGCCGCGACTACCGCCGCCCAGTCGCCGTCTCCAACCGCCTCGTCGACGCCGACTATGTGGGCGACCCCTTCGCCGAGCCCCACCACAGCTCCCACCTCCACGCTGACCGTGACGCCCACCCCGCCGGTGACGTCCGTGCCGCAGTTCCCCTCGTCGCCGCAGTACCTGCGGGCCTGGCCCGGCGTCGACGAAGACACCTGGTACGTGTACGCCAGCGGCTTCACGCCGCGGACCGACTGGATCATCGGCGAGGTGCTCTGTCCGGGCCTGCCCTGCGATAGCCTGGGCTCAGCCGTGAACGACCACGTGAAGGAGGACGGGACCATGACGTTCTACGTCCGCCTGCCGCGGGCGGACGACCCCGCCCGGCCGCGCCTCCTCGCCGCGGTCGAATACCAGGCCAGCGGCCCGCTCCCCGAGCCGGTTTCGGTCACTGTCCCGGCCGGTGCGCCGAGTATCACCGTGGCCGGCCACAACCCGGGCGTCGGCACCGGCTATCCGGCGGGCACGCGGACCGGGATCGCCGCCGTCGACCAGGTAATCGCGCTCGTCGAAGTCCACGACACTGCCGCGATCCGCGCGCGGCTCGTGCTCAAGAGCGGGACCACCGTGTCCGGTGAACCGGTCCGGGGCGTCGCGTCCTGGCAATGCGGCCCATACATCCAGCAGGAAGGCAACCTGGACCAGGTCTTCGAGTACCCCGGCGGGCCCCTGTACGCCGTCTTCCGCGTCCCCGCCGACCCCGCCCTCCCGCTTCGGTACGAGGGCGCGTCCTACGGCATTGCCTTCTACGACGGCGGCGCCGGGATACCGCTCGGCGGCCTGATTCTCGTGAGTGACACCGGGCAGATCGTCGGCACCGAGATCCGCTGCGGCACCACGCCGGGGTTCCACGTCCACAACTTCACCGACTTCGTGTTGGCGCCCTTCGCAGGCCCACCCCCCGCCACCGCGACAACCGCCCCGCGCCCGCCGGGCACCGGGTCGGGCAACGATGTTGTGCCGGCGCCCTGGGGGACCAGCACCGGCCTCGGGCTCGCCGCAGCTGGCCTGCTGATGCTCGTCTCGTCCATGACCACAGCGGTCGTCGCCGTTCGTCGCCGCCGGTAACCGGATCGAGCTGGCGGCTGTCCCAGGGCGGCCGCCAGCGTGTCCTCCCCCGCCCGCACCGCTATGCTCCGCCTCGCGGCTGGGCCCTGCCAGCCCGGAGGACTCCATGACCCGGCCACTCGATGGCATCACCATCCTCGACTGCACCTGGGTGCTTTCCGGGCCCTACGCCTCGATGGTGCTGTGCGACCTCGGCGCCGACGTTATCAAGGTCGAGCGGCCGCCCTGGGGCGACATCGCCCGCACCACGAGCCCCTACCAGAACGGCTGGAGCGGCTACTTCTTCTCCGTGAACCGCGGCAAGCGGTCGGTCGGGATCAACTTCGCGACGGAAGAAGGCCGCGAGCTCTTCCGCCGCCTCGCCGAGACCGCCGACGTCGTGATGGAGAACTTCACCCCGGGCACGATGGACCGGCTCGGGCTCGGTTACGAGACGCTCGCCGCCCGAAACCCGCGCCTCATCTTCGCCAGCACCTCCGGCTTCGGACAGACGGGCCCCTACCGCGAGCGCCCCGCGCTCGACGTCATCGTCCAGGGCATGGGCGGCATCATGTCCATCACCGGCGAACCGGGCGGCGGCCCCGTCCGCCCCGGCGCGTCTTACGGCGACATCTGCGCCGGCCTCTACACGGCCGTCGCCATCCTCGCGGCCCTCCACGACCGCGAGAAGACCGGCCGCGGCCAGCAGATCGACATCTCCATGCTGGATTGCCAGGTCAGCGTCCTGGAGAACGCCTTCATGCGCTACGCCGTCACCGGCAAGGCGCCCGAGCCGATCGGCACGCGCCACCCCTCGGCCACGCCCTTCCAGGCCTTTCCCACCGCCGACGGGCATGTCGTCGTGGCGCTCGGCTTCGGCGAAGAGAACCAGTGGGGCATCTTCTGCGGCATCCTCGGCCTCCCCGAGCTCATCGACGACCCGCGCTTCGAGACGAGCCCGAAGCGCACCGCGCGTCACGCCGAGCTCGAGCCGCTCCTCGTCGCCGCCTTCCGTACCCGGGCCAGCGCGGAGTGGCTCGACGACTTCCTCGCGGCGGGCATCCCCTGCGGCCCGGTGAATACCATCGCCGATGTCGCCGCGGACCCGCAGGTCGCGCACCGCGAGATGCTCCGGGACGTGACCCACCCGGTCGCCGGGACCGTGCGCATCGCGAACACGCCGATCCGCATGTCTCGCAGCGAGAGCGGCATCAAGGGCCCGCCGCCAAGCTTCGGGCAGGACACGGCCACGGTGCTCGGCGAGCTGCTCGGCCTCTCGCCGGATGACGTCGCCGCGCTCGAAGCCGCGGGGATCGTCGCCACCACCGGCGGCCCCGACATCTCCCGCATCACCGGCTAAGAACCGCCCCGGACAACGGACAACGAACCAGGGATCCGTCACCTTTCGCTGTCCCCGCGCCATTCGTAGAGTGAACCCGCCGTGCGCGAACTCGAGGTAGCCCCCAATGAGCACCCGGCAGCAGGCCGAGACGACGCCGAAGCGCTGGCCCGGCGCGCCGTGGCACGCGACCCGGCAGCGTGGGGTGCCATCTTCGAAGCACACTACCGGGCGGTCTTCGCCTTCGTCCGTTACCGCCTCCAGGGCGCGGACGAGGCCGAGGACATCGCCTCGCAGGTGTTCGAAGTCGCCTACACCCGCGCCGACCGGTTCGACTACCGGGGCGTGCCCATCGAGGCCTGGCTCATCGGCATCGCCCGCAACCTCGTGCGGGACCACCAGAAGAAGCGGGTCCGCCGCGGCCCGGAGGAGGAGCTCGTGGACACCAATGCGCCCGTAACCGGCGACGGCGCCGAGCTCGTGGACCTCCGCCAGGACCTCGCGCGCGCCATGCACGCGCTTACCGAAGACCAGCAGACCGTCCTTTCGCTTCGCTTTCTGCTGGACAAGTCCGTCACCGAGACGGCGGCGCTCATGGCGCGCTCTGAAGATGCCGTGAAGAACCTCCAGCGGCGCGCGCTCGCGGCCATGCACCGCGCGCTCGCCACAGCCGGATACGAGGGGGCAGGCGGTGGCTGACCGGCTCGACCTTTTGCTCGAGGAGGCGCTCGCGACCGGCACCGTGCCACCCGGCGTCTCCGACGCCGAGCGTGCCGAGATCGAGGCCGCGCTGCGCGCCGCCGGGCTACTCCGCGCCAGTTCCCCCGCCGCGCGCGGCGAAGCGGACGCGACAGTGCCCACCGCCCGCGCCCGCTTCGAGCGGTTCATCGCCGCCGAGCAGGCCAGCGCCCGCGCCGCACGTCTGCCCGTGGCGGCGCCGCGGCGCGGCCTGCTCGGCCGGTGGTTCGGACGGCCGCGCCTGCTGGCGTTCGGGGGAGTCGCCGCGGTGCTGCTCGTCGTCGCCGCTGCCGCGCTCTTCGCGCCCCGCTTCGACGGCGGTGGTGGCATTGAGACCGCCTCCGCCCAGGTGCTCGCCCCCGGCGACTACGCCCAGGTCGAGGGCGTGGTCGAAGAGGTGACCGGCGAGGGCGAGGCCTACGAGGTGGTCCTCCGTACTTACCACGCGAGCATCCGTGTCGCCGTGAGCGCCGCGACCGTCCGCGATGATGCCGGCGGCGCTCCGTTGCGAGCCGGCGACGCCATCCTCGTCGGCGGCGTGGTCCAGGACGACCTCAGCCTCGCGGCGAGCTCGGTCATGCCGGGCGCCGTCACCGGCGATGTGCCCGCCGGCGAAGCCGAGCCGCCGCGCCTCCTCGCCAGCCAGGCCGGCGATGGACTGCGCGGCCACGTCCTCACCTTCGCGCTCACCCGCGATGGCGCGGCAGCGCGCGTTCTGCTTCAGCTCGAAGACGGCCGCCGCGTGCTCGCCTGGGTCGACCCGGTCTCGGCCGAGCGCCTCCTCCTGCGTGCGGCCGCGGTCGGCGCCGATGTCATCGTCCGGCCGGGCTCCGGCGCCCGCGATGTCTTCACTCTCGAGCTGGCCGGCGCGAACGGCAGCGGCGATCCCGGCCGGGCGTCGCCCCTGCGGTTCACGGGCGTGATCACCGGCCGCGTCGCCAACGTGCTGATCGTCGAAACCACCCGCGGCGACGCCCGCGTGACCCTCCTCCCCCGGACCATCATCCTCCCCGGCGATAGCGGGCTCGACCGGGCCGCGATCCGTGACGGCGAGAGCGTTACGGGGCACCGGGTGGTGATCGCTGGCAGCCTCGGCCCGCGCGGCCAGACCATCCTCGCCGACGTCGTGGTGCTCGGCGCCACGGCCGCGCCGTAGCCCTCCAGGTCCTGCGGCCCGCCGTGGCCCCGCGCGCTACGGCGCGGTGTTCATGCTCCCCTGGCGGTACCCGGCCAGGTCCAGCGCCACGTGCGCGAAACCGAGGTTCCGCAGCACCGCCACCACGCGTTCCCGCTGCGCCGGCGCGAAGAGCAGCTCCATGCCCTCGACGTCCGTCTCGATGCGGGCGATGTCGCCGTGATGGCGCACCCGGAGTTGGCGCACGCCGAGCCGCCGGAGGTAGCTCTCCGCCGCGCCAACCTGGTCCAGCGCCTCGACCGTGACCGGCGTCCCGTGCGGGATGCGGCTCGCGAGGCAGGCCATCGCCGGCTTGTCCCAGGTCGGCAGCCCCATCTCGCGTGACAGCTCGCGGATGTCCGCTTTCGTAAACCCGAGCTCGAGCAGCGGGCTCCGCACGCCGTGCTGGGCTGCGGCCTGCCGTCCCGGGCGCCAGTCGCCGGCGTCGTCCGCGTTCGTCCCATCGACCACCGTGGCCCCGCCCGCCTGCCCCGCGATCGTGCCGAGGATCCCGTAGAGCTCGTCCTTGCAGTGGAAGCAGCGCATCGGGCTGTTCGCGACGTATTCCGGGTTGTCCATCTCGTGCGTTTCGATGAGCTCGTGCCGGATGCCGATCCGCTCCGCGAGCGCCGCCGCCTCCGCGCGTTCGTCCGCCGCCACGGACGGCGAAACGCCCGTTATCGCGCGTGCCCGGGCGCCGAGCGCCTTGTGCGCGACTGCCGCCACGAACGTCGAGTCCACCCCGCCGGAGAACGCGACCAGCACATCGCCGTATCCGCGCAGCGCGTCGAGCAGCGCCTCTCGCTTCGCCACCAGCTCGCCCATCGAACCATCGTAGCAGGCACCCGCGCGGCTGCAGTGGGCGTACAATGCCTGTATGACTCTGCCGGGACCGGTGAACGTAAAAGAGGAAGTCCGCACCCTCCTGGACGCGCGTCCCGATGACGTGACCTTCGAGGACGTCATGGACGCACTCCTCCTGCGCCTCAAGGTCGCCCGGGCGTTCGAAGACGTGCGCGCCGGGCGGACCTACAGCCAGGAAGAGATCGACGCCGAATGGCACGAGCCGGGTGGTATAGTGCGCATATGACCTCACCCGCCAAGGAACAGATCCGCGAACTGCTCAACGAACTCCCGGACGATGCGACGGCGTTTGAACTGCTCGATGCGCTGTACATCCGGATGAAGGTGCTTCGCGGTTTGCGGGACATTCGCGAAGGCCGGTACTACACCCACGACCAGGTAGTCGAGATGCTTCGTCTGCGGCAGTGATTCTGCATTGGTCGGTGGACGCCACCCGCGACCTGGCGGAAGTTCTATCTGACGCTGAAGAGATCTCGCCTCGGCATCGGAATGAACTTGCGTCCGAAGTCGACGTTGCCGTCCTCCGCCTCGCCGACTTTCCGTTCTCGGCGCCCGTCGCGGGCGGGCGGGATTTGGAGCTGCTTCATATCCGGCAGCTCACGGTCCGCCATCTACTCATCTTCTACGCAGTGGACGATCCCGAGGTGGTTCTACTGGCCGTTGTTCCGGCCGCGCGCATGCAATAAAGCACACATAACAAAGGGCGCGCACCACACGGTGCGCGCCCTCGTTCGTAAGTCCGCGCGGGCTCGGCTACGAATCGCGGCCCGGGACCGCGATGTCCGCCGCCGGCGGCGCCGGGTTCTGGACCCCTTCCATCAGGTTCGTCGGCACCAGCATGCGGAGCTCGTCGAGCGTCCACTGCCCGTGCTTGTAGATGTTCTTGAACGGCGGGTACATGTCCTGCAGCAGCCCGACGTGTCCGCCGGCCACCTGGAACACGCGCCCGTTGACGTTCCACGCCTCGTCGAGGAGCAGGTACACCGTCATCGGCGCCACGAACTCCGGCCCGCGCATGGCGGCCTGCTCTTCGGCGGCCTTGTTCACCATCGCGTTGCCGTCGGCCTTCGGCGGGCCGCCCGCGGCGGCGATGCCCTTGGCCGCGCGGATCTCCCGCGCCGAAGCCGGGACCGCGTTCGTCAGGCGTGTCGCGGCGCCGGGGGCGATCGCGTTCACGGTCACGCCGTAGCGGCCGAGGTCGCGGGCGGCCACCCAGGTCAGGCCCGCGATGCCCGCCTTCGCGGCGCCGTAGTTCGCCTGCCCCGAGTTGCCCCGCAGCCCTGAGACCGAGCTGAAGTTCACGATCCGGCCATACCGCTGCTGCCGCATCAGCACCGAAGCCGGCTTGATCGTCGTGAAGTGTCCCTTCAGGTCAACGCGGATGACGTCGTCCCACTCCTGCTCGGTGAGGTTGAACACCATCCGGTCGCGGAGGATGGCCGCGAGGTTGATCAGCCCGTCGAGCCGCCCCCACGTGTCGAGCGCGCTGCGGATGACGCTTTCGCCGCCCTCCATCGTCGAGACGTCCTGGAGGTTCGCGACGGCCTCGCCGCCCATCTTCTTGATCTCGTCGACCACCTGCGCGGCCGGGCCATCGTCGTGACCGCTGCCGTCCGGGTTCACACCGGGGTCGTTCACGACCACGCGGGCGCCCTCGCGCGCGGCGAGCAGCGCGCACTCGCGGCCGATGCCGCGGCCCGCGCCCGTCATCGCGATGACCTTGCCTTCGAGAAGTCCTGCCATGTCTACTCCCTGCCGGCCACATGCGGGTCCGGCGACTCTGCTTCGATCGCGAAGGCCCCTCTCGTCACGAGAGGGGCCTCCATGGGATGGGGACTAGAGGAACTTGACGGTCGCGAAGCCCGGGGTCGTCTTCGTGCCGTTGGCCTGCTCCGTCCAGACCTCCACGTCGACCAGCTTCTCGCCGTTCTCTTCGTACTTCCGCTTCACGACACCCTTGCAGAGGATGTCCTCGTTCGGCAGGTCCATGCCGCGGTAGCTGCAGCCGTACTTCTTGATCCGGGCGTTGTTGCCCGCCCAGTCGTGTACCAGCTGGCCGAGGAACGCGTTCTTCAGCGCGCCGTGGACGATGATCCCGCTCAGGCCGGTCGACTTCGCGAAGTCCTGATCGTAGTGGATCTGGTAGAAGTCGCCGGAACCGGCGGCCCACTGTACCAGCTGCTGGCTGGTGCAGTTCTTCTTGAGGACGGGGAGCTCCTGCCCCTCGCTGATCTCAGCCCAATTTGCCACGAGTGACTCTCCTCCTAGTACCGGATGCCGGTGCCGGTCATCACCGCAACCAGCTTGCCGTCCTGGTTCGTGTACTCGGTCTTGCTCGTCGTGATCAGCATCTGGCCGATGCTGCCCGCGCGCTCCTGGATGTCGGACGTGTAGCCCACGGCCGTCAGCACGTCGCCCGCGCAGATGTCGTCGAAGTACTCGACTTCCGTGCCGCCGTTGAGGATGCGCGTCAGCGGCCGGCTCGGCTGCGGGCCCGGGCCCTGCCCGCGGCGCCCGCCGAACGTCGCGTCGTTGTAGCGCGGGTCGTACACCGGGGTGCCGAGATAGCCCGCCGGTGCCGGCAGGCTGCGGTAGCCGGCCTTCTTCGCTTCTTCGACGTCGTAGAACACCGGGTCCACATGCCCGACGGAGCGGGCGAACATCCGGACGCCGGTCGTGGTGACCTCGGAGATGGTCGGTTCGGATCGCTGTCCGATGGTTGCCCGCATCGCATCCGTGATGAGGGGTTCCGCTGCGGCTTCAGTCACGCGGTTTGGCCTCCTGTCTTTAGTGCGAGCGAAACGATATCGGAACCCGCCGGGCCCGTAAACCGAGCCCGCGCATATCCCCGCGCCGACGCTGGCCGCCGGGCCCCCGCGATGTCCGCGGAAATCAGGGTTTTCCGCCCGCACAACCCGGAAGAGCCGCCGCGATTTGAGGGTTCCGCCAATGCGCCGCGGCATGCCCCCGGGAATACCCTCCCTGTGTGGGCGCTCCGCCCGCAACGAGGAGGATGGGATGGGCCAGGGCACACCGCTGGGTGCGGTCCTCGAACGATGGAACCAGCTCCCCCGCGCGAGGCAGCTCGCGCTCGCTGGCATCGTCGCCGGCACCATCGTCGTCCTCTACTTCGTTTTCATCGCCTCTTCGAAGCCGAACCTCGTCGTCGCCTACAGCGGTCTCGCGCCCGAGGACAGCGCGGCCGTCGCCGACCAGCTCGAAAGCGACGGCGTGCCCTACGAAATCGGCGGCGGCGGTTCCACCATCTCCGTGCCCGCCAACCAGGTCGCCGAGGTGCGCATCCGCCTCGCCCAGGCCGGCCTCCCCAAGGGCACTGCCGCCACCGGCCTCGAAATCTTCGACAAGACCAACTTCGGTGCGACCGACTTCGTCCAGCAGGTGAACTACAAGCGCGGCCTCGAAGGCGAGCTGGCCCGCTCCATCAACACGCTCGACGCCGTCCGTGCCAGCCGCGTCCACGTGGTCATCCCCGAAGAAGCGATCTTCAAGGAGGACCAGCAGAAGACCACGGCGAGCATCCTCCTCGAGCTCAAGCCCGGCGCGCAGCTCACCCAGGACCAGGTCCGCGGCATCACGAACCTCGTCGCGAACTCCGTCGAAGGGCTCAGCACCGCCGGCGTGACCATCATCGACGAGACCGGCCATGTGCTCTTCGACGGAGCCGAGCTCGACAGCCCGTTCTCCACCGGCGCCAGCGCGAGCCAGCTCGAAATCCAGCGCCAGTACGAAAACCAGCTCGAAAACGACCTCAAGCAGACCCTCGGCCAGGTCGTTGGCACCGGCCGCAGCGCCGTCACCGTCCGCGCCCAGCTCAACTTCGACACGGTCCAGGAGACGAAGGACGAGTTCGGCGACGAGCCCGTCGTCCGCAGCAACTCCTCCGTCACGGAGACGTACTCAGGCACCGGCATCAACGTGGGCAACGTGCCCGGCACCGGAACGAACGCCGGGACGAACGCGGGCACCGATGCCGCCACCGGCGACAGCACCTACAGCCGCACCGAGACCACCACCAACAACGAGATCGAGAAGGTCACCACCACCACCCTTCGCGCACCCGGCTCCGTCGACCGCCTGAGCGTCAGCGTCGTGCTCGATGAGAGCGTGACCGCAGCGCAGGAAGCGAACCTGGCGAGCGCCGTCGCCGCCGCCGTCGGCCTGGACCAGACCCGCGGCGACACCCTCAGCGTGACCCGCCTGCCCTTCGACCCGAGCGTGAAGGAAGACCTCATCGCCGCCACGCCGAGCGGCTTGGGCCAGTACCTGGACTACCTGAAGCTGCTCCTGCCCCTGCTCGCCGTCGTCCTCGCGTTCATCCTCGTGACGCTGCTCCTCCGGTCGCTCGGCAAGCGCCAGCTCTCGCTGCCGATGCCGGCCCACCAGGTCGCGATCGCCGGGCCCGCCATGCACGGCGCCATCGCCCAGCCCATCCACCTCGCCGCGCTCGAAGCGCCCACCGACCCCGCCGAGGAGCAGGTCGTGAAGCTCGCCGAGTCCAACCCGCGCGCCGTCGCCGACGTCGTCCAGACCTGGATGCGCGAAGAGGAGCGAGGCTAGCGAGCCATGGGGGTGCGCGATGACAGGCTCGTGGGGAGGCGAAAGGCGGCAGCGCTGCTGATCACGCTCGGCAAGGAGCGCTCGGCCGAAGTCCTGCGCCACCTGAGCGACGAGGACATCGAGCGCCTCACCTGGGAGATCTCGGCTATGGGCGAGCTCAAGGCCGAGCAGCGCCGGGTCGTCATCGACGAGTTCAAGGAAACCGCGGTCGCGCGCAACGTCATCTCCCTCGGCGGGTTCGAATACGCCGAGGAGCTCCTCCGCCTCGCGCTCGGCGAAGAGAAGGCCTCCGAGCTCATCGACCGCCTCTCCGCCACCTCGCCCACGGTGCCCTTCGGCTTCCTCCGCCACCTCAACGTCCAGCAGCTGGTCAACTTCCTGAGCAGCGAGCACCCCCAGACCATCGCCCTGCTCCTCTCTTTCCTGCAGCCGGAAAAGGCGGCCCAGGTCCTCTCTGCGCTCGACCCCGAGATGGCCGCCGATGTCGCCCAGCGCGTCGCCCTCATGGACCGTGCGAACCCGGACATCGTCTCCGAGGTCGAAGGCGTCCTCCGCCGCAAGCTCAGCGCCGTCCTCCAGCCCGCGCGCGAGACCACCTCCGTCGGCGGCATCGAAGTGCTCGTGAACCTGCTGAAGAAGTCGAGCCGGATGACGGAGAAGACCATCATCGAAGCGCTCGAAGACAACGAGCCCGAGCTCGCCGAGCAGATCAAGAAGCGCATGTTCGTCTTCGAAAACGTGGCCGCGCTTGATGACCGCTCGATCCAGCGCATCCTTCGCGAGGTCGAAGTGCGCGACCTCGCGCTCGCCCTCAAAGCAACGCCGGAGAACGTAAAGGACTCGATCCTCCGGAATATGTCGACCCGCGCCTCGGCCATGCTCCGCGAGGACATGGAGGCGAGCGGCCCCGTCCGCCTCCGCCAGGTCGAAGAGGCGCAGCAGCGCATCGTCGAGGTCATCCGGCGGCTCGACGACGCCGAGGAAATCGTAATTGCACGCGGTGGTGACGATGAGCTCGTGGGCTAACCCCTCCGGCCGCGTCTTCCGCGTCACGCGGGAGCTCGATGAGGTGTTCATCGGCTCCGACAGTGCCCGCGAGGCATCGCCCGTGCCCGGCGCGTTCGCCACCGCGTCCGAAGTCATCGCCGCCGCCGAAGACCGTGCCGCGGCGCTGATCGCGGCAGCCGAACAGGAAGCCGCGCGCCTGGTCGCCGCCGGTCACGCCGAGCAGACCGCCACCCGCGGCCAGGCCTACAACGAGGGCTACGAAGCGGGCCGCGCCCAGGCGCTGTCCGAGTTCGCCGTAGCCCTGGACCTCGCCCGCCAGGCCGCGGCCGAGGGCAAGGCCATCCGCGACAGCATCGCCGGGCAATCCGCTGCTGTGGTCGCCCGTGCGGTCGCCCTCGCCACCCGGCGAATCGTCGGCGAGTACTACCAGGCCGAGCCATCCCGCACGGCGCTCGTCTGTGCCGAGGCGCTTCGCGCCGCTGCCGGACAGGAGGTGCTCGCGATCCGCGTGCACAGCGGCGTCGCCGCGGCCGTGCGCGCATCCCTGGCCGATGCCGCCCAGTACGTCCGCCCCGACGACGCGGTCGACATCGGCGGGTGCGTCATCGACCTCCGCCACGGCACGATCGACGCCACCCTCGATGCGCGCCTCTCGCTGATGGAGCTCGCCCTCGCGGAAGCCGGCGGCGAGGTGGGCCGGTGACCAGCGCCGCGCTCGATGCCGTTGTCGAAGCCGCCGCCGGCGCCGAGGTGTTTCGCCGCACCGGCACGGTCCTCCGCGCGGCCGGCGAAATGGTGACCGCCGCCGGCGTCAACCTCCGCCCCAACGAGCTCGTCTTCGTCGAAGACCCCGCCGGCCGCCCGCTTGCGGGCGAATGCGCCGGCGCGCGCGGCAGCCACGCCACCATCGCCATGCTGGACCGCGGCACCGTCGCTGCCGGCGCGCGCGTCATGGGCACGGGCCGCCTCTCGCAGGCGCCCTCCGGCCACTCGCTCCTCGGCCGCATCCTCGATGGGCTCGGCCGCCCGCTCGATGGCATGGGCGAGCTCCGCGGCGTCCGCTGGACCGCCGCCCACGCCGAGCCGCCCCACCCGCTCGACCGCGAGCCGATCATGGCCGCGCTCCCCTCTGGCGTCCGCGCCATCGACGGGCTGATCACGCTCGGGCGGGGCCAGCGCGTCGGCATCTTCGCGGGCTCCGGCGTCGGCAAGAGCACGCTCCTCGGCATGCTCGCGCGCGGCACCGGCGCCGATGTCACGGTCATCGCACTCATCGGCGAGCGCGGCCGCGAAGTCCGCGACTTCATCGAGCACGACCTCGGCCTCGACGCGCTCAAGAACTGCGTCGTCGTCGCTTCCACGGGCGACAACCCTGCCGCGATGCGCCTCTGCGCTGCGCGGACCGCCACCGCCATCGCCGAAGCCTTCCGCGCCGACGGGCTGGACGTCCTGCTCCTGTTCGACAGCCTGACGCGCGTCGCCATGGCCCAGCGCGAGATCGGCCTGGCCGCCGGCGAGCCCCCGACCACCAAGGGCTACCCACCGTCGGTGTTCAGCATGCTCCCCCACCTCATGGAGCGCGCCGGCCCCGCCGCCCGCGGCTCGATGACCGCGATCTACACCGTCCTCGTCGACGGCGAGGACATGGATGAGCCCATCGCCGACCTGGCCCGCGCGACGCTCGACGGCCACGTCGTGCTCAAGCGGTCGCTCGCCAGCGCCGGGCACTACCCGCCGATCGACGTGCTCAACAGCGTCTCGCGCCTCATGTCGCGCGTGGCCAGCTCGCACCACAAGGCCGCCGCCCAGCGCATCCGCGCCCTGCTCGCCGCGCACGAAGACGCGAAGGACCTGATCAGCATCGGCGCCTACGTCCGCGGTGCCGACCAGCTCGTGGACGACGCGATGGACCGCATGCCAGCGATCCACGCCTACCTCCGCCAGACCCCGGACGACGTGACCGCGTTCGAGGCGGCCGAAGCGGGCATCGTGCTCGCCGCTGGCCTGCCGCAAGCCGAAGCAGTGGAGGCAGTGAGCGACGATGAGCCTTTCGAAGGCACGTTTACAGCGATTGGTGAAGCATCGTGAGCGGCTCGAGCGGCTCCAGGAAGGCCGGCTCGCGGCCGAGATGCGCGCCCAGGCCGAACGCCAGCGCGCCGTCGACGCCACCCGCGCCGCTCGCGGCGACCTGTTCGATGCGGGCGTGCCCGGCGCCGGGCCGCTCGACCCGGAGCTCCTCGCCTCGGCCTCGGCCTACACGGTCCGGCTCGATCGCGAAGAGCAGGCCCGCCTCGCCGCGCTCGCCCATTCCCAGCGGCAGGTCCAGGCCGAGCGCGACGTCCTGCTCGAAAAGCGCCGCGACCGCAAGGCCATGGACGCGCTCCACGAGCACCGCGTCGAAGAGGAGCGCATCGAACAGAACCGCCTGGAGCGGATCCGCATTGACGAAGTCGCATCGACCCGCTGGCAACACCCCGGCGACTGACGCCGCGGGGACGTGGAGGTAGCTCATGGGCCTCATCGCACTCGGCGACAGCACGATCGGCACGGCAGCCTCCTGGCTGCGCGGCCTTTCCCAGCGCCAGCAGGCGATCAGCGACAACATCGCCAACATCGACACGCCGGGCTATGTCGCGCAGGAGGTGCCGTTCGAGACTGCCCTCCAGCGCCAGCTCGGCCGTTTCGGAACCGCGCTCGCCACGACCGACGCGCGCCACATCAACGCCGGCATGGGCTCCACGGGGCAACTCGGGATGCAGCGGGCGCAGATGCTCACCTCGGCCCGCCTGGATGGCAGCACCGTCGACATCGACGCGCAGATGATCCAGTTGGCCGAGACGCAGATGCGCTACCAGGCGGCCTCCAGCGCGCTCAACACCAAGCTCGGGATCATCCGCAACGTCATCCGCGGCTAGCCGCAGGGAGGGATACATGGGACTCATCGGTGCCATTTCCGCCACCGCCTCCGGGCTCCAGGCGCAACGCGTCCGCATGGACGTCGTCGCCGGCAACGTCGCGAACATCGACACCACCCGCACCGCCGAGGGCGGGCCGTACACACGCAAAGTCGTGCGCTTCGCCGCTGCGGACCAGTCGCTGCCCTTCGCCCAGGCGGTGCAGAAGTTCCAGCCCGGCGGCACCACGGGCGTCGTGCTCACGAGCGTTTCCGAGGACAACACCACGCCCACCCGGCTCGTCTACGACCCCTCGCACCTCGACGCCGATGCCGACGGCTACGTGGAGCTGCCGAACGTCGACATGGTCACCGAGATGACCGACCTGACCTCGGCGAACCGCTCCTACCAGGCGAACGTGACGGTGCTCAACGCCGTGAAGCAGATGGCCCTCCGGGCGCTGGACATCGGGAATAGGTAGTTCCCCCGCCCCGGATTACACGAAGCGAGGTCGCGGATATGGAGATCGGACGCATTCAGGGAGCTGGGCTCCCGCTTCAGACTCAAGGCGTAACCGGGAAACCGGCTGCCGGGTTCGCCGACATGCTGGGCAAGGCCATCGGGCAGCTCCAGGCCGTCAGCGATTCGGCGAACAGCAAGGTCAACGCCCTGGCCACCGGCCAAGATGTCGAGCTCCACGACGTGATGCTCGCCCTCGAAGCCGAAAGCCTGGCAATGAGCCTCGCCACCACGGTCCGAAACAAGGCCGTGGAGGCCTACCAGGAAGTCTTCAGGATGCAGATGTGATCGCTACCGTTGCTTCCCCTATCGATGTGGCGGCGCTCCCTCTCGAGGGCGCGCCCCAGGGCGCCGCAGCCACGGCGCCGGGAGGAGACTTCGCGGCCGCGCTCCTCCTTGCCGCCACGGCCGCACCAACGACGGACGGCAGCCTCGACGCCGCCCTCGACGCCCTGCTCCCGGCGGGTGAGCAGTTCGCCGAGGGGGAGGCGGACGAGGGCTCCGGCCAGGACGCCCTCGCGGCAGCCTTCGCCGCTCTGCCGGAGCTCCTCGCCAAGCTCGACCTCGCGCCGGCCCCCGCGGGCACCGCGGAGCAGTCGCAGGCAATTGCCGGTCTCGCGGGCTCCGTGGCCGCGGGCGATGGGCTCGCGGCCGAGCTAGTCGACGCGGCGGCGGACCTGGCGCCGGAAGAGGACCAGGCGGCTCCCGCCGCGTCCACGGATACCGGGCCGGTCGAAAACGTCGCGCCCGAAATCGCCCAGCCCACCGACCTGGCCGCTGCGCCGGACATCCCGGTGGTCACCACGGAGCCCGCGGCCACCATTGCGAACAACCAGCCCACCGCCATCGAGCGGGCGCACGCGGAAGCGCTGTTCGAAGCCAGCGACGCCACCGCGCCACCCGAGGCGACCTCCGAGCCACCGCAGCCATCCGGCGGCGGCGCCACCGAATCGCCGCCCGCCATCGACAACACAGACAGCGTGGTCCGCTTCGCCGGGAACGCTGGACAGCAACAGAACACCGGCGGAGACCCGGACCGGCGCGGTAACAGCCAGCCGGACCAGCTCCCGAACGCGTCCGTCCAGGGCGTGGCCCACGCGAACAGCCGCTCGGCTGTCGCGGAAGCCGCGACGCCCGCGGCGGGCACCACATCCGCAGCCACCGCCGAGACCGAGGCGCAATTCCCGCCCGCGGTCCAGCAGGTGCGCCAGGCCGTCATCGAACGCGTCGAAGCGGGCGGCGGCGAAGCGGTCATCCGCCTCGACCCACCGGAGCTCGGCTCGGTCAACATCCACGTCCGCATCACCGGCGAAGCCGTGCACGTCACGGTCGAAGCTGACCAGTCCAGCGCCGCGCAGCTGCTCCGCCAGCACGCGCAGGACCTCTCGAACCTGCTCGGCAGCCACGGGCTGAACCTCGCCGACGTCAACGTCGGCCTGGGCAACGGGCAGGCGAACGACCCGAACGCGAGCGGCCACCAGCAGCAGGGGCGCGGCCGGGCCAACCCCGGCGAGTTCGCCAGCATCTTCGACGCGGGGGCCCCCGAGGCTACCGCACGTCATAACCGGCTCCGCGCGGCATACAACCCCGACGGCAGCCACATCTACCGGGTCTGAGGAAGGAGCACACCATGGCAGGCATTGGCACCGACGCCATCACCGGGCTCCAGAACGCGACCTACACGCCCAAGACCAGCTCCGGCGGCGAGCTGAGCCAGGTCGACTTCATGAAGCTCATCATCGCCCAGATGCGCAACCAGAACCCGCTCGAGCCCCAGAGCGACAGCGACTTCATGGCGCAGATGGCCCAGTTCGAATCCCTCAACCAGATGCGCGCCGTCGCCGACGGCATCAAGGTCATGCAGGGCATCTCCGAGCTCTCCACGGCCGCCGGCATGCTCGGCAAGACCATCACCGGCCGCCAGGTGCAGGGCGTCAGCTTCACCCGCGACACCGTCGCCCGCGAGACGTTCGGCGTGCCCTACACGCAGCTCACCACCAGCCAGCAGGTCAACGTCAACGCCGACGACCGCGTCCGCGCCGCCGTGGACGACACGGCCAACGTCGGCAACGAAGTCACCGGCCGGGTCGACCGCGTCTTCGTCGGCGGCGATGGCATCCCCATGCTCATCGTCGGCGGCAAGGTCGTGGACATGTTCACCGTCACCGGGGTGGCCTAGCCATGGCCGTCGACTCTGTCGGGAGGGCCGGGTTCCCCGCCGCGGGCGCCCCTGGCGTTTCGCGCACCACCGGGCCGCAGGGCTCCTCCTTCGCCGATGCCCTGAAGCGCGCCAGCGAACAGGTCAGCGGCCAGCAGGTCAACCTCAGCCGCCACGCCCAGAAGCGGATCGAACGGCGCGAGCTGGACCTGGACCCGGCGCGCATGGACCGCCTCAACAGTGCCATCAGCCGCGCTGCCGAAAAGGGCGGCCGCCAGTCCGTCGTCATGCTCGATGACCTTGCCGTCGTCGTGAACGTCCAGGAACGCACCGTCGTCACCGCAATGCCGAAGGAGGGGAACCACCAGCGCGTGTTCACCAACATCGATTCGGTCGTCATCGCCTAGCGCGAACGTCCACCGGGCTGGTCCGCCAGGCGGAAGCCCGATCCACCTCAGCGGCGGTAGCCCCGCCCCAGCGAAAGGATCGTACGAGCCATGATGCGGGCACTCTTTTCCGCGATTTCCGGGATGCGCAACCACATGTCCTACATGGACGTGGTTGGTAACAACATCGCGAACGTCAACACGATCGCCTACAAGTCCAGCCGCGTGACCTTCCAGGACATCCTCGGCCAGACGATCAAGGGCGCGAGTTCCCCGCAGAATGGCCGCGGTGGCACCAACGCCGCCCAGATCGGCCTCGGCATGAACCTCGGCGGCATCGACAACATCATGACCCAGGGTTCCCTCCAGTCGACCGGCAAGCTCACCGACTTCGCCATCCAGGGCGACGGCTTCTTCGTCGTCAGCGACGGCCAGCGCGAGTTCTACACCCGCGACGGCGCCTTCGATATCGGCGTCGACGGCGGCCTGGTGAACCCGGTCACCGGCCTCCGCGTCATGGGCTGGTCCGCCGATTCGACCGGCTTCGTCGATGTCGAAGGCCCCCTGACGGCGCTCGAAATCCCGTTCGGCACCCGCATCAGCGCCCAGCCGACCACCAGCATGAAGCTCACTGGCAACCTCGACGCCGGCACCCCGACCTACAGCGCCGGCCCGCCCATCGTCGGTGTCGTGAACACGACCATCACTGCCTACGACGCGCTCGGCAACGCCCACACCGTGAAGCTCGAGTACCGCAAGAACGCTGCCGCCAACACCTGGGACGTCGTCGGCACGTTCGATGACGGCGATGCCGACACCACCGCCGACGATGCCGCGACCATCGCCCCCGGCCAGATCGTCTTCGACGGCACCACCGGCAACCTGACCACCCCGGCCAGCGGGCTGATCAACATCACCCTGCCCACGCTCCCCGGCGACGCCGCGGAACCGCTCGCCTTCGATGTCGACATGAGTGCCTTCTCGCAGTTCGCCGGGCAGAGCCAGGTGAACCTCTCGACCCAGGACGGCTTCCCGGCCGGCGCCCTCGTCAGCTTCGCCGTCGGCAGCTCGGGCGAGATCTCGGGCATCTACTCGAACGGCTCGAACCGCGTCATCGGCCAGCTCGCCCTCGCCACCTTCGTGAACCCGGGCGGCATGCAGCGCGCCGGCCAGAACCTCTGGACCCCCAGCGCCAACTCCGGCGACGCCATCGTCGGCCAGCCGAACAGCAACGGCCGCGGCACGGTGAACACCGGCACGCTCGAAAGCTCGAACGTCGACCTCGCCCTTCAGTTCACGAACGTCATCCTCGCCCAGCGCGGCTTCCAGTCCTCGTCGCGCGTCATCACTGCCAGCGACCAGCTCCTCCAGGACCTGGTGAACATCATCCGCTAAAGGAGCTGCCGGGCGGGTGGCCGTGCGCCGCCCGCCCGCCGCCACGTGATGGACGCTTCGCGCGCAAACCGGCTCGGGACCTTCGGCGGCCTCGCCCTCGTGGCGGTGGCCGCTTCCTATGCCCTCAGCGCCACCAACAGCGACTCCGAAACGGTCGAACCCCCGCGCGAAGGCACGCTCGTCGTCGCGAACCTGCGCGGCGAGTCGCTCACCGTCCTGGACATCGGCCGGCAGGCGTCCCACGGCCTCGCCCTGTTCGGGCCGCCCCACGAGATCGCCACCGCCGGCGGCCGGCTCTACATCACCCTCGGGCGCGCCGATGCGCTGGTCGAAGTCGACCCGTCCGCCCCCGGCGTGCTCCGCCGGGTCGAATTCCCGGGCGGCACGCCGCACGGCGTCGCGATCGACGGCGCCCACCTCCATGTCACCCTCGATGACACCGATGAGCTCGTCCGGATGGACCCCGCGACGCTCGCCGAGACCGGCCGCACGGCCACCGGCGATACCCCCCACGCCGTCGCCGCCGCCGGGGGCGCGGTCTTCGTCACCGAGTCGCGCGCCAACACCCTCCGCGGGCCCGATGGCGCCAGCTACCCAACCCGCGAGCTCCCCGAAAGCGTCGCCCTCACCGATCGCTACGTCGTCACCGCCAACGCCGCCGCCCGGACGCTCACCGTGTTCGAGCGCGCCAACCTCGCCGTCTCCCGCAATTTCGAGCTCCCCGGCAGTCCCGTACGTGTCATCGCCCTCGGCGGCGATCGCGTGGCCGTGTCGCTCGGCGATGCCGCCCGCGTCTACATCGTCGATGTCGCCGAAGGAAACGTCGTCCGCAAGCTCGACGTCGCCGACCGCCCCGATGGGCTCTGTCTCTCGCCCGATGCCGCCTACCTTGCCGTCGTCTCGAACGCGGAGGACACCGTCCAGGTGTTCGCCACCGCGAGCTGGGACGAAGCCGCGACCTACGACGTGGGCGACGGCCCCGGTTCCTGCGCCTGGCTCCCCACCCGTTGACCCCGTCGCACCGCCTGTCGCAGGATCGCCGCGCGAGGAAGGCAGGTGGCGGATGGCACACGCGGCATGTGGCGCTGGAGGCCGCTTCTCGCGCTGCCACGCCGCGCCCGTCGACACCTGCCAGTACTGCGCTCGCGCCTTCTGCACCGAGCACACCTACTTCCGCGAGGGCCACGAAGCGGTCTGCGCGCGCAAGCGCTGCCGGGCCAAGCACGACGACCTCCAGGCGCACTACGCCTACCGCGAACGGGTGCGCCAGCGCAACAATGCCGGTCTCTGCGGCGAAGAGGACTGCGAGCCGCACCCGCGCCAGGAATGCTCGCTCTGCCTCGGGCTCTTCTGCGCCTCCCACCTCAGCGAACGCAACTACCCCTTCCGCGAAAGCGGCGTGGTGATCGACAAGCCGGTGAGCATCTGCGCCCGCTGCTGGCAGCGCCGCAAGATCTGGCGCCGCTGACGCACGCGGTCCGCTGCCCCGGTATGCCACAATCCCCCGCATGACCGAAGGTGCTGCCCCAGCCGGGCACGGAGTCACGCTCGAAGGCATCCGCCGCGCGCGCCAGGCCATCGCCGGCCACGTCCGCCTCACCCCCGTGTGGCCTTCGCTCACGCTCGAACGGCTCGGCGGCGCCCCGGTGGCGCTCAAGTGCGAAAACATGCAGCTCACCGGCTCGTTCAAGCTGCGCGGCGCCACCACCTACGTCTCGCGGCTCACGGCAGAGCAGGCAGCGCGCGGCCTCGTCGCCGCCAGCGCCGGCAACCACGCCCAGGGCATCGCCCTCGCCGGCACCCGTGCGGGCATAAACGTCACCGTCGTCATGCCCACGATCGCGCCCCTCGCCAAGGCCACGGCGGCTCGCGGCTACGGCGCCCGCGTCGTGCTCCACGGCCTCTCGCTCGAACAGGCTCGCGAGGAAGCGATGCGCATCGCCGCGGAGGAAGGCCGCCTCTACGTCCCGCCCTTCGACGACGATGCCGTCATCGAAGGCCAGGGCACCATCGGCCTCGAGATCCTCGAACAGGTCCCGGACGTGCGCGAGGTGATCGTCCCCGCGGGCGGCGGCGGCCTGCTCGCCGGCATCGCGGTCGCGGTCAAGCAGTCGCGCCCCGATGTCCGCGTCATCGGCGTCCAGTCAGCTGCGATGGACGGGCTGCGCCGCTCGTTCGAAGCCGGGCGGGTCATCACCACGCCCTCCGTCCGCACCATCGCCGATGGCGTCGCCGTCGCCGGCCCCTCCGAGCGCACCCTCGCCCTGGTCCGCCGCTACGTCGACGACGTGGTCGAGTGCACCGACGAGGCCATCGCCCGCGCCATCGTCATGCTCATCGAACGCTCGAAGCTCATCGTCGAAGGTGCGGGTGCGCTCGCTGTCGCGGCGCTCCAGTCGGGCGCGTACGTGCCCCGCGGGAGCGCCGTGGCCGTGCTTTCCGGCGGCAACATCGACATCAACGTCCTTGGTTCGATCGTGCGCCGCGGTCTGGTCGACGCCGGCCGCTACCAGCACCTCACCGTCGAGGTGTCTGACACGCCCGGCGAGCTCGCGCTCATCACGCGCGTCGTCGCCGAGGCGGGCGGCAACATCCTCGAAGTCGACCACAACCGCGAGGCGCCCGGCATGCCCGTCGGCGTCGCGCTTGTGGACTTCCTCCTCGAAGTGAACGGCCTCGAGCACTTCAACGAGCTCATCGCCGCCCTGCGCGAGGCGGGGCTCCGCGGCGTACCGGGCAGCTCGGCGCGGCTCGCCACGCACGAAGCCCGCCGCCGCCATGACCAGTAGCGGCGACCTGCCCGCCGCGCTGGTGGCGAACCTGGCCGGCGTCCACGGCGCGGAGGCGGTGGCCCGCTGGGTCCGCGAGCTCCCCGCGCTCGTCCACGACTTCGCCCAGACCTGGCGGCTCGATGTCGGCGAGCCGTTCGCGGACCTGTCGTTCACCTGGGTGGCGCCCTGCCGCACCGCCGCGGGACAGGACGCGGTGCTCAAGATCTGGATGCCGCACCATGAGCTGCTCACCGAGGTCGCCGCACTCGATGCGTACGCCGGGCACGGCCTGGTCCGCCTGCTCGCCGCCGAACCCGCCCGCGGCGGCCTCCTGCTCGAACGCGCGCAGCCCGGGGCGAAGCTGACCATCGTGGAAGACGACACCGTCGCGACATCCTTCGCCGCGGGCGTGATCCGCGCGATCCGGCGCCTCCCGCCGCCCGGCCACGCCTTCCCGCAGGTCTCCGAGTGGGCCGCGCGCGCCTTCGAACGGCTGCGCAGCGAGAACGGCGGCACCTCTGGCCCGGTCCCCGCGGCGCTCCTCGCCTTCGCCGAGGAGACGTACCGCGAGCTCGGCGCGCCCTCAGCCGGCGACGTGCTGCTCCACGGCGACCTCCACCACGGCAACATCCTCTCCCACGGCGGCGGCTGGCTCGCCATCGACCCCAAGGGCGTCATCGGCCCGCCGGAGTACGAGCCCGGCGCGTTGCTCCGCAACCCGCGCGACATCGTCGACGACCCCGGCGGCGCCGCCATCCTTCGCCGCCGGGGCGCGCAGCTCGCGGACGAGCTCGGCTTCGACCGTGCGACCGTCATGCGCTGGGCCGCGGCACAGCTCGTCCTCTCCGTCGCCTGGAGCCTCGAAGGCGGCGATGCCGCCGCCCTGCGCTGGCTCCCGCTCGCGGAGGAGCTCCGCCGGCCCGCCTAGCGCGGCGGCTCGAGGTCGTCCGTCAGCAGGATCCGGTCGAGCACGAGGATGAGCGCGGCCGCGGCCACGGCGAACCCCCCGAGCTTGAGCACCAAGAGCACGAACCGGCCGAGCCCGGTGCCCATCCCTCGGAGTGGCTTTGTGATGAACGTCGCGGCCATGCCAGCCTCCGTCGCCTCAGGCGCTCGCGCCGCCGTCCATGATCAGCGTCTGCCCCGTCGTGAACGACGACGCCTGCGATGCGAAATACACCACCGCGCCCGCCATCTCGTCCGGCAGGCCGATCCGCCGGAGGGCGGCGCTGCTCGTCGAGTTCCCCAGGATCGCCTCGTTCTCCCACAGCGCCCGCGAGAACTCGGTCTTGATCAGCCCCGGCGCGATACAGTTCACGCGGATGCCGTCGGTGCCCCACTCCTTGGCGCACACCGCCGTCAGCATGATCACCGCCGCCTTCGAGACCGAGTAGGCGCCAAGGCCCACCGACGCCCGGAACCCGCCCGTCGAGCTCACGTTGATGATGCTGCCGCCGTCCCCCTGGGCTAGCATCGCCTCGCGGGCGAGCTTGCTCAGGAAGAACATCGACTTCACGTTCGTGTTCATCACCGAATCCCACGCTCGCTCGTCCAGGTTCTTCACCGGCCCGAAGACGGGGTTCGTCGCTGCGTTGTTCACGAGGATGTCGACACGGCCGAGCTGCTTCTTCGTCTCGTCGACCAGGTTCTGGAGCGCGTCCATGTCGCGCACGTTCGTCGGCACCGCGATCGCCTTGCGGCCGGTCGCGGAGACCGCCTGCACGCTCTCTTCGAGCGCCTCCGGCTTGCGCGCCGCCACACAGACGTCCGCACCGGCTTCGGCCAGCGCGACCGCGATCGAACGGCCGATGCCGCGGCTGCCGCCCGTGACGATGGCGACCTTGCCGGCGAGTGAGAAATCAGCGATGGGCACGGGGTACTCCTGTGGGTGGCTCCGCCGCCGGGATTGTGGGCCGCATTGTACGCCCGGGCCGCTTGCGCGCTGGGCGTACACTCCCGCACATGACACAGGACGCCGCTGCCGCGATTCTCCATGCACTCCAGGGCCAGCTCCCCGCCATGGCCGAACGCGACCAGGCCGCCCCGGAGCTGTACCCGGCCGCGAACCTCGCCGCGTTGCGCGAAATCGGCCTGCCGCTCGCGCCCTTCCCGGCCGCGCTCGGCGGCAGCGGCCTGTCGCTCGAAGACGGCGTCCGGGTGATCGAAGCTGTCGCCTCCGCCTCCGGCTCCAGCGCGCTGGTGCTGGCAATGCCGCTCGGGCTCGCGGGCATCTTCGCCGCGCCCGTCGAGCTCGCCCCGCCCGAGCACCGGGCCCGCTGGCAGCAGCAGCGCGAGTGGGCCGCCGCCGAGTTCCGCGCCGGCAAGCTCTTCGCCGCCTGCAACTCCGAGAAGGGCGCCGGCGGCTCGCTCGATGCCACGCGCACGGTCGCCACGCTCCGCGACGGCACGTTCCTGCTCACCGGCGAGAAGATCCTCGCCTCCGGCGGCCGGAACGCGGCCTACTTCTTCTCCACCGCGAAGGCCAGCCCGGACGAGCTGCCCGGCGCCGGCGTCGTGGAGTTCTTCTTCGTGCCAACCTCCGCGCCCGGCGTCACCGTGATGGACGACTGGGACGGCTTCGGAATGCGCTCCACAGAAAGCCACACGGTCCGCTATGAAGCCGCGCCGGCCGCCGGCTACCTCGGGTTCCCCGGGTTCCTCACGGCGGTGCAGCCGCTGCAGTACTTCTTCTGCCTGTTCGCCGCCGTGCCGCTCGGCTGCGTGCGCGGGATGCTCGCGGCGTTCACCTCGCCCGCGCCGGCGTCGCCTGGCGTGCGCCTGCGCCTCGCCGAGGCGACGATGCGGTACGAAGCCGCCCGCGCCTACCTGCTCGACACGGCCCGCGACTGGCAGTACGCCTCGCCGCCGGACTACCGCGCCCGCGTCCTCCGCACGAAGACGTACGTCACCCAGGAGTGCGCGCGCATCGCCGCCGACCTGTTCGCCCTGGGCGGCGGCCGCAACTATCGCCGCGAGAGCCCCGTCGCCCGCGCCTTCGCCGATGTCTTCGCCGGCACCGCCCTCCGCCCGCCCCTCGCCCTCGCCCTGGACCAGCTCGCCGACCAGTTCGGCGCTTAGCCCCGAAGGAGTGTCCACTTCAGCCCGGGAAAGCGTGCGAAGCCGCGATCGAACGTGACGAACTCACAGTCCAGGTCGATCGCGATGGCAGCCAGGTATGCGTCGGAGACGGTGTTACCGGTGGCATTGATCTGCCGGCAGATCTCGATGAACGTCGAGACGTGGAGGCTGGACGGGCTGGCCAACATCACCCATCGCTCGGCGAGGAGCGAGTCCAGGAAACCAAGCACCGTCTCATGGTCCGCCTGACCGAAGATCCGTGCGTTCGTTGCGACACGCAGAAACCCGCTCACCACCACCCCGGGGAGGAGCACGGAGGCGTCGCTCTGTCGGTGGCGCTCAAGCCAGTCTCTGGCGGGAACGTGATGCGGATGAACCGATCTCACCGCCGCAACGAGCACGTTTACGTCTGGGATTTCCATTCCTGCTCGTCGAGGAAGTCCAGGATGGCTTCGTTACTTGTCCAATCAAGGTCCACCATAAGCCGGCCCGCCGTGGATACCGGCAGCTCCTCTCGCGCTGGCGGCATCGCCGCGAGCGCCGCGCGCACCGCCTCCTCGATCAGACACTCCAGCGCGATCCCGCGGGCTTCCGCGCGCTCCCGTGCCCGCTGCACCAGCTCGTCGTCGAGCTCGATCTCGATGCCCATGCCGTAAGCGTATCAGACGCGCGGGCGGCCCACGCGCAGGGCCACCCGCGCGCCCTCGCTGCCGGTCAGGCCTTCGGTGCCGCCGCCTCCACCGCCGAGACGCCCTGCTCCTTGAGCTTCGACGATGGCGTCTGGTTCGACGGTTGCCAGAACGGCTTCGTGTCGATCTCCTCGAGCTCGATCTCCCGGTTCAGCACCGCCTGCTTCCAGCGCTGGTGCTCCGCGTCCTGCTCGTGGAACTCGGGCATGACCTCCTTCGCGAACAGCTCGAGGCTCTCGCAGATATCCGCGTGCGTGTTGTTGCCCGCCTGGTTCAGCAGGATCACCTGGTCAACGTGCGAGTCGGCGAACTTGCGCAGCCGCTGCCGGATCGTCTCCGGCGAGCCGATGAGCCCGCCGCTCACGCCGCGCTGGATCGCCTCCTGGCCCTTCGGCGTCTGCCGCCACGCCTGGTACTCGTCCCAGAGGTTCACCGTGCCCGGGTCCACCGGCCCGTGCGTGTTGTAGAACATCAACGCGAACTGGAAGAACGTCCAGCCCTCCGCCCGGCGCTGCGCCTCCTCGTCGGTCGGCGCGCACATGAAGCCGCTGACCACGGCGATGTTCGGGTTCGGCTGGTATTCGGTGAGCGGCTCGTAGTGGTGCACGTAGGCGTTGTAGTAGGCATGCATCCACGCGCGCGCCGCTTCCGGGCTCACGAACTGGAACCCGAGCGCGCCCAGCCCGCGCTGCCCCGCCATCTGGATCGTCTCGAGCTGCGAGCAGGCCACCCACAGCGGCGGGTGCGGCTTCTGGTACGGCTTCGGGAGCACGTTCCGCGCCGGAAACTTGAAATACTCGCCCTCGTACGACCACGACTCGCGCGTGAACATCGGCATGATCGCCCGAACCGCGTCTTCCCAGATCGCCCGCTTATCGCGGAAGCGCCGGTCGAACGGGTGCAGCTCGGTCACGCTCGAACCTTCGCCGATGCCGAACTCCACCCGGCCCGACGAAACGAGGTCCAGCGTCGAAACCCGCTCGGCGACGCGCGCCGGGTGGTTCGTCGGAAGCTGGATGATGCCGTGCCCCAGCCGGATCTGCTTCGTGCGCTGGCTCGCCGCCGCCAGGAACACCTCCGGCGCGGACGAGTGGCTGTACTCCTCGAGGAAGTGGTGCTCCACCTCCCATGCGTAGTCGTACCCCAGCCGGTCGGCCAGCTCGACCTGGGAGAGCGCGTTCTGGATGAGCCGATATTCGCTGTCCTCAGCCCACGGCCGCGGCAGCTGCAGTTCGTAGAAGATGCCAAACTTCATGCGGGTCCCCTTTCCGTGCGGCCGATTCTACGCGCGCCGCGTGCCGCCGCGGCTATGGGTGATCCGCCCCTTCGCTATCGCGCCCCGGTAGCTCGCTACCAGCGCTGCCCGCCGGGCGCCGGCTTGTCCGGCGCCGCAACGGTCATGTGCGAAGCCGCCGCGCCCGCACGCCAGGGCCAGCTTTCGCCGTCGGGTGCGAACGTGCCGGCCGGGGCGGTCGTCAGCGCTGCCGCGAGCTCGAGCGCCCGCCGCGCGCCGACCACGTCGTGCACGCGGAAGATGCGCGCGCCCTGCGCGTATGCCAGCGCCGAAGCGATGTGCGTCTCGAGGTCGCGCGTGCCGGGCGGCAGCCCGTTCACGCTCCCGATGAAGTTCTTGCGCGAATGCGCGAGCAGCACCGGCAGCCCGAGCGACCCGAGCTCGCCCAGCCGCCGCTGCACCTGGATGTCCTCGTCGTGGCTCTTGCCGAACGCGATCCCGGGGTCGATGGCGACCTGGTCGCGCGGCAACCCGCACGCCCAGAGCTGCTCGGTTCGCTCGAACATCCACGCCACGGTCGCGGCGACCACGTCGGCGTAGCGCGGCGGCATTTCCGGGCGGCGCTTGGGCACGCTGAAGCTGTAGTTCAGCACGTACGCGGCATCGGCCTCCGCCGCCGCTTCCGCCGCTCCCGTTCCGAGCGTGAGCCCGCTGATGTCGTTCACGATCTCCGCGCCCGCATCCAGCGCCGCCCGCGCCACCGCCGGCTTGTAGGTGTCGCTCGAAACCACGTGGCCTTCGCGCACCAGCGCGGCGACCGTCCGGCCCACCAGCTCGGCCTCGTCCGCTTCGTCGAGCACGGGCCGGTCGGCGCGCGCGCTCTCCGCGCCGACATCGATGATCGCGGCGCCCCATGCGCGCATATCGCCGGCCCGCTCGATCGCGACACGCAGGTCGCGGCCCACGCCATCGCCCGAGAACGAATCGCCGGTCAGGTTCAGGATCGCCATGACGTGGGGCCGGTCCAGCGGCAGCGACCGCGTCCGCAACCGCCAGGCGCGCGGAGGCACCAGCGCCCGCTGGAGGAGCTCGCCGGCCGGGTGCCCGACGGCCTTGAGGATGCGTGCGTAGTCACGCACCGCACCCGCCGCGCCGGTCAGCCGCACGAACCCGGCGTCCCCGTCGTCGACGATGAGGGGCCGCTCGCCGAATTCGCGGTAGCGGTTCGTGGCGGCGCCCACCTTCGCCGCGTCCGCATCGCCGAGCCGCAGGAACACGACGTACGGCGCCTCGCGGTCCGCCGCCAGCTGCCCCGGCGACGGCGGAACGACACGGACGGGCGGCACGCTCAACGGGCAGCCAGCGCTTCGACCATCCGGCGCGCCTGCCAGAGGTGTTCGAGGTCGTGACGGTACATCTCCCGCGCGAGCGTCATGATCGACACCCGGCCGCGGTAGGGGTGGACGCCCTCGCGCTCCCACTGGCCGGGGCTCAGGTCCCAGAGCACGTAGTTGGAGTGCCGCCGGTAGTAGTGGAACTGGTCCAGCACCTCGTCGTCGTCCTCGTCCTCGTAGTCCTCGCGCATCGGGATGTCGTCCAGGTCCACGTTCGGGATCTCGGCGTTGCGGCCGCTCACGATCGCCTCGAGCTGCTTGAGGAACCCGGCCTCGACATCGCGCATGTGCACCGCGACGCCGAGCAGCGACCAGGCGTCGTCGATCCCCTCGCCCGGTTCGAGCAGCAGCTGCCGCGGGATGCCGTAGAACTGCTGGCGCAGCTCCCCCGACGCCTCGTTGAGCGCCTTGATCAGGAAGCTCGGGTCGCTGCCGGCCTGGCGGACGTACTGCACGCGGTGATTGTACGGCACCCGGGAAGTGGCCCCGGCGCCGCGACGCGCCCTGTTACGTGATCGTCAGCGCGATGCCCTGCTTGCAGAGCGCGCACTCTTCCGGCGCCCACGAAGCGATGTCCAGGCTGAAGCAGGCGAAGAACGGCACGCCGAAGTCCACCTTGCCGCCGGTGCGGTCGACCAGCATCCCCACGCCCGCGACGGTGGCCCCGCGCTCGCGCACGGCATCGAGCACGTCCCGCACGCTGCCGCCGGTCGTCAGCACATCATCGACGACGAGCACGCGGTCGCCCGCGCCGAGCTCGAAGCCGCGCTTGAACTCGCGCCCGGGTCCGTCCTCGCGCTTCTCGGCGATGATGCTGTGGGTGCCGAGGTGCCGCGCCGTCTCGTAGGCGAGGATCACGCCCCCGGTCGTCGGCCCGGCGACGACGTTCGCCTGCCCGCGGAAGTGGTCCGCGATCATCGCGCAGAGCTGGCCGGTAATGTCCGGCCACTGCAGGATCCGGAACTTCTCGACATAGGTGTCGGCGTGGCGGCCGGACGAGAGCTGGAAATGGCCGCGAAGGATCGCCCCGCGGTCGGCGAGCTGCTGTTCCAGGGAAGAAGTGGTCACGCTCCGGATAGTAGGCGCAGACTCCGCAGGCGTGAAGCCGCAAGCGAACGACCCCGGCCACGCGGCGGACGCCCACTCTACGCCTTGACGCCTCTACGCCTTGTTACTCGGCGAAGCCTGGCTCCTCGTTCGGCGCGAACCCGAAGTCGCTCCGCGGCCAGTACGAGAACATCGCCTTGCCCACGATCAGGTCCTCCGGGATGAGCCCGATCTGCTGGAAGCGCGAGTCGTTGCTGTTGTTCCGGTTGTCGCCGAGCACGAAGTACGACCGCTCGGGGATGGCCGTCGCCTGCATGCTCCAGCTCGGCCACGGCTCCACGATGTACGGTTCGATGAGCTGCCGCCCGTCGATGTAAACCACGCCCGTGCGGATCTCCACCGTCTCGCCGGGCAGGCCGATGACGCGCTTGATCAGGTCCTGGCCCGGCTGCGCAGGGTCGTGCAGCACCACGATGTCGCCGCGTTCGGGCGCGTGGAACACGTGCCGCTTGCCGTCGTCGCCCGTATCGATGAACCAGAGGAAGTCCGAAAGCCGGCCGGTATCGATCTCCGAGTACACCAGCTTGTTCACGATCAGGAACTGCCCGTCGTTCAGCGTCGGCGCCATGGACTGGCCTTCGACACGGAAGTTCTGGAAGCTCGCCTTCACCGAGAGGAAGACGAGGAGCGCCAGCAGGACCGTCTCGATCGTTTCCCGCACAGCTGCCCGCCGCCGGATGGGCAGGCCATGCGGCCGGGTCAGAGGGGGCGGCGGCTCGCCGCCAGAGGCCGGGTCGAGGGGTTGCCAGGGTGAGCTGCCGGGTGGGCCGAGGGCGCTCGGCGGCATCCCCGCACGCGCGGCCGGGTCGCCGTCCTCCGGGCCCGGTGGTGCGGCGCCGGGGCCGTCTTGCCAGGGGTCGCCTGTTGTTTCGATGACCTTCCCCGGGGGCGGAAGCCTTCCGCCAGTATGCAGCCTGAGGGCGCGAGACACGTCCCGCGCCCTCAGGCTATCGCACTACGGGGTGTCGATCCGCTGCGTGGTCAACGTCGGCTTGTCGCTCAGCTCCGGGCTCCCGTTCGGGGCCAGCCCGAGGTGGCTCGTCGGCCAGTACGAGAACATCGCCTTGCCGATGATCAGCTCCTCGCCGATGAGCCCGACCATCGATGAGCGGCTGTCCAGGCTGTTCTCCCGGTTGTCGCCCATCACGAAGAACTCACCCTCCGCGATCCGGATCTTCGCCATGTTGCCATGCCATTCCTGCTTGATGTACGGCTCTTCGAGCAGGAAGTCGTTGATGTACACCCTCCCGGCCCGGATCTCGATCGTGTCGCCGGGCAGGCCGATGACGCGCTTGATCAGGTCCGTATCCGGGTTGCGCGGGTCCTTGAGCACGACGATGTCGCCCCGTTCGGGCCCGTGGAAGATGTGCTTCGAACCCTCGCCCGCGCCGATGAACGGCAGGAAGTCACCGAGCTTGCCGGTGTCCACCTCGGCGTAGACGAGCTTGTTGACGATGAGGAACTGGCCGTCGTCGAGCGTCGGGTACATCGACGTGCCGTCGACCTTGAAGTTCTGGAAGCTGGCCCGCACGCAGAGGAACACGAGCACCGCGAGCAGCACCGTCTCCACGATCTCGCGGACGAGCGTCTTGGTGCGGCCGTGGCCCCGCGCGGCCGGCGCCGCCTCGGAATCGAAGTCGTAGCCCGCGGGCGGCCCCCACGGAGGTTCGTTGTCGCCGCCGCGCGCGCGCTCGAAGGGCGAGAATGGCTCGTCGTCCGGGATCAGCCCCCAGCCCGCCGGTTCCGCCACGCGCGGCGCGGGTGTGGGCGCCATCCAGCTCTGCGGCGGCCGCGAATACGCACCGCCATGCTCCACCGAGCCGCTCACCTCGTCGACGAGGTCCGCCGCCTCGCTGCCGAGGATCGGCCCGAACGCCGCCTGGGTTTCCTCGCGGCCCCACGGCACCTCGACCGGCTCGTTATCGTCCTCATCGGCGCTGGCGTGCGCGTAGAAGGCGCGGAGCACCACGTCGTCGTCGCTTTCCTCGCCCGCCCACTCGGGGGCTGGCTCGTGCGCCAGCTCATCGCCCCAGCTGGGACGCGCTGTCTCTGCCGCTTCGAAATTGGTGTGCGAACGCTCCGTGTGCCCGCGGTAGACCGCGATTTCGTCCGGGGCGCCGCCGTAGCCGCTGGCCGCGGCCACAGCTGCCCACGGGTCGTCGTTGTGCTCCTCCGCCCCGGAGGCGGGAGTCCCCGCGTCCGCGTCGAAGGTCGTCCAGTCGCTCGAAGCGACGGTCGCGGCGCCCTCGTCATACGACGGGGTGCTGAAGTCCTGGTTGTCCCCGGAAAGAGACACGTCCCGGCCGGCCGGGTTGTTATCGGCCGAGACTTCGCCTTTTGGGAACGACTCACCGGACGCACGCCGGGCGGCGATGAACGACGCCCAGGGGTCGTCCTCCTCCACAGGTGGCGGCGGTGAGTGTTCGGCGCGGTACGCCTCGATCGAGGCCGGTTCGCGGGCTTCGTCCCCGGCACCCGGGTCCCACGGGATGCCGGCCTCGTCGCCGGATTCCTGCCACGAAGCAGCCGGTGCCGCCCACGCGGGCACATCCGGCGTCTCGTCCTCCAACTCGGCGACCGGCTCCGCGGCCCGCCACGGCACAATGGTCTCGTCCCGCCCGTCATCCCACGAAGCGATGCCAGGCAGCTCCCACGCCGGCACTTCCGGCGCCGCTTCGGTCACCTCCGCGACCGGCTCGGCCACCTGCCACGGCACGACCGTGTCGTCCGTCTCGGCGTCCCACGCGGCCACAGGCGCCTGCCACGCCGGCATTTCCGGCGCGTCCTCGGTCACCTCAGCAACCGGCTCGGCCACCTGCCATGGCACGACCGCGTCGTCCGATCCGTCGTCCCACGATGCCACCGGCGCCGACCACGCGGGCGTCTCCGGCGCCTCCTCGGACACCTCCGCGACCGGCCCGGCCACCTGCCACGGCACGACCGTGTCGTCCGATTCGTCGTCCCAGGCGGCCGCCGGTGTCTGCCACGCAGGCGTCTCAGGCGCCCCCTCGGTCACCTCAGCGACCGGCTCTGACACCTGCCACGGCACGACCGTGTCGGACGACTCGTCGTCCCACGCGGCCACGGGCGCCGACCACGCGGGCACCTCCGGCGCCTCGTCGGCCACCTCAGCGACCGGCTCGGCCACCTGCCACGGCACCACCGTGTCATCCGATGCGTCGTCCCACGAGGCCACGGGCGCCGACCACGCGGGCGTCTCCGGCGCCTCCTCGGCCACCTCCGCGACCGGCTCTGACACCTGCCACGGCACGACCGTCTCGTCCGATCCGTCGTCCGACGAGGCCACGGGCGCCGACCACGAGGGCGTCTCCGGCACGTCCTCGGTCACCTCAGCGACCGGCCCGACCACCTGCCACGGCATGACCGTGTCGGTCGATTCCTCGTCCCACGCGGCCACGGGCGCCTGCCACGCGGGCGTCTCGGCCGCTGCTTCCGTCACCTCCGCGACCGGCTCAGCCGTCTGCCACGGCACGACCGCGTCGTCCGATTCATCGTCCCACGACGCCACGGGCGCCTGCCACGCGGGCGTTTCCGGCACGTCCTCGGTCACCTCAGCGACCGGCCCGGCCACCTGCCACGGCACGACCGTCTCGTCCGTCTCGGCGTCCCAGGCGGCCACGGGCGCCTGCCACGCCGGCATTTCCGGCGCGTCCTCGGTCACCTCTGCGACCGGCTCTGACACCTGCCACGGCACGACCGCGTCGTCCGATTCGTCGTCCCACGCGGCCACGGGCGCCTGCCACGCGGGCGTCAAGGGCGCCCCCTCGGTCACCTCAGCGACCGGCTCGGCGTGTGCGGCGGGCGATTCGAGCGGGAGCTCCCACTGGAAGCCCGCGGCGACTTCGTCGCCAGCTTCGGCGGCCGCTGCCGGCCATGCGGGCGAGATGCTCTCGTCGGGGCCGCCGTCATCGGCAACCGCCTGCGGCTCCCAGGCCGCGGCCGGCTCGTCCGCGACCGTCGCCTGCCACGCGGGCGCCATCGGTTCGTCTGGCTCGCCGCTGTCGATGGCGGCTGTGGGCGCGGTCTCGTCCCAGGCCGCGGCCGGGCGCGCCTCCCACTCCGCGTCGTCGGCGTCGTGGGCGGGCTCGTCGAAGCGATCCGCGTCGGGTCCCGGCTCGGGCATCCCGGCCACAGTAGCATCTTCGTGGTTCAGGGCGGGGGCAGCGTATTCCTCCGCGGGCACCGCATGCGCGGGCACTACGGCTTCGAACGGCTCCGGGTCCCACGCAGCCACCTCGTCTTCAGTCGCCTCGTCGGCACTCGCCTCGGCGAGGGCCGGTTCCGGCGTCACGCCGTCGGCGACCTCCTCGTCGGCCACGTTGGCCGCGAAGGTTTCGGTGGGTGGCTCCGCGGCGACCGCTCCCGTCCGCGGCTCCCAGTTCCAGCCGTCCATGTCGTCCGATTCGAGCGCCGCAGCAGCTGGTTCGTCCTCGTGCGATACCTCAGCCGGGGCGGCGTCGCTCTCCGCGTGGGGCTCCCACGTCCAGCTGTCGCCGGCGTCGCCCGCGGTACCACTGTCGTCGTCGCCGTCCTCGGCGACCCAGTCGGTCCGCGCTTCGCCCTCAACCCACCCGGACGACGGGACGGACCGCGCCGCGGCGAGCGTGCCGAGTTCCTCGTCGGCCAGCGTCCAGGTGTCGCCGAAGGTCGGCTCTTCGGCCGGCTCCGGCTGCTTCTGTTCCTGCTTCTTCTTCCGGCCGAACAGCCGTCCCATGAGCCCGGGCTTCTTCTCTTCGGCACCCGATTCAGGCCCCGGGAGCACCGTCTCGTCGTCCAGGCCCATCGTCGCCCAGGAGTTCGTAAGCGGCTGTATCGGCGTCGCCGAAGGCTCCCAGGCCCGCTCGTCGTCATCGCCGGGCATCTCGACCACCGTGGCGGCCGCGGGCTCCCAGGCCGGCTCGGCCACGGGCTCCTCCGCGGGAGCCGGCAGGTCCTCTTCGGCGGGCACCGCGTGCAGCGTCCACGGCGCGGCGGCGTCCTGCTCCTCCGTCGGCGCGCTGTCGGACGCGACGGCGGCCTCGTCGCCGGTGCCATCGCCGTCCTCCCACTCGAACGGCTTCAGGAACTCGGCCGGGACTTCGCGGGGCGCGTCGTCATCGTCGTCGGCCTTGACCAGGCCGGTCTGCATCTCGCCGGTCGCCCAGGCGCGCATGCTGTCGAGCGTTGCGCCGCCTTCGGCGGGCTCCGCACCGAACATCTCGTCCCAGCGGGTTGGCTCGTCGCCCTCGCCCTTCGGCGCCGGCGCCTCGTCCGCCTCCTGCTGCGAGCGGTGGCGGAGCGCCCAGTCGCGCAGGTTCGTGACCGGCGCCTCCTCGGGCGGCGTCTCCTCGCGCTGCGGCGTGACGGGCGGCAGCACCACGTGGTGCTGTGGCTTCGAACCGCCGAGCACGAACGGCTCGGGGTGCCCGCCAGACTCCCCGCGGCTCAGCGCCCAGCTGCGCATCATGCTGAGCGAGTCGGTCTCGCCGTCATCGCCAGCCGGCGCCTGCCAGCCGGCCGGCTGGTCGTCGAGCTGGCGGCGCCGCGGGATCAGCGGCTCGGTACTGTATTCCCCGGCCGGACCGGCCGGTTCGTCGTCGCGCTTCCGGAACGATGCGAACAGGTCGTCGCCCGCCGGTGGTGGCGGTGGTGCTTCGGCCCGCGGAGCAGCCCCGCTGTCGGGCGCCGCAGAGTCGTCGATCGACCCCTGGTTGCGGTTCAGCGTCCACTTGCCGCCAGCGATCGACCGCCCGCCGCCGGCTTCCTCTTCGTCCTTCCGCTGCCGTCCGAACAGCCCCCGGGACTTGCCCTTGAACGGGTCGGGGGGCGCGGCCTCAACGGATTCGTCGATGTTGTCCCGGACGCTCTGGCGCAGTTGGCGGTTTTTCGCTTCCTGGCGTTCCCATGCGCCGTTCGGCAGATCGAAATACCACCCGCCGTCGGATTCGGTTTCGAGGCCTTCGTCCTCGCGGCTTTCGCCGTCCTGCTCCATCTTCATCAGCGTACCACAGCCTCCCGCGTGCACCGGTTGCCGGGGGTTGTGGTCGCCCTTAACAGGTGATTCACCTACCCTCGCCCTGCGATGGGCATGGGTGTTGGGCTGGACCCCCCCGACGAGCGACTTGTCCTACTAGCCAAAGACGGCAGTCTCGACGCCTTCAACAGGCTCGTCGAGCGCCACCAGTCGGCTGTGTACAGCCTCTGCTTCCGCATTCTCGGCCAGTCGCAATCGGCCGAAGACGCGACGCAGGAGGCGTTCCTTTCGGCGTACCGGTCGCTCGACCGCTTCGAAGGCGGCAACTTCCGCAGCTGGCTGCTGCGCATTGCCGCGAACGAAAGCAAAGACGAGCTCCGAAGGCGCCGCCGAAAGGACCAGGCAGCGTCACTCTCAGCGATATTCGACAGGAATGACCTTCCCGTTGAGGTGCCAGATCCCCACGAAGGTGCACTCGACATCATCGAACGCCACGAATTTGGTGCCGAGCTCGAACAGCTCCTCCTCGAAATCCCCTTCGAACAGCGCCAGGCCGTCCTCCTCGTCGATGTTTACGACTTCCAGTACGAAGAGGTGGCACGGTTGACCGGGACCTCTGTGGGCACGATCAAGTCGCGCATCCACCGCGGCCGCGAGCGCCTCCGAAACCTGGTCCTGCAGCGCCCGGAACTTTCGGGGGCGATCCGTCGTCTGGTTCGGGTGAGGGAAGAATGAATCGTCCGGCATGGCTTGGTGGGCATGAGAGGTGGGAGCGGCGCCTGCACGGGTACGTCGATGGCTCGCTCGACAGCGGCGGCCGCGCCGCGTTCGAACGGCACCTCGCCAGCTGCGCCGCCTGCTCCGGCGCCGTCGAAGAGCACCGCGCCACGCGCACGCTGCTCCGCGGCCTGCCGGAGCGCCCGGCCCCGCGCAGCTTCGCGATAACGCCCGAGATGGCGGCCGAGGCCCGCAGCCGCCCGGCGGCGAACCCCGCGCGCCCGGTCGTCGTCGCTGCGCCCATCCGGCCGCCCGCGCCCGTGATGGCGCTCCGTTTCGCCCAGGTCACGGCCGCCGTGGCCGCGCTCGGCTTCTTCGCCCTGCTCACCGTCGACTTCGCCGGTGTCGCTGACGATGGCGACGACGACCAGGTCGCGGCCGATGCCGGCGCCGGCGCCACCCAGGAGGCCATGACCACCATGTCCTCCGCGGCCGGGACGCCGGAGGACGCCGGCGAGATGTTCGAGGGCGACCGGGAGACCGGTGCCGCCGAGCCCAGCAGCACCATGCCCGCCCTGCCGACGGTCGAGGGCGGCGGCGTGAGCGGCCAGTCCGTCCCGGAGGCCACCCCCCAGCAGACGCCTCCCCCGCCCGCAACCGGCGGCCAGCCCACGACCGAGGCGCCCGCGGACGACAGCACCGTCGAGCAGCGCACCACCAACGACGTCACCAGCGCCGCCAACGCATACGACACGGGCGCCGGCGCACCGGACGCCATCGCGCCCGGCCCGGGCACCGCAATCAGCCATGACCGCTCGAAAACCACGCTCCGCGCGTTCGAAGCGGTCTTCGCCAGCATCGCCATCGGCGCGGCCGCGCTCGCCTTCTTCGCCGCCCGTGGCATCAGGAGCCGGACATGAAACGCGCCGCCATCATCCTGGGCCTGCTGCCCGTGGCTGCACTCTTCGCCGCCTGCGAGGGCGACACGAACACCACCGTCATGCCGGAGGAAGAGGCCATGGGTGTCACCGTCGCCGGCGTCGGCGAGATCAACGTCCCGCCGGACATCGCCGTTTTCACTGTCGGCGTGGAGGTCCGCTCCCCGGCCGTGGGCACCGCCCGCGAGGAGGCGGCGCAGCTCGCCGCTGCGGTCATCGCCTCGGTCAAAAGCAACGGCGTCGCCGATGCCGACATCCAGACCGCCGCGCTCTATGTCCAGCCCGAGTACAACTACCCCTCTGGCGGCGGCCAGCCGACCGTCGTGGGCTACATCGTGACGAACACGCTCTCGGTGAAGGTGCGCGACCTCTCGCGCCTGAACGCGACCATCGACCAGGCGATCGACGCCGGCGGCGATGCCTCCCGCCTCCAGGGCGTCGCCTTCCAGCTCGACGACGACACCGAGGCGAAGGCGACCGCCCGCGAGCGCGCCATGGCCGACGCGAAAGCGAAGGCGGAGCAGCTCGCCCGGCTCGGCGGCGTCACCCTCGGCGCGCCCATCGCCATTAGCGAAGACGTGCAGACGGCGCAGCCCATCGACGTCCTCCGCCTGGCCGATGTGGCGATACCCGCCACCGGCAGTGCCTACTCGTCGACGCCGATCGAGACCGGCTCCGGGACTATCCGCGTGAATGTGGTCGTGCGCTGGGCCATCGCCGAGTGACAGCTCCGTAAGGGAGTTGTAAGGACTCGGGCGAACCCGCGTTTACGCGGGGGTGTCCGAAACCTCAAGCTTCTTGCGTGCGCATCCTCGCCGTCATCCTCCTCCCCCTGGCCGCAGCCATGGCCGTCGCCGCCATGGTGCTCACGCTTTCGCCGCGAGACGACACGGGCGCGCCCGGACGGGCCGCGACGCAGGAGACCTCCAAGCCCAGCCCCACCCCCACCCGCGAGGCCAGTGCCCGCCTCCCCGCCGAGGGCAACGTCTGCCAGGGCGTGCTCCACCGCCCCGCGCCCGGCGCGCCGCAGACGTTCCCGGCCCTCTACACACAGCGCACCGACGCCGCCGGGCTCGCCATCGTCGCCCCGGCCGGCGTCTCGCCCGAAGCGCTCGAAATCGCCCGTCAGACGGTCGAGCACGTCTTCGCGGAGAACGACCTGGAGGACATCCTGGCCGAGGAGGGCGCCTACGTCGTCGTCGCCGAGCCCGGCCAGCGCATCCTCGACCTGCCCGAGTTCGACTGCCTCGACGGCACGTCCCAGACGGACGTGTTCGACCACGCCTGCGGCGTCGCCGACCGCGCGGACTACCCGATCGTCACCGTGAACGAGCTGGACCTGCTCGGCGACCGCTCGGGCCCCTGTGCCGGGCTCAACGTGCTCTACCACGAGCTCGGCCACCTCGTGCAGAACTGGTCCATCTCCCCGGCCGACTACATTGAGACGCGCATCCTCTACCAGGCCGCGCTCAGCGCCGGCCGCTATCGCGACGCCTACGCCGCAACGAACCACCACGAGTACTTCGCCGAAGCCACGCAGGCGTACTTCATCCACGCCGACCTTCGCGGCATCCAGGACCGCGACTGGCTGGAACGCTACGACCCCGCGCTCTTCGAGCTCGTCGACCGCGTCTACTCGGGCGAGTAGCGGCTACGCCTCGCCCTTCGCCCGCCAGACGTTGTAGCGGTTCAGCCCGATCGACATGTACTTCACGAGCTCCGGATAGCGGTCGCGGACGGCGCGGGCGTGCTCGTTGAGCGGCAGGCGCCGCCGCGCATACGGCGAGTCGTCCGGGATCTCCCCGACCTCCTCCGCCGCCACCAGGTAGAGCGCGCGCACGGTCACGGCCCCGGCTTCGAACTGCGGGTTGTGGCTCGTGGCCTTGCAGTCCAGGTAGCCGAACAGCTCGCACTTCGCGATGGTCGCGCCCAGCTGCTCGCGGACGGCCCGTTCGAGCCATTCCTGCGTCTGCTCGCCTTCGGAGAACGGCCCCTCGACCACGCCCCAGACCGCGTCGTCGCCCGCGCGGCAGACGTAGCCGCGGTCGCCCTTGAACACGATGGCGTACCCGTACTGGACGGGCGCGTTCGGCGGCAGCTCGTCCGCCTCGGTGAAGCGCGCGCGCCATTCGTCGTTCAGGTTCAGTTCGAGCGCCCCAACCGGGGGCGGGATGTAGAAGCTGCCCAGATCGCCAACCCCGGGGAATCCCATCGGTCAGGCCCTCCGTCGATAGAGTGGTTTCGCCACGATAGTGCCGGGAATCCCGGCAGCGTCAACGTTTGTGCCCGGCAGCGCCTGTCGCGCGTCCAGCAGTGCCAGCGCGACCACGGATTGCAGCGCCGGCGACCACGTCGCCGAGCGGACCTCGCCCGCGGGTGCGCCGCCGATTGCCACCGCCGTGCCCTTCGCCGGGATGGAGCTCCCTTCGAGCAGCACCGCCGCGAGGATCCGCGCCTCCCGCCCTCCGGGGATGCCGAGGAGCACGTCGAGGTCCGCCTCCGCCGGCGACAGGCCCGGCTCGAGGTCGGGGTCGAAGGCTGGGATGCACGTCTCGATCCGGGCGTTCTCCTGTGCGTTCAGGCCCACCAGCGGCACGCCGCCCGCGCGCAGCGTCTCGATGATGTGCTGCGCCACCGCCGGCGCCAGCACGAACTCGAAGCCATCCTCGCCCGCGTCGCTCGTCCGGATGGCGAGCGCGCGGAAGCCGTGGAATTCGAACGTCACCGCGTGCAGCGACGGAAGCCGCGACTGAAGCGCCTCCGAGAGGTGCTCCGTCGCGGCATCGGCGGCGCCCGGCCCCGCGAGCGCGACCAGGCAGGTCGTCTCCGTGCGGTCTTCGATGCCGACGTCCCAGTCCTCGCCCGCGTTCGCGCGCAGCCGGGCGAAGGTGTCGCTCCGGCGGCCCGGTTCGCCCGTGACGAGGTAGGCGATGCCGCCCGTCCGCGCGATCAGCACCACATCGGCGATGGTTCCCTCCGCGTCGAGCGCCACCGTCCGCATCGCGCGCCCCTCTTCGAGCTCCTCCGCGTGCCCGGCGAACACCTTCGCCAGCAGCTCGCCGGCGTCCGTGCCGGTCACCATGAACCGGCTGCGATAGGAGCGGTCGAACACCGCTGCCGCGCCCCGCAGCGCCGCGTACTCCGCCGCCAAGTCACCGTAGTGCGCCGGCAGCGACCAGCCCGCGTGGGCCACGAAGGTGGCGCCCGCGGCGGCGTGCAGCTCGCGCAGGGCCAGGTGGTAGACCAGCTGTGGCTCGCTCATTCGTGCACGAATACCCGCTTGCCCTCGCGCTCGACCAGCCGGCCCACGCCGGGGAACGCGTTGTGCACGCAGAACAGCAGTGCCCGTTCGCGTACGGCGCGCTCGGCCAGCGCCTTCTTCGTTTCGAGGCTGATCACCGGCAGGATGTCGAACGCCGCCACCCACGCCGGCCGCTCGACCTGCACCTCGTGGTGGGCCACGTCGCCGAGGTAAATCGCCGTCTCGCCGCCCGACGACAGCACGAGCGAGGCGTGGTCGGCGGTGTGTCCCGGCGTCGGCAGGAAGTGCACACCCGGCACGATCTCCTGTTCGCCCGAGACGAGCTCCAGCTGGCCGCTCGCCTCCAGCGGCGCGAAGTTCTCCGCGAGGTAGGTCGCGCGCGTCCGGTCGTTGGGGTGCGTCGCCGCCGCGTATTCGCCCGCCTGAACGAAGTAGCGCGCGTTCGGGAACGACGGGACCACGTTGTCGCCCTTCCGCACCGTGTTCCAGCCGCAATGGTCGGCGTGCAGGTGCGTGTTCGCGACCGCCGTCACGTCCTCCGGCCGCAGCCCCAATGCCGCGAGGTTCTCGAGCAGGTAGCCGTAGTCACCCGGGAACACCTTCTCGCGCATCGAACCCGTGAGCTTCGAGCCCATGCCCGTTTCGATCAGCAGGACGTCGCTCCCGCGGCGCACCACCAGGCAGTTCAGCCCCAGCGAGATGCGGTGCTGATCATCGATGTGGTCCTTGCCGATGACCGGCTCCCACAGCACCCGCGGCACCAGCCCGAAGACGGCGCCCCCATCGAGCTTGATGTAGCCATCGGAGATGACCGCGATGTCGAAGTCACCCAGGCGGTAACGGGCGGGTGGATACATGGACTGAACGATACGGGTTGCCGCGCCCCCGCGGAAACTGCCACGCGCTGTCAGGAGAGCGTGAAGCCCGGGTGCGCGTTGCGACCTGTCTCAATTGCAACTCTTTGCATTTAGACACTAAGCTTGCCGTTGCGAGCTGTCCCGGAGGTTCTTCGCCATGCCGTTTCCGCAATTCCTGTTGCATGCGCCCGATGGCTTCTTCTCCACGCCGATCGCGCTCGGGTTCTGGGTCATCACCGGCGCCGCCCTTGCCGTCTCGCTCCAGCGCGCCGGCAAGGAGCTCGATGAGCGCGCTGTGCCCCTCATGGGCGTGATGGCGGCCTTCATCTTTGCCGCCCAGATGTTCAACTTCCAGATTCCCGGTGGCACCTCCGGCCACCTGCTCGGTGGCGTCCTCGCGGCGGTGCTCCTCGGCCCCTGGGCCGGCACGATCGTGATGGCCTGCGTCATCTCCGTGCAGGCGCTCATCTTCCAGGACGGCGGCCTCCTCGTCCTCGGCGCGAACATCTTCAACATGGGCATCATCGGCACCTTCGGCGGCTACTGGCTCTACCGCACGCTCTGCGTCGTGCTCGGCGGCGAAGAGAAGCGCCGCCTGGTCGCCGCGCCCATCGCTGCCTGGACGTCCGTCTTCGCCGCGGCCATCCTCACCGCCGTCCAGCTCGCCGCTTCCGACACGACCGACCTCGCGACCTCGCTCGCGGCCATGGCCGGCTGGCACGCCATCATCGGCATCGGCGAGGCCGTGATCACCGTCGCCGCGCTCAGCTTCATCGCCGCCAGCCGCGCCGACCTCTTCCAGCTGCGCGACGCGCGCCCGATGGAGGCCTGAGATGCCCGCTGCTTCCAACACGGCCCCCCGCGCTCCCCGCACGCCCACCGATGGCGGCAGCTGGTTCCGCCGCTACCGCTGGGCCATCATCGGGCTCGTCATCGCGGCCGCCTGCGTAGTCATCCTCGCCCCGGCCGCCTCCGAAGACCCGGACGGCCTCGACCGAGTCTCGGAGGACAAGGGCTTCGCCCAAGAGGGCCAGGACTCCGGCTACGAAATCCTCCCCGACTACAGCATCCCCGGCGTCGATAACGAGTGGGTGAGCGTCGTGCTCTCCGGCCTGGTCGGCGTGGCGATCGTCTTCGCGGTCATCCTCGTCCTCGGGTTCCTGCTCCAACAGACGCGCAAGGGCGCGAGGGCGTCCTGAACCTCGACCGCTACGTCCACCGCGAGAGCCCGGTGCACCGGGCCGACGCACGGCTGAAGTTCATCCTGGTGGTGGGCTTCATCCTCTCGGTGAGCCTGCTGCCGCGCGAATCGTTCCTCGCCCTGGGGATCGCATGGTCCGCGCTCGTGGGCGTGTCCTTCCTCGCGCGGCTCGGACCCGTCCGCATGGTGCGCGGCTCGTTCGTGGCCCTGCCGTTTGTCTTCGCGGCCCTCCCCCTCGTCTTCACCCGCGAGGGCGACCCCATCGGCACGGTCGACTTCGGGCTGTTCTCGCTCACGGCGAGCTGGGAAGGCGTCCGCCTCGTCGCGACCATCATGCTCAAGAGCTGGGTCAGCGTGCAGGCGGCCACGCTCCTCGTCTTCTCCACCACCTTCCACGACCTCGTCCACGGCCTCGAACGGCTCCGCCTGCCGAAGCTGATGGTCGCCGTTATCTCCCTGATGTACCGCTACCTCGCGGTCCTCACCGGCGAAGCCCAGCGCATGATGCGCGCCCGGCAGGCGCGGTCCGCCGAGCTCCCGGGGGCGAAGCGCGTCTCCACCGCCTGGCGCGCCAAGGTCGTCGGCCACATGGTCGGCTCGCTCTTCATCCGCTCCTACGAACGCAGCGAGCGCATCTACCTCGCGATGCAGGCGCGCGGCTACACCGGCCAGCTCGTCAGCCACCGCGTGCGCCCCATGCTTCGCGCCGAATGGGCTACCCTGTTCGCCGTCGCCGCCACGCTGGTGAGCTTCGAGCTCGCCGCCCACGCCTGGATGCCCCACGCATGACCATGCTCTCGTCCCGCCCCGAGACCGCCGCAGCCGCTACCCCCGGTGCCCCGCTGCTCGAAATCGAGGGGCTGCACTTCGCCTACCCGGATGGCTTCCAGGCACTCAAGGGCATCAACCTGCGCGTCCACGCCGGCGAGAAGCTCGCCCTGATCGGCCCCAACGGCGCCGGCAAGAGCACGTTCATGCTCCACCTCAACGGGATCCACTTCCCCGCCCGCGGCACCGTGCGCGTGGGTGGCCTCGCCGTCGAGCGCAAGAACGCCGGCCGCATCCGCGCCGCCGTCGGCCTCGTCTTCCAGGACCCCGACGACCAGCTCTTCAGCCCCACCGTCTACGACGACGTCGCCTTCGGGCCGCTCCACATGGGCATCCCCGCCGCCGAGATCGACGACCGCGTCCGCCGCGCGCTCGAAGCCGTGGGCCTCGCCGGGTTCGAAAAGCGCCTCCCGCACCACATGTCCCTCGGCCAGCGCAAGCGCGCCGCGCTCGCCACCGTCCTCTCCATGGACCCGAGCATCCTCGTCCTCGACGAACCCTCCGCCGGGCTCGACCCGCGCGGCCGCCGCGAGCTCATCAACCTGCTCCTCGAGCTCCCGCAGACGATGATCGTCAGCACCCACGACATGCGCCTCGTCCGCGATGTCTTTCCGAGGACGGTGATCATGGATGGCGGCGAGATCGTCGCCGACGGCCCGACCCAGGAGCTGCTCCAGGACGCGGATCTGCTCGAACGCCACGGCCTCGAACTTCCCTGATCTCGGCGCTGCATTTCCCTGATTCGTAAGGGTGCCTTCGTACAGCGATCCTGACGGAATCGTTGCCCGCGCTCGTATACTGGTTGCAGTGGATCGTTCACTCGTCACCGAATTCGCCGCGTGCACGGCCGGGCCCGATACGAACGTCGACCTGTTCGGCGCGGCGATGGTCATCAGCCGGCTGCGCGGCGCCGCGGTGGATCCGCACGCGTCTGCGCGCGAGCTCGACCTCATCGCCGACGCGGTGGTGGAGCGCCTCGGCGGCGGTTCGAGCACCTGGGAACTGATCGACGCGATCAACCACGAGCTCTTCGAAGAAGCCGGCTACCATGGCAACGTCCAGGAGTACGGCGACCCCGAGAACAGCTACCTCGACCGCGTGATCGCCCGCCGCACCGGCATCCCGATCTCGCTCTCGCTGGTGTACATGGAGGTGGCGCAGCGGGTGGGACTTCGCGCCGACGGCGTCGGCTACCCGGGCCACTTCCTGGTCCGCTGCGGCCCGCCGGAAGACGCGATCTTCATCGACCCGTTCAACCGCGGCGCCCGCCTCGAAGCCGGCGACCTGGTGACCCGCCTCCGTGGCGTCGCCCTGCCCGCGGCGCCGGAGACCTACCTCTCCGCCGTCACCCGGCGGCAGGTGCTCCAGCGCATGCTCGGCAACCTGCACGTCATCTTCCGCGAACGCCGCGACCTCGACCGCTGGCTCGCCGTGGTCGAGCTCCAGCTCGCGATCGAGCCGTGGAACGCCCAACTCGTCGGCGAACGTGGCATGCTGCATTATCGGCTGGGCAGCCACACGAGCGCCCTCGCCGACCTTGAACGGTACGTCGGCGCCAACGGCCCCCAGGCCGTGAGCGCGGGCGCACTCCGCCTCCTGGACGAACTTCGCCTCCGCTACGGTGGCAATGAGGATGAGGAATGACCGCCGAGACCCCCGCTCGCCCTACGAACCGCGGCCACAACACCCTGCAGCGTTCGATCGCGTGGTACCTGCGCCAGCTCAGCAAGATGATGAACGTCCTCAGCGATGAGGAGCTCGAACGGCTCATCCCGCTGCTTACCGAGCGCCGCTTCAAACCGCGCCAGGTCCTCTTCCAGGCCGGCGACCCCGCGGAGCGCGTCTTCCTGATCCTCAAGGGCCGCATCAAGATCTACCAGGTCGCCGAAAACGGGAAGGAGATCATCCTCGATGTCGTCGGCAAGGGCGGCGTCGTCGGTGACATGGCCATCGTCGAAGACGGCGAACGGATCGCCTGCGCCCAGGCCATCGACGAAACGGTCGCGGCCAGCATCTCCTGGGAGGACTTCAGCCACCTGCTGCACTCGTCGCCGCGGCTCGGCTTCGCCATGGCCGAGCTCATGGCCCGCCGCCTGGTCGGCATGCAGCGCACCTTCATGAACATCGTCTCCAAGCCGGTCTCGGCCCGGCTCGCCGATACGCTGCTGAACCGCCAGGAGAACGGCTTCATCGAGCTCGGCCTCACCCACCAGGAGCTCGCCCAGACCATCGGCACCAGCCGCGAAACCGTGACCGCGCTCCTCAGCCGCTTCGTCACCCTCGGCGCCATCACCCCCGCCGGCGATGGCTACCACGTCGGCGATGAGGACCTCCTCGACGACATCGCGAACGGCGACGTGCCCGTCTCCCCGCGCCACCCGGCCAACCCGCAGGCGGCGGCCGCCACGGGGTGATGGTCGCGGTTGAGACGGATCGGCGCCCGCTGATCGAACCCGGCCGGGGCGCCCCGGCGCTCATCGCCCACAAGGCGGGCAATACCGCTGTGCTGGCGCTCGCCGCCATCGAAGAAGTCGCCGACTACCTCGAAGTCGACCTCTACGTGAATCGTGGCCGCTTCGAAGCGCGCCACGAGCACCGCATCTTCAGCCGACTCCCGGTCCTCTTCGAAGGGCTCAAGCTCTCGCTCGCGCCCCGCCGCCCCTTCGGCCTCGCCGAGCTCCTCGAGAAGACCGAGGGCCGCGTCGACATCTTCCTCGACCTCAAAAACGGCGGCATGACGGCCGCCCGGCTCGTGCGCAAGGCGATCGACGAATCCGGCTACCAGCACCGCCTCGTCGCCTCGTCGCAACTCTGGTCCGTCCTCCGTTCGCTCCACGACGCCGCCCCGGAAGTCGACCTCTTCTACTCGATCGGCTACCAGTCGCAGCTCGACCTCTTCCTTTCGGTCATCCAGCGCGACACGAAGCCGCGCGGGATCTCCTGCCGCCACACTCTGCTCAGCCCGCGCATCATCGAGATCCTCCACGAGCGCGGCCTCCTGGTCGTCGCCTGGACGGTGGACGAGCCCGACCGCGCGGCCCAGCTCGCCGAATGGGGCGTCGACGGCATCACCACCCACCGCGTCGCCGACCTCCGCCAGCGGCTCCTCCCGGCGTGAAACCGCTCGCCGTCTACGTGCACATCCCGTTCTGCACGGTGAAGTGCGGCTACTGCGACTTCAACGCCTACGCGGGACTCCACACTCTCCGCGAGCGCTACACCGCCGCCCTCCTGCGCGAAGTCGCCCAGCGGGCGGAGCTGCTCGGGGGCCGCGAAGTGCGGTCCATCGCCTTCGGCGGGGGCACCCCGAACGAGCTCCCGGCCGCGGACATTTCCGCCATCGTTGCCGCCATCCGCGCCGCCGCCGGCGCCATGGCCGCCGGTGCCGAGGTCAGCCTCGAAGCGAACCCGGGGATCACCGGCGCCGGGCAGCTCCACGAGCTCCGCCGCGGCGGCGTCACCCGCATCTCCTTCGGCGTCCAGAGCTTCGACGCGGACGAGCTCCGCTTCCTCGACCGCCTCCACTCGCCCGAAGCTTCCGCCGCCGTCGTTGGCGCCGCCCGCCACGCCGGCTTCGAAAGCGTCGGCATCGACCTGATCTACGGCCTGCCCGGCCAGTCCTTCGCCGGCTGGGAGGCGAACCTTCGCCGTGCGGTCGCGGCCGCGCCGGACCACATCTCCTGCTACGCCCTCACCATCGAGGAGGGCACCCCCCTCGCCGCCCGCGTCGAGCGCGGCGAGGTCACGCCCGCCGATGGCGACCTCGTCGCCGACATGTACGAGCGGGCCGGCGACCTGCTCGAAGCCGCCGGCTACCGCCAGTACGAGCTTTCGAACTGGGCCCGGCCCGGCCACGAGTCCCGCCACAACCGCACCTACTGGACCGACGGCGAGTACCTCGGGCTTGGTGCCGGCGCGCACGGCTACGTCGATGGCGTCCGCTACGAGGACATCGCCCACCCGCGCACCTACATCGAAGCCCTCGAAGCGGGCCGCGGTGCCGTGGCCGCGCACTACCGCCCCGACGACATAACCGCGATGTCCGACTGGCTCGCGCTGCGCCTCCGCCTCATCGAAGGCTTCGACCCCGGCGACTTCAAAGCGCGCTTCGGCACGCCGCTCGAGGCGGCCGCCGGCCCGGTCATCGCGCGCTTCCGCGAGGCGGGCGTCCTCGATGCCGGGCCGCGGGCCCGGCTTTCCCCGCGCGGGCGCCAGCTCCACTCGGAGGTCGCCGTCCAGCTCCTCGTCCACCTCCGCGAGCACGCGCCCGCGGCCGCACGCCCCTGAGCCGCGGGCGGCTGGCCGGCCGATGCCCTACCATTCCCCGCCAGCCATGGTGACCAGGGACGCCAATCCCTACGCCGGCAACATCCGGCGGTTCTACATCTTCCGCTTCCTGATGGACCTCCAGCTCTGGCTGCCCATCTGGGTCATCTACCTGCGCGAAGAACGCGACCTCTCGCTCACCCAGATCACCGCCCTCGATGCGCCCTTCTGGCTCGTCATGGTCCTCGCCGAGGTCCCCACCGGCGCCGTCGCCGACCGCTTCGGCCGCAAGGTCTCGCTCGCGATGGGCGCGGGCGTGAACTGCGCCGCCATCTTCATCTTCGGCATCGCCGATAGCTACGCCGTCCTGCTCGCCTCGTACATCCTCTGGGCCGTCGCGTGGACCCTCTGCTCCGGCGCCGATTCCGCCTTCTTCTTCGATTCGCTCAAGCACGCCGGCCGCGAGCACGAGTTCGAGAAGCTCTGGGGGCGCACGCGATCCGTCGCCGCTGGCGCCGGGCTCCTGGCCCTCATCGCCGGTGCGCCCCTCGCCGATGCGACCGCGCTCTGGGTGCCCGTGATGTGCGGCGCCGCGACGATGGCGGTGGCGTTCCTCGTCGCGCTCACGTTCGTCGAGCCGCCCCACCTGGCCGAAGGCGAAGAGCAGCTCTCCCTGGCCGCCGGCACGAAGGAAGCGGCCCGGCTCGCCTTCGGCACCCCCGCCATCCGCTACATGATGCTCTTCGGCGCGGTCACCACCGCGAGCGCATCGGCTGCCTCGATCCTCGCGCAGCCCTTCCTCGAATCGCACGGCGTCGATATCGGCCACTACGGCTGGTTCCTGGTGCCGGGCAGCCTCCTGGGCATGGCCGCCGCGTTCATGGCCTACCGCGTCGCCCAGGGCTTCGGCCTCGAACGCACCATGGCCCTCCTGCCGCTCGGCATGGTCGCCGCCTTCGCCGGACTGGCCGCCTGGGATTCGCTCGGCGCCTTCGTCTTCCTCCCCATGACCGGCATCGTCATCTCCGCCTGCTTCCCGCTCGTCGGCAACTATCTCCACCAGCGCATCCCCAGCTCGCGCCGCGCCACCGTCCTCTCGCTATACCAGCTGCTCTTCAGCCTGGTGCTCATGGGCCTCGAACCCGGCCTCGGCGCGATCGGCGACGAATGGGGCCTGCCCGCCGCCTACCGCGTCGCCGGCATCCTGCTCGCGGTGACTGCGCTGCCAGCCTACCTCTTCTGGTTGCGCGCCCACCGCCGCACCCGCGGCCAGCCGGACGCCATCCCGGCCCATCCGCCCGCCGTCATGGAGCCGTCCGAAGAGGCGGTCTGACCGCTACCGCTGGTCAAGACGCGTCCGCGCTTTGCGGGTACGCTTACGCCGCAGTTCTCCAGGGAGGCGCTCCATGTCCCTGCGCGGGAAAGCCGCGATCGCCGGTGTGGCCGAATTCCGCCCATCGCGCTACACCGAAGGCCAGACCACCCTCGGCATGCTCGCGAAGGTCGCTCAGGATGCCGTCGCCGATGCCGGCCTCGAAATGCGCGAGGTCGACGGCCTCATCGTCTCCGCCTTCGCCGAAGCGCCGTTCATGGCGCCCGCGACCGTCATCGAATACCTCGGCATGCGCTGCCGCTTCTCGGAGGTCATGGACCTCGGCGGCGCCACCGGTGCCGGCATGGTCACCCGCGCCGCCGCCGCCATCAACGCGGGGCTCTGCGAGACGGTCGTCTGCACCACCGCTTCACGCCGGGAGCGCAGCTCCGTGCAGGCGCCGAAGAAGAGCGCCAGTTCCGGCTTCTCCGGCCGCCGCGTCGACCGCACCCCCAGCGCCGAGTTCGACGTGCCCTTCGGCGCGATCGGTGCCAACTACGGCTACGGAATGATCGCGAACCGCTACCGCTACGAATACGGCGTGACCCCGGAGCAGCTCGCGAAGATCGCCGTCGCCCAGCGCTACAACGCCTGCCACAACCCCGACGCGCTCTTCTTCGGCCAGCCCATCACCGTCGAAGACGTGCTCAACTCCCCCGTCGTGGTGGACCCGCTCCACCTGCTCGAAATCGTGATGCCCGTGGCCGGCGCCGCCGCCGTCGTCGTGACCAGCGCCAGAAAGGCGCGCAAGCTGAAGCACGCGCCCGCCTACGTCCTCGGCGCGGGCGAATGCACCACGCACAAGAGCATCACCTTCGCGCCCAGCCTCACCGACAGCTCCGTGAAGGCCGCCGCCGATGGCGCCTTCCGCATGTCCGGCCTCCGTCGCAAGGACATCGACGTCGCCAGCGTCTACGACTGCTACACCATCACGGTGCTGATCACGCTCGAAGACGCCGGGTTCGCGAAGAAGGGCCAGGGCGGCAAGTTCGTCGACGCCCACAACCTCCAGTTCGACGGCGACTTCCCGCTGAACCCGCACGGCGGCCAGCTCTCCTTCGGGCAGGCGGGCATCGCCGGCGGCATGTCCCACGTCACGGAAGCGGCCCGCCAGGTGATGCGCCGCGCCAAAGGCCGCCAGGTCAAGAAGTGCGAGTACGCCTTCGTCAACGGCAACGGCGGCATCATGAGCGACCAGGTCTCGCTCATCCTCGGGAGGGACCGGTGACCGAGCCGAACGAAACCATGCCCTACACGAAGCCGCTCCCCGAGATCTCCGAGGTCACCCGCCCGTTCTGGGACGCCGCGAGGGAGCACCGCCTGGTCATCCAGCGCTCCCGCGGCACCGGGAAGTACGTGTTCTACCCGCGCGCCATCTCGCCCTTCGGCCCCGGCGACGAGCTCGAATGGGTCGAGGTGTCGGGCCGGGCCACGCTCTACACTTACACGATAGCCCGCCGCCCCACGGGCCCCCAGTGGGCCGGCGACGTGCCCTACGTCATCGCGATCGTCGAGCTCGAAGAGGGCGTCCACATGACCGCCAACATCGTCGATTGCGACCCGGAACGCGTCGAGATCGGCATGCCCCTCGTCGCTACCTACCAGGACGTCACGCCCGAGGTCACGCTCGTACAGTTCCGCCCGGCCGAACTGTAGGGATCTCCCTCCTGTCGACCCTGCCTCCCGGACGGGACACTGGCCTTCCGGAGGCAGGAATGCGCACGCTTTTTCTCGTTATCGATGGCTCGGCAACGGACGCCGAGCGCACCGCCAGTTCGCTCCAGAACATCGACCGCACCGCGCGCGTCCTGACCGCGACGACGGTTGACGGCGGTCTGGCGCTGCTCGAAGAGCGCCGCACGGTCCCGTCCCTCATCTTCCTCGATGCGCAGCTGCCCGACGGCGAGGCGATCCGCTTGCTGAACGAGGTGCGCGCCGGCCGCAGCTGGCTGCAGAAGGCCCCGGTCGCCATGCTCTCCACCTCGACGGATGACCGCCTGGTCGTCACCAGCTACAAGCTTGGCGCCTGCGCCTTCCTGACCAAGCCCGTCCGCACCTTCGACCTGCGCGACACCATCCGCGACTTCTCGCGCGACCCGATCGCGATGTCGGCCGGCACCGTGCTTCGCCCGGGTGCGCAGCCCGCGGGCAACGCCGCCGACGCCGCCTGATTCAGGCGAACAGCGCCCGCAGCTCCTCGCGTACCTCGGCCGCGCGCTCCACGTTCTCCTCGGGCGTGGCCTGCACCGGGATCAGGTTCACGTGCCGCGCCCCGGCCTCCACGAACGGCGCGATGAACTGCGCGACCTCGCGCGCGGTGCCGTAGGGCGTGTACCGCTCGAACCGCTCGAACGGCAGCCGGTACGTCCCCTCCATGCCCGCCGCCACCCACGCCCGGGCTTCCTCGCGCGATTCCGCCACGCTCGTCCAGAACTGCATCCCCGTCTCGATCGCGCCCGCCTCCCGCCCGGCGTCGGCGGCCACCGTCGCAATGCTCTCGCGCGCGGCGAGGAACCGCTCGACCGAGAGCCAGATGCCCGTGTACCCATCGCCGAGCTGGCCCGCCCGCCGCAGCGCAGCCTCGCTCCGCCCGCCGACGAAGATGGGGATGTCGCGCAGCGGCTTCGGGTAGACCGTCACTGCGTCGAGCTGGTAGTGCCGCCCCGCGAACGTCACGTCGTCATCGGCCCACAGCCGCCGGAGGATCGCGATCGCTTCGTTCGCGCGGGCGCCGCGGGTGTGCGGGTCGACGCCGCTGCTGGTGAACTCGTGCGGGTCTTCGCCGCCGACGCCGATGCCGAGCACGAACCGGCCCTCGCTGAGCTGGTCGAGCTGCGCGCACTGCAGCGCCACCGGCACCGGGTGCCGCAGCGGTAGCAGGTACACGCTCGTCTTGAGCTCGACCCGCTCGGTCACCGCCGCAATCGCAGTCAGCGTGATCAGCCCATCGTTGCCATACCCGAAGAACGTCACGTGGTCGCCCGCGAGCACACCGTCGAGCCCGAGCTCCTCGGCCCGCCGCGCGGCATCGAGCGTCATCCCGCCCGTGGTCCCCGTGCGGATGTCCCAGGAGCGGATCATGCAGGAAACGGTTGGCGGTGCTACCGGCATCGTGCGCCCTCCGCGCCGATTAACGCCTGCTACGGCGCCGGGCGCTAGTATCTGCCCTACATTCCACGAGGGTACTGCCCATGACCGAAGGCGCGCCGCGTCCGCCCATGATCTTCGACCGCGCGTTCCTGACGGACGTCCCCGACGTCACCCAGCTCGTCTTCGTGCGCCACGGCGAGCAGTTCGTCGCCGACCCGCGCCGCGGGCCCGTCGGCGACGTCATCGACCCGCCCCTCAGCGAGCGCGGCGAACAGCAGGCCCGCCTCGTCGGCGAGCGCTTCTCGACCGACAAGGTGGACGTCGTCTACGCCAGCCCGCTCCGCCGCGCGCTCGAAACCGGCGAGTCGATCGCGAAGCACCACCGCCTCCAGGTCCAGGTCATGCACGACCTCCGCGAGGTCGAGATCTTCCGCGAAATCCCGCCCGATAAGGCCGCCGTCGAGGTCATGGGCGCGCCCCTCCTGCTGGGCATCCGCGAGCGCATGCTCCGCGAACGGAAGTGGGACGTGTACCCCTACTCCGAATCCAGCGCCGAATTCCGCAAGCGCTGCATCAACGCCGTCGAAGCCATCATCGCCGTGAATGAAGGCAAGCGCGTGGTCGTCGCCTGCCACGGCGGCGTGATCAACGCCTACATCGGGCACATCATCGGCACGCCCTACGACATGTTCTTCCGGCCCGCCCACACCTCCGTCAGCATCGTCAACGCCGGCGAGGGCATCCGTGCGCTGCAGTCCCTGAACGACACCCTGCACCTCGCGACGCCGGAAGGCAGTTTCGTCAGTCACTGATACCAATCGACGACGATCCGCCATGCCCGGCGCCGGTCCAGATTGGCACCGCCGTGCCAACGTGACCCCGGCCACAGTTCACGTCCCGGATGGCATAGCCGCCGGCTGGAATCACGCCCTAGAATCCGTCTCGGCGCGGCGATCCGCGGGTCGGCGCCGCTGCCAGGGTGGACGATGGACGACAGATCGAGCATTCCGGCGGGTATCCCGGAGGTCCTGAAGCACTACCGGCTCGTCCGGCGCCTCGGCGCGGGCGGCATGGGCTCCGTCTTCGAAGCGGTCGACCGGCGCGACGATTCGCGCGTCGCTGTGAAGCTCCTCCACCCTCACCTCGCCGGTGATGCGAACTTCCGCGAGCGCTTCGAGCGCGAGGCCCACGTGGCCGCGCTCCTCCGCTCGCCCTACACCGTCCACCTCCTCGACTTCGGGTACGAAAACGGCTGCTACTTCCTCGTAATGGAGTTCATCGACGGGCAGTCGGTGGCCGATGCGCTCGCCGGTGGCCCGATGGACCCGCGCCAGGCGCTCCACATCGCCGCCGACGCCGCCCGCGCGCTCCAGGAGTCAGCTGCCCGCGGCATCGTCCACCGCGACATCAAGCCCGAGAACGTTCTCCTCGGCCCGCACGACTCCGTGAAAGTCGCCGACTTCGGCATCGCGCGCGAGGCCGGCGGTGGTTCCCTCACGATGCCGGGCGGCTTCGTCGGCACCACCGCTTACGCCGCCCCCGAGCAGGCTTCGGGCGAAGTCGACACCCGGGCCGACATCTACGCGCTCGGCGGGACCCTGTACTGCATGCTCGCCGGGCACCCGCCGTTCTCCGGCAGCGCCTTCGACGTGATGCGCGCCCACCGCGAGGCGTCGATCCCCATGGGCCCGATCGCCCACCTCCCCGACGCCGTGATCAACGTGATCCGCCGGGCGATGGAGAAGGACCCGGCCGACCGCTACCAGTCGCCGAGCGAGCTCATCGGCGCGCTCGATCGGGCCGGACGCGCGCTGACGGCGTCGTTCACCACGAGCTCGGGCCAGCCCACGCAGCCCACCGTCATGCAGCCGGCGCCTAAGGCGTTCGCCACCCCGCTCCCGCCGTCCGGCTCGGACCTCGCCGCCACCACGCCGCCCCCGCCACCCGCCGCGCCCGTCGATGTCGCCCCCGCCCCCGAGCAGGCCGCCCTCGGCGCCGCCGGCATCGCCCGCGGCGAGCCGATCACCTCCGCGCCGAACGCACGCCAGGCCGTGGCCGCCGGCATCGCGGTCGCGCCGCCGGCCACGCCGCGCCTCGAGCTCGGCCCCGCGAAAGGCGGTGGGCTGTTCGGCAAAACGGGCCCGAAGACGTTCGCCGTCCGCGTCCACAACCCCGGCGCCGCCGACGCCGAGTACACGCTCGCCGCCGCTAGCGACGACGGCGTCCGCCTCCATCTCCCCGCTTCCGTCCGCGTCCCGGCCGGGGGCAGCTCCGTCGTCCGGCTCAAGGCCGCAGCCCCGAAGCGCCGCTGGAAAGGCGCCACCGAACGCCGCGCCTTCACGGTCACCGCAGCCGGCGGTGGCGGCGTCCCGCCCATGACCATCACCGGCTCCATGGATGACGAGCCGCTGGGCTGGCTGCCCTACGGCGGCGGCCTCGTGTTCTGCGCGGGCATCGCCGGCGTCGTTGGCGCCATGCTCCTGCTCGGCGGCGGGGGCGGCGGCAGCGGTGATGATGACCCGGCCCTCAGCTCCGACGACCGCCGCGCAACGCGCGAAGCTCGCGCCGACGCTACCGCGACCATCGAAGCGCAGCAGAGCCGCACCCCGCGCGCCGATGCCACCCCAAGCCCCGCCCGCACCGCCCCCCCCGTGCCCTCCGTGGAGTCGACCCCCACCTCCGAAGTGACCACGGTCGCCACGATCACCGCGACGACCGCACCCGCGACGCTCGTTCCCACCCGGCCAGCGGCCACCCCAGTGCCAACGCAGGCCGGCGCGCCCCCGCAATCCATCCAGGCCGGCCAGTGGGAGTACTACTTCTACGTCACCGACACGACCTGCACCTCCGGCCCTGCCGTCGGCGATGTCTTCCCGATGTCACTCTCCATAACCGAGTACGTCCCGGACGACGGCTTCATCTCCGTCGGCGAATCGGTGCTCGTCACGGACAGTATCAGCGGACAGGCAGTGGGCATATACGAGTTCACCTGGCCCGTATTCGCTTTCGAAGGGCCGCTCCTCGACACCAACGGCTGGAAGGTCTACTTCGAGAACAGCTACACGGGCCCCAACAGCGGCTCCGGCTACCGCGAGGATCACTACTTCGACGGCTGCGTCATCACCTACCAGGAATAACCGCCGCCGCCCGCCCGTGACCGCTTCCCCTGCGTCGCCCCGCGCAACCCCTGCCGCGACACGCCGGCACCACCGCCTCGCGCAGCTGGGCACGTACCGCCGATCCGAGCCGCGCGCGTAAGCACGCGGAGGGCCCACGCCCGCACTCCCCGCCCCGCGCCAGCGCGCGACACCGGCCCAAACCCGCGTGAACCGCAAACTCACACGAGCGTGACTTCCTCCGTCGGGTCGTCCGCGGGCGCGAACTGGTACACCGCCACGCCGATGTTGTCCGGGCCCCCTCCCGCGTTCGCCGCATCCACGAGCGCCTTGCAGACCTCCTCCGCGGGGCCGCTCTCGAGGATCTTCGCGATCGCCGCCTCGTCCACCACCCCGTGGAGCCCATCTGAGCAGAGCAGCAGCATCGAGCCCGGCACAAGGCTGAACGCGCGCGGTGTGACCTGGGGAGCTGCCTCGACGCCGATCCCGCGCGTGATGATGTTCCGCTGCGGGCTCGTCTTCGCCTGCTCCGGCGTGAGCAGCTTCGCACGCACCTGCTCGGCCACCCATGAGTCGTCTTCCGTCACCTGCCGCAGGCGCCCTTCGAAGTACAGGTAGGCGCGACTGTCCCCGAGGTTCACCACCCACACGCGCGGCCGCCGGATCAGCATCGCGACCAGCGTCGAGGCCATGCCGTTGTGCGCCGGGTCATGCGTCGACAGCTCGCGCACGCGGTCGTTCGCCGCCTGCACCGCCGCCTCGAGGATCGCCACCGGGTCGTCGCCGTCCCGCGCCCGGCACTCCGCAAGCAGCGCCTCGATCGTCGCCTCGCTGGCGAGGTCCCCGCCGCCCATGCCGCCCACGCCGTCCGCCACGGCAAGGACGACCGTCCCGCCGGGCAGCCGCTCGGCCACGGCCTGGTCCTGGTTGGTCTGGCGGCGTTGGCCTGTGTCGCGTCGTGCGGCGAAGAGCTCCGGCATCGCCCCTCCTGAGCGGATTCTGTCCGGTTGCGCGGCCACGGTCGAGATGCCACCCACCGCATCCATGTGACCCGCGCCACACGCACCCTCGCGGGATTCCTGCTCCGCCCCCGCGCACGTGTCTGGTAGACTGGGCGGACGCACGGCGAGCTGCCCGCATCCCGCAGGGCATGGCCCCACCCCGGGGCGCGTCCGCTCGCCTGCACGCGCGCTCGTAGCTCAGGGGATAGAGCATCGGTCTTCGGAACCGAGTGTCGGGGGTTCGAATCCCTCCGGGCGCGCCAGCGTACTTCCCGTTTCGTTATTCGTTTGTATCCGTCGAACCTTTTCCTTCCATAGATTTGCTTGACGCACCCCGCACCCGATCAGACAATCCCAAGCCGAAACTGGCACCGATGTCAGTGTTCGGTAGGGGTATCGTCGCGACGTATTGCGGCATCGCACCGGAGCTCGTTACCAGTATTTCCACGCGAACATGACCCGGCCCAGCACGCACCGGCGCCGCCAGGCGCCACGGCCCAGCGCGGACCGCACCCCCGCGGCCCGGAATCCACCAAGAGGGGTTGTACATTGGAGAGGGATAACTACTGGACGAGGAACATGCGCCGCCGCATCGGCCGTCGCGGGTTCCTCCAGACGTCCGGCGTCGCCGCTACTGGCCTCGCCGCCGCCGCTGCCTTCGGCTGCGGCAGCGACGATGACGACGAGACGACCACCGCCACTGCGACCGGCACGGCGAGCGCCACAGGCACGGCGACCGGTTCCGCCACCGGCACGTCGACCGCGTCGGCCACCGCCGCGAAGCCTGCGGGCTCGATCAAGGTCAGCGTCGCCACCCTCCAGGAGCAGTCCGCCAGCCCGTTCTTCCAGACCGGCGGCCTCTCCTCCCCCATCTACTTCCACGCCTACGAAGGCTTTTTCGGCGGCGACCTGGCAGCCAAGAGCACGCCGCGCCTCGCTCTCAGCATGGAGCAGCCCGAACCCACGACCATCACCTTCAAGCTCCGCCCCGGCGTCAAGTTCTGGGACGGCACCGACGTTACCGCCGAAGACATCAAGTGGTCGTTCGATGCGTACGTCGGGAACAACCCGCCCGCGCCGCCCTCGGCGAAGATCAAGAACAGCGTGACCTCGGTGGACATCACCGGGACCGACACGATCACCATCAAGTTCAAGACCCCCGTCGTCTTCCAGATGGAAGAGATGGGTGTCACCGGCGTCTCCCGTGGCTGGCCCGTTTCCTCCCGTGCGCACTACGAGAAGGTTGGCGCCGAAGGCTTCAAAAGCCAGCCGATGGGCACCGGCCCGTTCGCAGTGAAGGAGAACAAGGTCGGCCAGTACATCGACCTCGTTGCGAACGAGCTCTACTGGAACAAGGCCTGGGTGCCGCGCGTCCAGAACGTCCGCCTCAACATCGTCCCGGACCAGCAGACTCGTATCGCCCAGATCAAGACGGGCGAAGCCGACATCATCGAAGGCATCATCGGCCCCGCCGCTGAGACCCTGAAGAACGAGTCTTCGATCAAGATCGTCAAGACCGACAACACCGCCCAGATGACGGTCCGCTTCCAGGACCTCTGGGACCCGGCGACCACCAGCGTCCAGAAGGACCCGCGCTTCCGGGAAGCCATGAAGCTTGCCGTCGACCAGGAGTCGATTGCAAAGAACCTTCTCAAGCTCGGCGCCCCCGGCCCGGACATCCTCGTCTTCCCGAACTCGACCGGCTACGACGCGAACATGTTCAAGCCGCTCAAGCGGGACGTCGCGAAGGCGAAGGACCTCATCAAGCAGGCCGGCGCTGAGGGCCAGGAGTTCCGCCTCGGCTCCTACTCCTCGTCGTCCTACCCGATGATCCCCGAGATCATGCAGGCCTACGCCAGTTTCTGGAAGGAAATCGGCATCAACACCAAGATCGAGACCAAGGAGTCCGGCGCCTACTTCACCGACTTCCAGGCGAAGACCCCGCGCGGCCTCGGCCCGATCTCGTTCCCGAACTTCAGCAACGGCGGCATCCTCCTCGTCACCTACTACAAGAAGGGCGGCGCCTACGCCACCACGGACAACGACGACGAGATCCAGGCGCTCATCGGCAAGCTGGAGACGGAGATCGATCCGAAGGCGCAGGAAGAGCTCATCAAGCAGGGCCTCAAGCTCGCGTACGACAAGCACTACTTCATCGCTGCGCCGTACGTCGAGTCTCAGTGGGCGATCTCTTCGAAGATCAAGAGCTGGGAGCGCCAGGCCGGCCTGCCGTACGTCAACAGCCTCCAGACGGTTACCCTCTAACACCCGCTAACGAAGGACGACGCCGAGATGACTGGATATATCGTCTCACGACTGATTCAGACGCTGGTGACTATTGTCGGCATCTCGGTTGTCGTGTTCTTCCTCGCCCGCCTCAGCGGGGACGCGACAGCTCTGTTGATCCCGCCCGAGGCCACCGCCGAAGACCGCGAAGCCCTCAAGGAATCCCTCGGCCTCGATGACCCGCTGCCCGTGCAGTACGGCATCTTCGTCAAGGGCATCATCACGGGCGACTTCGGTGATTCGTTCCGCTTCGGGGAACCGGCCCTGGATGTCTTCCTGGACCGGTTCCCCAACACGCTCAAGCTCGCCGCCGCGTCGGCCGTCGTGGCCCTCCTCGGTGGCGTGAGCGTCGGCGTGCTCGGCGCAATCCGCGCCGGTGGCTTCGTCGACCGCCTCACCACGGTCATCGCGCTCCTCGGCCAGGCGATACCGTCGTTCCTCATCGGTATCATGCTCATCCTGTTCTTCGCGGTTGAGTTGCGCTGGTTGCCGACATCCGGCATGGCCGGCCCGAAGACATTCATCATGCCGGCCATCGCCTCCGCGTGGTATTCGATGGCCGCCCTCACCCGCATGACCCGCTCCTCGATGCTCGACGTCATGGAGACGGACTACATCCGCCTCGCCCGGCTCAAAGGCGTGCCCGAGCGCGCCGTCATCTGGAAGCACGCCTTCCGCAACGCGCTCGTCCCGATCCTCTCGCTCTTCTCCCTGCAGATCATCTTCTTCGTGAGCGGCTCCGTCGTCATCGAGCAGATCTTCGCCTGGCCCGGCATCGGCCAGCTGACCATCCAGGCCATCTTCTCCCGCGACTATCCGCTGGTGCAGACGATCGTCTTCGTCACATCCACCTTCCTCGTCCTTCTCAACCTGGGCGTGGACCTGCTCTACGCGGTTATCGACCCGAGGATCCGACTCGCATGACCACCGATAGTAGCTCGCTCCCGCTCGACAAATCCGTCGCCGAACCTATCGCGCCCAAGCGCGCGTCGTGGCTGCACAACCTCCGCGGCCTGCCCGTCGTCCCGCTCACGATCCTGCTCATCGTCATCGGCACCGGGATCCTCGCGCCCATCATCCAGCCCCACAACCCGAACGAGGTGGACCTCCTCGCGTCGCTCCGGCCGCCCGTCGGCTTCGATGGCACCTGGGAGCACCCCCTCGGCACGGACGAGCTCGGCCGCGATGTCCTCAGCCGCCTCATGGACGGCGCCCAGATCTCGCTCCTCGTCGGCATCGCCGTCGTCCTCGGCGCGGGCACGCTCGGCGCCACCCTGGCGCTGCTCGCCGGCTACTTCCGCGGCTGGGTCGACATCCTCATTTCGCGCGCGACGGACACGTTCCTCGCCGTGCCCTTCCTTCTCGTCGCGATCTCCGTCGTCGGCGCCGTCGGGGCAAGCACGCGCAACCTCATCCTCGTACTCATCTTCATGACGTGGGCCGGCTACGCCCGCGTCCTTCGCAGCGAAGTGCTGCGTGTCCGCGAGGCCGACTTCGTCCGGCTGGCGAAGGTCGCCGGCTGCAGCCCGGCCCGGATTATCATCCGGCACATCCTGCCGAACATCGTGAACCCGCTCATCGTGCTGGCCACGCTCCAGCTCAGTGCGGTCATCGTCATCGAGGCATCGCTCAGCTTCCTTGGCCTCGGCGTCCCCGCGCCGCAGGCCACCTGGGGCGGCATGCTTGCCAACGGTAAGGCCTACCTCGGCGTCCAGAACTCCCTCACGATCGTCCCCGGCATCGCCATCGCTGCGACCTGCCTCTCGATCAACCTCATGGGTGACTGGCTGCGTGTCCGGCTCGACCCGCGGTTCCGGCAACTCTAGGAGGGGATGAGATGCCGCCACTGTTGGAAGTCAAGAACCTCCAGACTCACTTCATCACCCGCAGCGGCGTCGCCCGCGCGGTCGATGGCGTCACCTTCTCGCTCGAACGCGGGCAGACGCTCGGCCTCGTCGGCGAATCCGGCAGTGGCAAGAGCGTGACCTGCAGCTCGATCGTCCGCCTCCTGCCCAAGGGCAGCGGCCGCATCGTCGGCGGCGAAGTCCTGTTCGAAGGGCGCAACCTGCTTGACATCTCCGAGAACGAGATGCGCCGCATCCGCGGCTCGCAGATCTCGTTCGTCACCCAGGACCCGATGACCTCGCTGAACCCGGTCTACTCCATCGGCAACCAGATGGAGGAGCCGCTGCGCTACCACCAGGGCATGCGCAACCACGGGCAGCTCCACGCCAAGGTCGTCGAGGCGCTCACCCAGGTGGGCATCCCCTCGCCCGAGCGCCGCGTGAAGGACTACCCCCACCAGCTCAGCGGTGGCCAGCGCCAGCGCGTCGTCACCGCCATGGCGATCGAGTGCCAGCCCTCGCTCCTCATCGCCGATGAGCCCACCACCGCCCTCGACGTGACCGTCCAGATCCAGATCCTCCGGCTCCTCAAGGACGTCCAGAAGGAGCTGAACCTGGGCATGATCCTCGTCACCCACGACCTCTCGGTCATCGCCCGCACCTGCGACAAGGTCGCCGTGATGTACGCCGGCCGCATCGTCGAAGAAGGGCCGATCGACGAGATCTTCGCCCGTCCGCGCCACCCCTACACGCGCTCGCTCATGCGCGCCATCCCCCAGATTGGCCGCAAGGAAGACCGCCTCTACTCGATCCCCGGGCAGCCGCCGGACGTCCGCCGCCTGCCCCAGGGCTGCCCCTTCGCGCCGCGCTGCCCCGACGTCATCGACCGGTGCACCCACGAGGCGCCGACCGAGCAGTTCTTCGGTTCCAACCACCGCGCGCGTTGCCTGCGCGCCGAAGAAATGGGGGCGTCGTGACCACCTCGCCTGCATCCACCGTCACTGCGCCGAAGGCCGGCGACACGCCGCTCATCGAGCTCCTCAACGTCACGAAGGTGTACACCGTCCGCGCGGGCGGGTTCCGCGGCCAGGGGCGCCAGCTCCGCGCCGTCGATGGCGTATCGCTCTCCGTCCCCGCCGCCACCACGCTCGGCCTCGTCGGCGAATCCGGCTGCGGCAAGACCACCCTCAGCCGCCTGCTGCTCCGCCAGGAGCCGCCCACCACCGGCGAAGTCCGCTACGCGGGCAAGAACGTCTGGAGCATGGGCCGCGGCGGCCAGAAGGACTTCCACCGCCAGGTCTCGGCCGTCTTCCAGGACCCGTACAGCTCGCTCAATCCGCGCCATCGTGTCCGCGAAATCGTCACCGAGCCGCTCATGGTCAACAGCGGCATGTCCCGCCACGACCGCGAGGAGAAGCTGCAGTCGCTCCTTTCGGACGTGGGCCTGCCACCGGCCGCCGCCGGCCTCTATCCGCACGAGTTCAGCGGTGGCCAGCGCCAGCGCATCGCCATCGCCCGTGCGATCGCGCTCAACCCGGGCCTCGTCGTCCTCGATGAGCCCGTGTCCGCGCTCGACGTGTCCATTCGCGCCCAGATCCTGAACCTTCTCAAGGAGCTCCAGGAGCGCCATCAGATCGCCTACGTGTTCATCGCCCACGACCTCGCCGCCGTGGAGCACATGAGCGACCAGATGGCCGTGATGTACCTCGGCGCGCTCGTCGAGTACGCGCCGGTGGAGGGCCTCTACGGCAATCCGCTCCACCCGTACACGAAGGCGCTGCTGCTGGCCTCGCAGCCGCCGCAGCCCGGCAAGATGTCGCTCGAGGCGCCCCTCAGCGGCGAAGTGCCGAGCCCGCTGAACCTGCCGAGCGGTTGCCGGTTCCGCACGCGCTGCCCCATCGCCGAGGCACGGTGCGCCGAGTTGAGCCCCCAGCTCCGCGAGGTGCGCCCCGGGCACTATGTGTCCTGCCACCTGGTGAACTGATCGCCGCGCCCTCCGGGGCGCGGTGTGGCGTGGTCCGCCGGGCCGAAAGCCCGGCTTCAGTGCTCGACATCGGAAAGGCGCCCGGCGCAGCGAAATGCACCGCCGGGCGCTGAGGGGAGGGAACGATGAAGAAGGCATTGGCAGGCCTGCGTGTCCTCGACTGCGGCAGCGGGATCGCCTCCGCCTACGCCGCCAAGCTCATGGCTGACCTCGGCGCGGACGTGGTCAAGGTCGAACCGCCCGAAGGCGACCGCACCCGCAGGGCAGGGCCCTTCCCCGGCGGCCAGCCGGACCCAGACTCCAGCGCCCTCTTCCACTACCTCAACTCCAACAAGCGCGGCGTCGCGCTCGACCTGGCCGTCGCTGCCGAGCGCGAGCGGTTCGACGCGCTCGCCCGCGAGGCGCACGCGCTCGTGCATGACCTCCCGCTCGGGTCCGCGCAGGGCGCCTGGCTCGACTGCGAGCGGCTTGCCGGCGTGAACCCGCAGCTCGTCAGCGCCCACATCGCCCCCTTCGGCGACACCGGCCCGCACGCGACGTTCCAGGCGACCGACATCGTTGCCCTCTCGGCCGGCGGCATGACGAAGATATGCGCCTCTCAGCCCGGGACGCCCACCGAGGAGCCGATGCGCCCGTTCGGCGACCAGTCCGAGTTCCAGGGCGGCCTGCACGCGGCCTTCGCCCTCCTCGGGGCCGTGGTCGCCGCCAACAACCGCGGCGACGGCGACTGCGTCGAGCTCTCCGCCCAGGAGACCATCACCGCGATCCTCGCCACCGCCATCGCCGCATACACCTACAACGGGCACGTCGCCTCCCGCCACGGCACCCGCTCGCTCCAGCCCTGGGCGATCATGAATTGCGCCGACGGCCGCATCCTCATCTTCTGTGTCGAAAACGCCGAGTGGGACCGCCTCGTCGACATCCTCGGCAACCCCGAGTGGGCGAGCTGGGACATCTTCCGCGACCGCTTCGACCGGGGCATCAGCTGGGACGTGCTCAAGCCCCTGCTCGAGGAAGAAATCGGCAAGTGGAAGGTCCGGGACCTGTACGAAGCGGCCCAGCGCCAGCGCGTCCCCCTCTCGCCCGTGTCCACGATGGCCGATCTGCTCGAATCGCCGCAGCTCGGCTATCGCAAGTTCTTCACGACCTCGCCTGACTCGCGCTTCGGCGACGCCCGCTTCCCCGGCGCGCCCTACCGGCTGAGCGAGACGCCCTGGGCCTTCGAAACGCCCGCGCCCGCGTTCACCCGGGACCTCGCCTCCGTGCCGGCGTTCGAACCAACGCCGGGACTGCCCCGGTTCGGCGGCCCGGTCCGCCCGCTCGAAGGTATCCGCGTCATCGACTTCACCTGGGTCTGGGCGGGGCCCTACTGCGCCATGCACCTGGCCCACCTCGGCGCCGAGGTCATCAAGGTCGAGTCCGAAACCCGCCTCGACACGACCCGCCGCTTCCAGCCGTTCCTCGCCGAGATCCCGGGTGTGAACCGCTCCGGCTACTTCAACCAGTACAACCAGGGCAAGCGCAGCGTCACGCTCAATCTCGGCACCGAAGAGGGCCGCCGTCTCGCGAAGGCGCTCTGCCTCACCGCCGATGTCGTCATGGACAATTTCGCGCCCGGCGCGATGAAGCGCCTCGGCCTTGACCATGACGTGCTCTCGGCCATCCGGCCCGACATCATCACCGTATCGCTCAGCGGCTACGGCGACGACGGCCCCGAGAGCAAGTACATCTCCTACGGACCCACCCAGGAGCCACTCACCGGCATGTCCGAGCTCTCCGGGCGCGTCGGCGGCCCCCCCGCCGACATGGGCCTCTCCTACGGCGACCCCGTCGCCGGGATCCATGGCGCCTTCGCGACCGTGGCTGCGCTCTGGCACCGGGCCGCCGGCGGCTCCGGCCAGCACATCGACTGCGCCCTCTTCGAATCCACCGTCTGCGTCATCCCGCAGGGCGTGCTCGGCCAGTCCGTCGCCGGCCGCCAACCCGAGCGCCAGGGCAACCGCGACCGCACGATGGCGCCGCACGGCATGTTCCCGGCGACCGGCGAGGACAACTGGGTCGCCATCGCCTGCCGCGACGATGCGGATTACCGTGCCCTCTGCGGCGCCATGGGCCAGCCCGCACTCGCGGACGACCCGCGCTTCGCCACCCTGCCGGACCGCAAGGCCAACGAGGACGAGCTCGAGGCGATCGTCCGCGAGTGGACCGCGCCCCAGGGCCGCTGGGAGGTCACGCGGCAGCTCCAGTCCCTCGGCATCCCCGCCTTCCCGGTCATGACGACCGAAGACCTCGCGAACGACGCGCACCTTGATGAGCGTGGCTTCTTCGTCCGCTTCCCTCATGCCGAAGTCGGCGACCGGCCGCACGCGGGCGCCCCGTTCCGAGCGCGGAAGGCGGACATCGGCCCCCGCGCCGCGGCGCCGCTCCTGGGCGAAGCGAACACCTACGTCCTCGAAGGCATCCTCGGGCTGGACCACGCGACCGTGGACCAGCTGATCGGAGCCGCTGTTGTCCATTAGCCAGCCCGCCCGCGGGACCGCACCGCAACCGGATGCTGCCGCGCCCGCCGGACCGCTCCCGGATGCCCCGGCCTGCGAGGAGAACCTCTCGCCGCGCGCCCTTCGCACCCGCCAGCGCATCCTCGACGCCGCCCACGAGGTCTTCGAAGAGAAGGGCTACGCCGGCGCCAACATCGACGACATCATCAAGCGCTGCAAGGTCGCCCGTGGCACCTTCTACCTCTACTTCCGCAACAAGGAACACATCTTCACGATGGTCGTCGAACAGGTCGGCCGGAAGCTCCACGACGACACGGCCGCCCAGCCGCCTGTCCCGATGAGCCACCGCGACCGGCTCGCATTCGCGAACAGGACCTACCTCGAGGCGTTTCGCGCGAACCGCAAGATGCTCGGCGAGCTCATCGCCTACGCGCCGATCATCCCCGAGATCTCCGAGGTCGAGCTGCGCCTGCGTGATGACATGACCCGACGGGTCAAGCAATCCCTCGACCGCTACGAAGCCCGCGGCCAGCTCCGTGACGTCGACACGGAGATCGCCTCCCGCGCGCTCGGCGGGATGATCCAGTCGCTCGCGTTCGAGTGGCTCAGCCGCGATTCCTACCCCTTCGGCGACGACCGCTTCGAAGACGTGGTTAAAGCCGTGAGCGACCTCTGGTACTGGGCCGTCTTCAAGCCCGGCGAGTGACGCCCGTGCCCATCAAGCGTGCCGCACGGTGACCGCGACCGACTTGAACGCCGGCGTCCGCGACCGCGCATCCACCCCGCGCGGCACGAGCACGTTCGCCTCCGGGTAGTACATCGCCAGGTTCCCCGCCCGGATCGCCACCACCGCGACGCTCGCTTCCATCGAGCCCGCATCCGACTCGACCACGACGCGGTCGCCTTCGCGCAGGCCCAGCTCGCGGGCGTCCCGCGCAGCCATCATCACCACATCGCGGCGCTGGTTGCCGCGATAGATGTCCTCCTCGTCGTAGACCACCGTGTTGAACTGCCCTTCGGACCGCAGCGTCATCAGCCGGTAGCGGCCCGGGCCGGGGTCGAACGCACTCGGCGCGCCGGCTGCGAACTGCGCCCGGCCGTTCGGCGTCGGGAAGATCGGCTCGGCGAAGCTCCGGCCCTGGACCGCGAACTCCTGCTTCGTGTCGTCGATCCGGCCGATCGCCTCGTACCCCGGGACCACCTTCGCCATCGCCTCGCGCAGCTCCCGGTGCGAACGCAGCGCCGCCCAGTCGAACCGCCCTTCCTGGAGGATGCGCTCCGCGATGGCCGCGATGATCTCGACCTCGCTCCGCATTTGTCCGGCCACCGCCGGCTCCCCACCTTCGGAGAGGCGGACATAACTGAACATGCTCTCCTGCGTCGTCGCCTGCGACTCCTCGTCCCGCGCGAGCGCGGGCAGGATGATCGACGTCCGTCCGCGGCCGTGGATGTGCCCCTCGTTCAGCTTCGTCGTGATCGCGACCGTGACCGGGATGTTGCGCAGCGCCGCGCCGGCCCACTCCCGGTCCGGGTTGCTACCGAACAGGTTCCCGCCGAGCAGAAGCGCCGCATCGATCGCCCCCGCCGCGGCCGCCTCCATCGAGGCCAGCGTGTCCTGCCCGGGAGCAACCGGCGCGATGCCGTAGAGCGCCTCGAGGCGCTGCGCGAACGCCTCCTTCAGTCCCGGCGACACCCCGACCGACCCCACGCCCTGCACGTTCGAATGCCCGCGGATCGGCAGGAGGCCACAGCCCGGCCGCCCCAGCCAGCCCCGCGCCAGCGCCACGTTCGAAAGCGACTCGATCGCCGAGACGCCGTTGGCGTGGTGCGTGAGCCCCATCGCCCACATGAAGATGCCGCGCTGCGAGCTCGCGATCATCGCCACCGCCTGGTCGATCTGCGCCTTCGGCACGCCGCAGGCAGCGGTGAGCTCCGGCCAGCGCGCCGCCTCGGCCGCCGCCCGCACCGCCTCCCAGCCGTCCGTGTACTGGTCGATAAACGCCCGGTCGATCGCCTCGGACTCGATGAGCCCCTTGAGGATCGCCTGGAACAGCACGCCATCCGAGCCGATGTGCGGCTGCAGGTAGAGGTCCGAGACCTTCGAGCTGAATAGCAGGCTCTTTGGGTCCGACGGTAGCCGGAAGCGCTCCAGGCCCAGTTCCCGCAGCGGGTTCACGACGATGACCCGCCCGCCCCGCTCCCGCAGCCGGATGAGCTGCGTGACCAGGCGCGGGTGGTTGCTCGCCGGGTTCGCGCCCGCCACCAGCGCCAGGTCCGCTTCCTCCACGTCATCGAGCTGCACCGACCCGGCCGTCGACCCGTAGACGCCGGTCAGCGCCACCGCCGAAGCGTTGTGGCAGTAGTACGAGCAGTTGTGGATGTTCCCGGTGCCGTACGCCCGCCCGACCAGCTGCAGCAGGAACGCGGCCTCGTTGCTCGATCGCCCGGACGCGTAGACGAACGCCCGCTCCGGTCGCGTGGTCCGCAGCGCATCGCCTGCGCGGTCCAGCGCTTCCTGCCAGCTCAGCCGCCGGTACTGCGTGTCTCCCTCTTCGGCGATGACCGGGAAGGTCAGCCGCCCTGCCTTCTCCAGCTCCCGCGGTGTCCAGCTCGCCAGCGCGGCGATTGGCGTCCGGCGGAACCACGCCTCCGTGAGGAACGCGCCCATGTCACCGGCCTGCGCCTGCACCGACTTCTTGCAGACCTCCGGGAAGTGGCCCCGCTCGTTGACCATGCCGCCCCGCTGCCCGCCCATCCCGAGCGCGCACGTCTTGCACGCGTTCCGGGACTTGAGCCGCCGGTAGAGCCCGAGCATGCTGCCCGATTCGCGGCCCTTCTTGAGCACGTAAAGCATCGCCGGCAGCCCACCGGCGGCCCTCATCCGTGGTTTCGCCATGCAGGCAGGCTAGTGCAGGCCCTTCGCGCCCGCAATCGGAAGCCCCGACAGCAGGGTTCTCCCTCGTATTTGCTCGCATGCGCGAGAATTCGCGCCCGGCATACATCTCGCGAGAGTTTCGTGAGAACCCGGTTGGTACTGTCCGCTCGACAATTCAGCTTGGGTCCTTGGGAGGTACCACAACCATGAAGTCGCGCATGATGACCGCTCTCTTCGCTCTGGCCTCGCTTGCCGTTATCGCCGGCGCCGGCGTCGCCCCCTTCCAGCACTGGTAGGCCGTCCGATTCGGCGCGCCACCACCGACCACGCCGTGCGCGCCGTTTCGCATGTCGCCGGGTTCGCTCGAACGCTCCTGCAGCGTCTCGGCGAACCCGGTTGGTTTTTAATCGTCCTCGCCGTCTTCCTCGTCCAGGAGTTCGGCATCAGCCAGCTCGGCCACGATGGCGGACAGGCGATGCTCCGCCGGGCGATCTTCTTCGCCACCACGAGCGTGGCCGTCCTCCTCGCCTACCACTTCCGCCGCTACATCGGCGCCTGGATCATCGCCGCCGGTATCGTGATGAACGTCATCCCGATCATCGCACACGGCGGCCTCATGCCCGTCGCCTGGGAGACCATCCGCGATTCCGGTGAGTTCCCGCAAATCACGGAGCAGGACATCGGCGGCCAGGTCGCGAATTCCAAGGACGTCATCCTCTGGCGCGAGGACATCCGCTTCGAGCCGCTTTCAGACCGCTTCCTGCTGATGGTCCCCGGGTATGGCGCGAACATCTTCAGCGCGGGCGACTTCGTCGTCTTCGGGGGTGTGCTTCTCGCCGTCGCTCAGGCAGCCGTGTTCGTCTTGCGGCCGAATACCAGGACTACGGATCAGGATTCGCGCGAAGCCGCCGCCGCGCGCTAAACCGCCACGCCGGACGCGATCTGGTGGCGCAGCTCCCGGAATCGCGGCGGCAGCCCTTCGCCGAGCTCCGCCCGGTACGTCCGCCCGAAGTCATCCAGGAACGAGAGCGCACCCGCCGGGTTGCCCGCCCGGACGCGGTACGTCGCCAGCTGGTAGGCCGCTTCTTCGTTCAGCCGGTTCCGTTCGAGCAGCCGCTGCAGCACACCAGCCGCTGCCTCGAAGTCGTCCCGCCCGGCGTAGAAGCCCGCCAGCGTCGACATCGCCGTGCAGGCCGTCTCCTCGGTCCGCTGCCGAACGGTCTCGGCCCATTCGGAATAGAACGCTTCCGCGAACGGCCCGCGGTAGAGCTCGAGCGCCTTGCGGTAGAGGTTCGCCCGTTCGTCCGAGCCCGCAGGCATGCGCGTCGCCCGCTCGTACAGGTCCTCGAACCGGTCGACGTCCCAGTCGAACTCGCCGTCCGGGTTGAGCATGTAGGCGCCGTCGCGCTTGACCACGCTGTCCTGGTAGAGCGCCCGCCGGATGCGGTACAGGTTCGAATGGAAGACGCTGTTGCACTTCGCGGCTTCGATGTCGGGGTACAGCCGTTCCACCGCCTCTTCCTTGCGCAGCCCGTCCGGGTTCGCAAGGAAGAGGAAGAAGAGCTCCTTGGCGCGCGCGCTGGCCCAGGCCTCGTCGCTCACGTCCCGGCCCGACACGGTCACCCGCAGGTGCCCCAGGCTCTTCGCGACCACGCGCGGCAGCCGCGACGTGCCCTCGGCTGCGTCTTCGTCCTCGTCGTCCGGCGCATGGAAGTCATGGTTATCAAGCACGCTGCGAAAGTTCGGGCCCAGGAAGCCGCGGCTCGCGACCCACTGCGCGAACATCGGCTGTTCGCGCACCGCCGGCAGGAACGCCGCCAGCTGCCACGGCTCGGTGATATGCGGCACGAGCTCCTGGAGCGTCGTCTGGGCTTCGCCCCGCCGGTTCGCCCGGAACTGGCAGATCGCCAGCCGGTAGTACGCGACCCGGAGCGACGCGTCGCCGTTGATCGATTTGAACAGCCCGATCGCGCGCCGCGCCGCCGAGATTGCGGTCGAATGGTCCTGCGCTGCCGAGGCGATCGCCGCGTGCTGCACCAGGCAGGTCCCGAATTCGTACGGGTTCCCCAGCGTCTCGGCGATGTGGAGCGCGCGCTGGATGAAGTAGTCCGCCTCGCGCACGTCCCCCTGGCCCAGCAGCGCCCCCGCGAGCCCCGCGATCGAAAGCGACGCGAGCGACTCGTCCGGAACTTCCTCTGAGCACATCCGGATCGCTTCTTCGAAACAGTTCTTCGCCTTCTCGTAGTGCCCCAGCGCCAGCTCCGCATCGCCCAGCGACGCCGTCGCGTACGCGAGGTTGCGCGTGTTCTCGCAGGACTGTCCTTCCTCGCGCGCCGCTTCCAGCGCTGAAGCCGCGCTCTGGAAGTCGCCGACGGAGACGTGGGCCATGCCCAGGTTGTTCAGCACCCAGCCGAGGTTCGAAGAGCCGCCGACGTCCCGCCAGCCGCGGGCCGCCGCCGTCAGCTCCGCCACCGCCGCCGGCGCCTGCCCGCGCATCGCGAGCAGCTGCCCCAGCGTCGAGCGCGTCAGCAGGTCGAGCGGCGAGGAGCGGCCGGGCCGGCAGTGCCGCAGCGCTTCCTGGAGCAACGCCTCCGCCTGATCGAAATTCGAGTCCAGAGCGAGCACCAGGTGCGCTTCGTGGTAACGCAACTCCGCGATGAGCGACGGGTCGAGCACCGGCCCCAGCTTCCGGGCCTCTTCGAACACCGAGGCCAGCTGGTCGGGCCGCCCCAGCAGGCGGAGCGCGCGATACCTCGCGAGCAGCGCGTGGATGCGCGCCTCCACCGGTGCCGTGTCCTGCGCCAGCACGTCGTCGACCACGTCGAGCGCCTCGCCGAGCTTGCCGGTGTGGGCCAGGCCGCGGGCATGGAGTGCGTCGAGCACGGGGTTCGCTTGGAGCACGTTCGCCGGCAGCGCCGTGAACCCGCGCTCCACCAGCACGAACGAGCCCTTCAGGATGAGCGACCGCGCGTGGCGCTGGAGCAGGCCCACGAGCGCATCCACGTGCGCGCCGTCCTTCGCCACTTCGATCGCATCGGCGAGCGCGTCTTCCCCTTCGAGGAAGTCCACCACCGCGCGGACGCATGCCTCGAACCCGGCCGGGTCGGTCCGTTCGAACTCGAGCCGGACGAAGTCCCGCAGGATCGGGTTGAGCCGGATCCCCTCGCCGGGTAGCGACTCATAGAGGAAGTCGTGGTTCGCAAGCCAGTTGGTCAGCTCGACCCACGCCGGCCGCCCGATGAGCTCGCGGCCCAGCGCCGGTGACGTTGCCGGCGCGATGGCGACCCGCATCATCGCCGCGCGCGTCTCCTCTGGCACGAAAGCCCAGACTTCGGCGCTGAGGTACTGCTCCCAGGCCGCGCTCGTCCGCGTACGTGGTGCGCCGGGCGCCGGGATGCCGCCCGCGAGCAGCGCCATCACGCCCGAGGGCCAGCCCCGCGTCGCCGCGAGGATGTCCGACGGCCGCAGCTCGCTGCCTTCCTGGAGCAGGAGCGCGATTTCCGCCTCCGTGAAGGCCAGGTCCGCGTTTTCGAGCAGCAGGCACTCACCCGTGGCTATTCGGCGCTCCACTTCCGTGAGCGGCGGCATCGCGCGGCCCGAGAGGATCACCTCGCCGCCCGCCGGGAGGTTCTCGATCAGGTAGCCCAGCAGGTCGGTCGACGCCTCGGACCCCGCGACCTCGTGGACATTGTCCACCACCACCAGCAGCGGCAGACCCGAGCACTCGTTCGCCAGCCGGAGGGCGGCGCCGAGGTACGCCCGCAGGTCGTCCGGCTTCTCCGCGCTGGCGGGCGACGGTGCAGACGCTTCTCCGTTGAGCGCCGCCGCGAGCTGCTGCGCGAACACCTCCGGTACGCTCGCCGAGGCATCGAGCGTCAGCCAGCGGACGTTGTATTCGAGGTCCTGGACGAATTCGGTGAGCAGCGCCGTCTTGCCAGCGCCCACCGGCGCGTGCAGCACAGACAGTCCCGACCCGATGGCGCCGTGGAGCCTCCACGTCAGCCGGGGGCGCGCCAGCATCGACTTCCGCTGGCGGGGAATGGCGTAGCGGCCGCTCACCGTGGCATGCATGCGCCCATCCTAATCGCGCCCACCTGCAAATACTATCCCAAACTTGTTGGCGATTCGTGCCGCCCGCCGGCTGCGCCACCACCGGTACCCGGCATCGCCTCCGGATCGAAACGGTGGTCGAGGTAGAGCCAGATGACCCGCGAATACCGGAATGTCATGGGGATCTGGAGGATGAGATGCACGGTGGGGATGAGCACCACGAGCACCGGGTTCACGCCCAACACCAGCATCGGGATCCAGTACGCGGTGGTCACCAGCCCGAACGCGTAACTCGCGTACATCGCCCCGTAGAAGTAGCCGTACTCGCGCTGGTACACGAGCCCGCAGACGGTGCAGCGCTCCCGCGTGGTCATCAGTCCGCGGAAGATCGGCCCCTTGCGGCAGCGCGGGCAACGTTGCCGGATGATGCCAGCGAGGAATCCCATGGGCATCGCCTCCGCCTCCATCTTCGCTGAACCGCGGAGACCGTGCAGGCGCCCGCGGTTACCTGCCGTTACCCGGGCGCGCGCCGCCCGCACCCTATACTGGCCCCATGGATACTGGCCCCATGGCGCTCACCGCGGACCTCATCCTTGCGAACCGGGCCTACCTCGACCACGACGCCCCGCCGGGCCCCGGCGGCGCGCCAGTCGCCGTGCAGGGCGGCCTCCTCGCCGCCGTGCGCCCCGTGATCGCCCCCTGGGTGGGCGGCCGCGGTACGACCTGGATCGGCGCCGGCCGCGGTCCCTACGACCGCGACTTCGTCGATGCCGCCGGCTGGGAGCAGCTCGACACGCCCCGCGGCCCCCTCCGCCACCGCCGCCTCTTCTTCGACGACGAAACCTGGCGCGGGCACTACAGCCAGGTCGCGAACAGCTTCCTCTGGCCGCTTTTCCACCTCGTCCGCGAGCCCCTGCCCGCCATCACCCACTACTACCCCGCCCCGCACGAGCCCGACCGCGAGGAGTGGGACGCCTTCGTGCGCGTGAACCGTGCCTTCGCTGAGGCCGCGCGCCAGCTCCCCGAGTGCCGCACCTGCTGGGTGCACGACTACCAGCTCGCCCTCGTCCCGAACGCCCTGCGCGAAGCAGGCTACGGCGGCCGCGCCGGCTTCTTCCTCCACACGCCCTTCCCGGACCTCGAAGTCGCGTCCGACTTTCTCGATGAACACGGCCGCGACCGCCTGGCCCAGGTTGTGCGCGGCATCCTCGGCGCCGATGTCGTCGGCTTCCAGGGCGAACCCGATGTCGCGCGCTTCATCGCGGCCGCGGCCGAGCTCGCCGGCGCCGAGCCTGTCGAGGGCGGCGCCCGCATCGACGGCCGCCGTGTCGACATCCACGCCATGCCGGTCGGCATCGACTTCGACGAGGTCGTCGCCGCGGCCGAAACCGGTGTCGTCCCGGCCGACCTCCGCGAGACGATCGACCCGGCGATGCCGCTCGTCGTCGGCCTCGAACGCGCGGACTTCACCAAGGGCATCCCGGAGCGCCTCCGCGCGGTCGCCGCCGCCTTCGAAGCCGGCCGGCAGTTCACCTACGTCGGCGTGGCCGCGCCAACCCGGCAGGGCGTGCCCGCGTATCGCCGGCTCGATGCCGTGATCGCGCGCGAAGCGGAGCACTGCGCCGCCGCCGCCGAGCGCGCGGGGGGCGCCTTCATCCAGCTCCGCGCGGCCATCCCCTGGGACGGCGTGATCGCGCTCCAGCGCGAGGCGGATGTCGTCTTCACCTCCTCGCTCGCCGACGGAATGAACCTGGTCCCGTTGCAGGCCGTTGCGGCACAGTCGCTTCGCCCCGAACATTCCCGGGGTGTGGTGATCACGGGGAAGGACGCGGGCGTCGCGGCTGCCTTCGCCGGCTACGAAAAGGATGGGCTGGTGCCGGTTGACCCCCTCGACCCCGACGACATGTCGCGCGTGCTCGAAGCCGCGCTCGCAAAGCAGCTCCACGGCATCTCGGGCCGCCTGGTCACCGCCGTCCGGGCCAACGACGCCCGCGGCTGGGCCACCCGCTTCCTGACCGCGATGGAGGAGTTCGCGTGCTGAGCCTTACCGCCATCGAGCAGTTCCGCGGCCTCGCCGCCGCGCGCGGGCCGCTCCTCATCGCCACCGACCTCGACGGCACGCTCGCGCCGATCGTCGAGCACGCCTCCGAGGCGCGCGTCCCCGCCTCGACCCTGGCCGTGCTCGACCGGCTCTCGACCGTCGCCCGCGTCGCGGTCATCACGGGCCGGGACCTGAACACCGCCCGCCGGATGGTCCCCTGCGAAGGCGTCATCGTCATCGGCAGCCACGGCATCGAACCCAGCATCGAAGCCGAGCTCCTCCCCGGCGTGGACCGGCTCAAGCTGGGCGCCGCCCTCGAGCGTGTCGAACAGCGCGTCATCTCCGCCGTGCCCAGCGCCTTCCTCCACGTCGAGCGCAAGGCGATCTCGACGGCGTTTCACTTCCGGCTCACGCCCGAGCTCGAACCCCAGCTCCGCCGCGCCCTCGCCGAGCTCCCCACCGGGCTCCGGCTGCGCGAAGGCCGCATGGTCCTCGAAGTCCTGCCCGATGCCGAAGGCGGCAAGGACCGCGCCCTCCGCGCGCTCGCGCACCAGTACAAGGTCCACTCTCTCCTGGCCATGGGCGACGACGAGACGGACGCGGCCATGTTCCGCGCCGCGCTCGAGCTCGCGCCCACCGGCGTCCACGTCCTCCTCGCCGGCGTCAGCGGCGGCGCCGAAACCCCGCCCGAGCTCATCGAGCTCGCCGACATGATGCTCCGCAACACCGAAGAGGCCCTCGAAGCCCTCGAAACCATCGCCCGCGCCATGGGTGTCTAGTCAATTCACGGTTCACGATTCACGGTTTACGCAGGCCTGACCCGCGTCGAGCGCTCTGCGCCGCCCCCGTCGCACGGTGCGGCCTTCCCTACGGCCGCGTGTTCCGGCCCCATAGCCCATTTCTCGCCCGGCTCCGCATGTGCGAACCAGCGCCCGCGACGCGCCTCCACGGGGCGAGCTCGTCATGAATGGTCAAGGCCCCCGCGCAGCGCTCTGGGCTTGCCCCGAAATGGCGGACATCCAAGATGACCGGGGAGGTCGGAGAAGGATGTCAGAAACGGAGAGCAAGGGACGCCGGCGACGGCGGTCGTTCACGCCGGAGTACCGGGCGGACGTGGTG
>JADZEI010000021.1 GCA_020850615.1 Dehalococcoidia bacterium | reverse complement strand
GCATTACGCAAACCTCGCCGTCGACCCACTCGGCGTGCAGGTCGTCCGGCAGCGCGAGGAACTCCTCGTACGTCATGCGGGGGTAGCCGGAAGCGGTCCGCTCGGGGGCGTGTGGCTGTGCCATGCGGCCAGTGTACCCGGCCGCGGGGTCCGCGTGTCAGAAGAATCGCGGGCCCGTGCCCCCGGGTTCACGGGCCGTATGTTGCGGAGGTACGGTATTCATATGGGACCTGTGGACATCCGCCGCCTCGCGGCGATCGACATGTACGGCAGCGGCGGCTCACCCGTGCGCCGCTGGATCATCGTCCTGGAGTTCGTCCTCGGCGCGACGGTTGGCACCGGCATCGGCCTGCTGGTCGCGCTGAGCGCCGATAGTCTCGGCTGGCAGATCTTCGGCGCCTTCATCGCCGGCGCCTGCCTGAACTATGTGCCGCTCAGCATCCACGCGCTCTCGTTGCTGCGCGGGGGCGCGCTCTCGGAGGAACTGGCCGGCGTCGATACCAACGCGGAGCTCTGGAAGTACACGCGCCTCCAGTTCTGGATCGCGGTCCCGCTGCTCTTCGTGCTGCTCGCGTTCGTGCAGCTCGGGCGCCACCAGCCGGGCGCCGGGGCCGTCCGCTCCTGAGCGCGGGGCCGGACTACCACCAGCCCACCTTGTAGTTGAAGCCCTTGATCTCGCGGCCCTTGGTCCCGGCTTCCTTGAGCCGGATGAGGTGCTTCCGGCAGAGCGGGATGGTGAGCCGCTCGCGGTCTTCGCCCCGCCACTTCAACACCGCCACCTCTTCGAGCGGCGGTTCCATGCACCAGAGACAGCGTGGTCGCGCCATCGTTCGTTCCTCCCAGGTCATCGTGAAACGCGGGACTCCGCGGGTCGTCATCCGCAGGCCACCGTAGCAGAGCCGCGCGCACCGGACACGAGCCGCCTTGCGTCACGCCTCGCCGGGGCCGACGCTACCGGGATGGAGATCGGCAAGAACACGTTCCGCGTCGACGGCGTCATCGACAGCTTCGAAAACCAGCACCAGGAGCGGGACTTCACGATCGAGTTCACCGCGCCGGAGTTCACGAGCATGTGCCCCATGACGGGCCTCCCGGACTTCGGGACGATCGTGATCACCTACCAGCCGGCCGCCCGCTGCATCGAGCTGCGCAGCTTCAAGTACTACCTCCAGGCGTTCCGGGACCGCGGCATCTTCTACGAAGACGTGGTGAACCAGTTGCTCGAAGACATCGTCGCCGCGATCGAGCCGCGCTGGCTCCAGGTGACCGGCGAGTTCAACAGCCGCGGCGGCATCTCCGCCCGCGTGACCGCGACACACGGCACGCCGCGTCCGTGACCGCAATCACGGGCGCCACTAGACTGCCGGTACCTGCTCAATGAGGCTGCTGACGCCCATGGCCGTCAAGTCGGACCCCGGGGGCTTCCCCCAGCGCAAGGCGAGCGAGCTGCCAGCGGTGAGCGCCGCCCTCATGCGCCAGATCCAGGGCGTGGCCCAGGAAGAGTACGCCTTCGACATCCTCCAGATGCTCGAAAACGGCGGCCGCGCGGTCGCCACGCTGGCGCTGGCGATGCTCGGCGGGCGCGGGCGCGGGCAGCACGTCGTCGTGCTCGCCGGCGGGGGCAACAAGGGCGCGACCGGCATGGCCGCCGTCCGGACACTGGCGAACTGGGGCTTCGATGTCGCGACCGTCTTCGCGGAAGTGGAAGACGAGATGAGCACCGTCGCGCGACGGCAGCTCCAGATCCTCCGCAACAGCGGCATCGTCGGCCCTGACACCGACGCCAGCTCCGAATACGACGTCGAAGAGAGCCTCGCGCGGGCCGACCTCGTGGTCGACGCGCTGGTGGGGTATGGGCTGGTTGGGCCGCCCACGGGGCTCGCCGCGGCGGTGACCGAACTGGCCGCGGCTGCGCGCCGTCCCATCCTCGCGGTCGACGTGCCCACAGGCGTGAATGCGACGACCGGCGAGCCGGGCCAGCCATCGATCCGGGCGACCACGACGCTCACGCTCGACCTGCCGAAGAAGGGCCTGCTCGAGCTCGCCGCCCGCGCGCACGTCGGCGAGCTCTACCTCGGCGACCTCGGCATCCCCCACAGCGTGCACCAGCGGCTCGGGATTCGCGCGTCGTCGATCTTCAATGAGGGCCCGATCGTCCGGATCCGCCGATAGTTGCTCCCATCCGGGACGTCAATCGCCGAATATGCAACGGAAATCATGATCCCCGGCCCCGGCGGGCAGTCTACAATCGCCCTATTTCCGGGTTGGGGCGAGTGATATGAAAACGCGGTACGTGAAGACGCCAGAGCAGGTCGAGCGTATCCAGGCGCTGTACGCCGCGCCGGCGTTCCTCGACAGCCGTTCGATCGGCACGTCGTTCCTGACCGACCCGGCGGTCGTCGCGGAGGTGCTGCCGCCGCCGCTCGAGCCAGCTGCCGTGCCGCGCGTGCACGTCTCGGTCTACGAAATCCGGCGGTCGAACTGCGTGGGGGCATTCGCGGGCGCTTCGGTGAACCTTGCCTGCACCTATCGCGGCCAACCGGGCATGTACTGCCTGACGATGCCGATGACCACGGACACCGCGGTCATCTTCGGCCGCGAAACGTACGCGGAGCCGAAGAAGCTCGCCGAGGTGCACCTAGACATCGGCGAACGGCGCGTGCGCGGGACTGTGACCCGGTACGGCATCACCTACATCGAGCTCTCGGCCATCCTCGATGGCGACCCGGAGCCCGTGGAGCGCCGCGGCACCTCCGAGCACTACTACTTCAAGTACTTCATGCGGCCGGACGGCGCGGGCCTCGCCGCGGACCCCGAGCTCATCCGCGTGACCCACTCGGGCGCGACCCACCGGTTCGCGCAGGGCACGGCGAGCCTGGTCTTCCGCGAGTCCGCGCACGACCCGGTGATCGACCTGCCGGTGCTGCAACTGGAGGGCGCGGTCTACGCCGAGGGCGAGACGTACACGCGCGGCGAGGTGGTGACCACCGTCCCCGCCGGGCGCTTCCTGCCCTACGCGTTCGCGAAGACGGACGACCTGGCCTGCTTCGCCGATGTTGGCGCCGGGGTGCGCGGCCGGGCCCCGCTGGCTATCGCCTGATCAGGGCAGCGGTGGGGCGTCTTCGAGCGCTTCGATCTCGGGGATGAGCTCGGCCACGGGGACTTCGTGTGTCGCTTCGAGCACGGCCTGGAAGCTGGCCATCGCCACCTCGATCTGCGAGTCGTCCGGCACCTTCGTGGTGAGCGCCTGCAGCCCGATGTTCGGCAGGAACATCGCCTTCACGATCGGGTTCGAGCCAAACCGCGCGCCGAACCGGAGGATCTCGTAGCTGATCGCGGCCACCACCGGCATGAACACTATCCGGGAGAGCGTGCGGACGAGGATCCCGCGGTCGACCAGCACATCGAACACGAAGAACGTGAGCAGGGCGACGAGCACGACCACGAGCAGGAAGCTCGTGCCGCAGCGGGTGTGCTCCTTGGGGAAGCGGCGGATGGACTCGATCGTGATCGGCTGGCCCGCTTCGTGGGCGTGGATCGTCATGTGCTCGGCGCCGTGGTACTGGAACACGCGGCGGATCTCGCCAATCCGGCCGATGACCCAGATGTAGCCGATGAACATCGCCAGCCGGACAACGCCTTCCACTGCGACGATAACGAGCCGGTTGGCGTCGACGAGCTCGAGCAGGTTCGCGAGGAGGATCGGCGCCGCGAAGAAGAACCCGACGACGAAGAGGACGGCGACGACCATCGTCCCCCAGAAGACCTTCTCCGGGAACTCGACGGGCTTGCCGGATTCGTCCTCTTCTTCGAAGGCGACGCGGGAGGAGAAGCCGAGCGCGCGCATGCCGAGGGACATCGTCTCCCAGAGGACGATCATGCCGCGAAGGAGGGGGATGCGCCGGGCGCGGCCGGTGTAGAGGCCGCCGAGCTTTTCGGAATGCTGGACGATGTGGCCCTTGGGGTGGCGGACCGCGACGGCCATGTGTTCGGGGCCGCGGATCATGACGCCTTCGAGGACGGCCTGTCCGCCGTAATAGAGACTGCCGGGGGGGTTGGCGTCGCTCATGCCACCTCTATGCAAAACGGGGCGCCAGCTGGCGCCCCGTGGTCTTCGTTCCGGACCTGGCTACTTCCGCGCGTAGCGGCGGTTGAACCGCTCGACGCGCCCGGCGGTGTCGACGATGCGCTGTTCGCCCGTGTAGAACGGGTGGCAGACGCTGCAGACATCCAGGTGCATGGACTGGCGAGTGGAGCGGGTCTTCACTTCCGCGCCGCAGGTGCAGTGGATGGTGGCTGCTTCGTACTTCGGGTGAATGCCCTGCTTCACCGGTGTCTCCTTACCCTCAGGCGCCTGCCGCCACGGCGGCGTAGACGCTGACCTTCTTGCGGCGGCCCTTGGCGAAGGGTTCGAACTTCACCTGGCCGTCGATCAGCGAATAGATGGTGTAGTCCCGCCCGAGGCCGACGTTCTCACCGGGGTGGAAGCGGGTGCCGTGCTGGCGGATGATGATCGAGCCCGGCTTCACCACTTCCCCGTCGAAGTGCTTCACCCCCAGCCGCTGCGCATTGCTATCGCGGCCGTTCTTCGAGCTGCTGACGCCTTTCTTGTGTGCCATAGCTGGCTCTCCTGGGACCGGCTCCCTGCCGGCGAGGTTCCTGGCCCGGCGCACCGTGCCTGTTCGTCCAGTGTAGCGGGCTCCGCCATCGCGGCGGTATACCAGCGCCTACGCTTTCGTGATCGATTCCACCACCAGGCGGCTGACCGACTGCCGATGACCGAACGTGCGGCGGTACCGCACCTTGTTCTTGTACTTCATGAACCGGATCTTGGGCGCCCGGCCGTGCTGCGCGATGCGCGCGGTCACCTGCGCGCCCGCCACCACGGGGCTGCCCACTACTACATCGGCGCCGTCCAGCACCATCAGGACATCGAAGGTCACCGTGTCGCCGACTTCGCCGGCGAGGCGGCCCACCTCGAATTCCTGGCCCTCGATCAGGCGCATCTGACGCCCGTCGGCGCGTACAATCGCTTCCATTCCGAAACTCCAAGAAACCCGTTGGGGACAGTCTTCCAGTCTAGGAAGGACTGTCCCCTACGGTCAACGAATTGCGAGAGTCCAGGGCTCAGGCGCCGCCGCTGCCGCCCCCATCCATCCGGGCCTGGCTGCCGCCTTCCCAGGCGAGGCCCGGCGCGGGCTTCGGTTCGAACGCCGGCCGGCGCGGAGCTTCCTCCGTCGGCGGCTTCTGCGACACGTCCGGGCGGCTGTCCTCGTAGTCCTCGGGCCGCCACGGGTCGTTCGGGTCGCTGTTCAGGAGCTTCGCCAGCCGGTCGCCTTCGAGCGTTTCCACGTCGAGCAGAGCCGTCGCCAGCTTGTCCAGGACTGCGCGGTGCTCGCGGAGGATGTGCCGCGCGCGTTCCTGCGCCTCTTCGATGAGCCGGCGCACTTCGTCGTCGATCTCTTCGGCGATCTTCTCGCTGTAGTTCCGCGTCTCGGCGATTTCGCGGCCGAGGAAGACCATCTCCTCGGTCTTGCCGAACGTCCGCGGCCCGAGGCGCTCGCTCATGCCCCAGCGGGTGACCATCGCGCGGGCGATGCGGGTGACCTGCTCGATGTCGTTCGAGGGGCCGGTCGAGGCTTCGCCGAAGATGAGCTCTTCGGCCGCGTGTCCGCCGAGGGCCGTGCAGAGCTGGTCCCGGAACATGCTGCGGGTGCGGTAGTGCGATTCCTCGTCCGGGAGGAAGCGGGTGTAGCCGCCGGCCATGCCGCGGGAGACGATCGTCACCTTGTGTGGCGGGTCGTGGTGCTCCATGAAGTGCGCCACCACCGTGTGGCCGCCTTCGTGGTACGCCGTCAGCTTCTTTTCGTGCGGGGTCATGACGCGGCTCTTGCGCTCGGGGCCCGCGATCACGCGGTCCACGGCCTCTTCGAACTCGGTCATGCTGATGACCTTCTTGTTGCGCCGGGCGGCGAGGATCGCGGCCTCGTTCACCAGGTTCGCCAGGTCCGCGCCGCTGAAGCCGGGGGTCGACTTCGCCAGCGTGGGCACGCGCACGTCTTCGCCGATCGGCTTGCCCTTGGTGTGCACGGCGAGGATCGCCTCGCGGCCCTTCACGTCCGGCGCGTCGAGGATGACCTTGCGGTCGAAGCGGCCCGGGCGCAGGAGCGCGGGGTCGAGGATGTCGGGGCGGTTCGTGGCGGCGATCACGATCACGTTCGTGCCCGTATCGAAGCCGTCCATCTCGACGAGGATCTGGTTCAGGGTCTGCTCGCGCTCGTCGTGGCTGCCGCCGAGGCCCGCGCCGCGCTGGCGGCCGACCGCGTCGATTTCGTCGACGAACACGATGCAGGGGGCGTTCTTCTTGGCCTGGTCGAACAGGTCGCGCACGCGGCTGGCGCCGACGCCGACGAACATTTCGACGAATTCGGAGCCGGAGATGCTGAAGAACGGCACGCCCGCTTCGCCCGCGACCGCGCGGGAGAGGAGCGTCTTACCGGTGCCGGGAGGGCCCACCAGGAGCACGCCCTTGGGGATGCGCGCGCCGAGCGCGGCGAACTTTTCGGGGTACTTGAGGAACTCGACGACCTCGGCCAGCTCTTCCTTCGCCTCGTCGACGCCCGCGACATCGGCGAACGTGACGGTGACCTTGCTGCCCGTGAACAGGCGCGCACGGCTCTTGCCGAAGCTCATCGCCTGGGAATTCGAACCCTGCGCCTGGCGCATAATGAGCAGCAGGAAGAGGCCGAACAGAAGGAACGGCAGGAGGTTCAGGAGCAGGCCGAGCCACGGGCCAAACCCGCCGCTTTCCTTGTATTCGAGGTTCACGGCTGGCTGGCCGGCTTCGGCGCCATCGCGGCTGAGGGCGATGCCGGCCTCGGTGAGCAGCGTCTCGAGGTCGCTGTTCGGGCCGATGCGCGAATCCACCACCTGCTTCTCGCCGCTGCTGTCGAGCTCGGTGAGGGTGACCTTCAGGTTGCGGCCGTCGATCTGGATCTCTTCGACGTTGCCGGCCTTCGCCTGCGTGAGCACTTCGCCGAGTGGCACGTTCTGGTTGTCGTCGCCGCTGGAGAAAAACGCGAAGACGATCGCGATCACCGCAACGAGGATCAGGAGGTAGATGAAGCTGTTACGAAGCCATCGTGAATACAATGGGGACACTCCAAGAGCCGCCGGGGCGCGGCGCCTATCGTCCGAGTATAGCAGACGATTTCGGCCCCCTTGGCTGAAAGTTGGTAAGTGAGCCTATACAGCTCGCGCCGCGTTCCGTACCGGTAGTTTCGCCAGTGGCTGCCCTCGGGCGCAGTGTGGCCGCATACTGCGCGGCCGTCGCTCGGCAGGTTCACTACCCGGCACCGCGGCCCACCCCTAGAATCGCCATGAGCGCCCTCCGGGGCGCCGCGCCGTGTTTGAAAGGATCCTCATTTCCATGAAGCTTGCGTTCGTCGGCGGCACCGGCCCCGAAGGTCTCGGACTCGCCATGCGCTTTGCCCATGCCGGCCACGAAGTCGCGATCGGTTCGCGCTCCCATGAGCGCGGCGAAGAAGGCGCCGCCAAGGTCCGCGAAGCCGTCCCGGCGGCCACCGTCTCCGGCGGCGACAACGCCGAGGTCGTCGGCGACGCCGATGTCGTCTTCCTCACCTTCCCTTATAGCGGCCAGCAGCCCACGCTCGAAGCGCTTGGGGCTGCGCTCGATGGCAAGATCGTTTGCAACGTGGTTGCCCCGCTCGAATTCCAGCAGGGCATCGGCGCCGTCGCCCTCAACGTGCCCGGCAAGAGCGCCCTCCAGGAAGCGATGGAGCAGCTCCCCAACGCCCGCTGCGTCTCCGCCTTCCAGAACATGAGCGCTGAGAAGCTCATGGAGCTCGACCACCCGATCGAGTGCGACGTCCTCGTCTGCGGCAAGGACGCGGAGGCAAAGCAGGTCGTGATCGACCTCGCGAACCAGATCGACGGCGTGCGCGGCGTCGATGCAGGCGGCGCTTCCCAGAGCCGCTACGTCGAGATGATCACCTCGCTGCTGATTAACCTGAACCGCAAGCACAAGACGCAGACGAGCATCAAGGTCGTCGGCATCTAGCCGGGAGGACGCGCCATGCCCACGGTGACGAGCACCAACGGTTGCACCATCTGGTACGACACCCTGGGCGATGGCCCGCCCGTCGTCATGCTCTACGGCATCGGCGGGAACAGCCGCCGCTGGTGGAGCGAGTTCCCCGAGCTCCTCGCGAAACGCTACTGCCTCGTGATGCTCGACAACCGCGGCACCGGCTTCAGCGACAAGCCGGAGACGGGCTGGGCGATGTCCGACATGACCGCGGATGTCCGTGCGGTCGTCGATGACCTCGGGTTGGCGTCGTTCCACCTGCTCGGCTGCTCGCTCGGCACCGTCATCGCCCGGCAGTACGTGCGCGAACACGGCGGGGCGCAGCTCCGCTCCCTGAGCCTGCTCTGCCCGCCGAACGGCACGGCCGCGACGCCGGAGGACCTGCAGACCGCGCTCTTCTGGGACCGCACGAAGCCGCTGCTCGACTCCGCCCGCGCGACCTGGCCGATCATCCACCCCGGCGAGTGGGCGGCCGCGAACGACGGGGTGCTCGTCGCCGAGTTCGAAGAGACCATGCGCGACCCCACGCCGGCGCGCACCATCCAGTTCCAGTACGAAGCCGCGGGCGCCGCGCCGGACCCGAACCCGTCGCTCCACGAGCACGACTGGCCGGTGCTGGTCCTCCACGGCACGGCCGACCGGCTCGTCCCGCCGGAGAACGCGCGCACGCTCGCCGCGGCGGTCCCGCGCGCGCAGCTGGCCTGGCTCGAAGGCGCCAGCCACAACTTCTGGCAGCACACGCCCGCGCGCTCCGCCGAGGCCGTGCTCGCCTTCCTCGACAGCGCCGAAGCGCGCCTGGCGGGCCGCTGATGCCGGGCATCAGCATCTTCGGTGTCCCGGGGCTGCCCGAGATCACGCCCGGTGCGGACCTCGCCAAGCTCATCGCGGGCGCCGCGGCGGCCGCCGGCGACCGGCTTGCAAGCGGCGACGTGGTTGTCGTGACCTCGAAGATCGTCTCGAAGGCGGAAGGGCGCATCGTCCAGCTCGACGATGTCGAGATCTCGCCGTACGCGCGCCAGTGGGCGGAGAAGTGGGAGAAGGAGCCCGCCGTCATCGAGCTCGTCCTGCGGGAGGCGAAGCGGGTAGTGCGCCAGGTAGGCCCGGTGCTGATCACGGAGACGCACCACGGGTTCGTCTGTGCGAACAGCGGCGTCGACCAGTCGAGCTCGGGCGGCCACGGCCTCGCGGTGTTGCTCCCGCTCGACCCCGATGGCAGCGCCCGCCGCCTGCGCGAGGGCTTCGCCGCAGCCGGTCTCGACGTCGCCGTCATCGTGTCCGATACATTCGGGCGGCCCTGGCGGGAGGGCCAAACCGACATTGCCATCGGCATTGCCGGCTTCCAGCCGATCTACAGCTACATCGGCCAGGTGGACCCGCACGGCCACGAGTTCCGCGTGCAGGCGATCTGCACCGCGGACGAGCTGGCGGGCGCCGCCGAGCTGGTGAAGGGCAACCTCAGCCGGGTCCCCGTCGCCGTCATCCGCGGCCACCAGTGGGAGCGCGACGACACGGCCACCATGCGCACCGTCCTCCGCGAAAGCGAACGCGACCTGTTTCGGTAGGCGTAGGCGTGAAGGCGTAGAGGCGTAGAGTGGGGCGTCCGCCGCGATGGGGCGGCGGTGTCAGGCTGGCGAGCCAGCGGACGCCTCGGTGCAGGGCTCGAGTTCGTGACGTGTTCGCTGTCAGCGGGTCGATGTCGCCGGAACGCGGCGGACGCCACTCTACGCCTTTACGCCTCTACGCCTTTACGCCTTCAGTTCTACGCCTCGCTGGACACTCGATCGGCTTCTTCGCGCGGAAGGCGAACCCACCGTTGTCCGCGACCCGTACCTTCGGATCGCGGAAGCCGGCGCTGGCGAGCCGCTCGGCGAAGGTGCCCGGGTCGACCGGGTTGCGGTCGTCGAAGACGTGGGCGACGTTCCAGGAGAAGCTCGGCGTGCTGTCCATGCCGACGAACATGCCGCCCGGCCGCAGCACGCGGAACGCCTCCGCGAGCAGCGCATCCTGCCGCTCGTAGGGCACGTGGTGGAGCATCGTGAACGACAGCGCGCTGGAGAACACGCCGTCGGGCAGGGGCATGGCCGTCGCGTCTGCTTCGACGACGGTGACGTTCGAGCCGTCCATCCGCTGCTTCAGTCGCGCCGCCAGGCGACGGTCGATCTCGACGGAGGTGACGTGCGCGGTGCGTTCGCAGAGCCACTCGGTCGCCGCGCCGGGCCCGGGCCCGATTTCGAGGACGTGGTCACCGAGGTCAACGTCGCGGAGGAGCCCGGGCAGGATCGTCTCCTGCAGGCGCCGCCTCCAGCGCCCGGAGCGGCAGTACCAGCGGTGGTAGATGTTCAACGGGGGGACTCCTCGGTGGGGGCACGGCGGTGCGGGCCGTCTGCGAGGAACAACGCCGCGAAGGCGACGTAAGTTACCGCGCGGTAGGCGTAAAGGTGGAAAGTGGGTTGCCGCGGCCCCCGGCCTTCGACGTTCGACCTTCCGCTCTCGACCCGTGACCCGAATAGTCGCTTACCGCCCGTACGGTAGTATGTCCCGCAACTTATTCCCCCGAGGCGTACCTCCGATGCCTTCCTGGAGCGGTTCCTCCTCACGCGGATTCGGCCAGCGCACCCCCGACCACGCCCTCCCCGGCGACCAGCCGAAGTGGCCACGCGATCGCGCGGTCGATGTCCGGCACATCGCGCTCGACCTGCAGCTCGACATCCCGGCGAAGACGGTCCGCGGCACCGCCACCCACACCGTCGCGCCTATGAACGATGGCACGCGCTTCGTCGACTTCGACGCTGTCGACATGCGCATCTCCGCGGTCACCGCCGGCGGGAGCCCGGTGCCGTTCGACAACGACGGCCGCCGCGTGCGGGTCGATCTCGGGAGCGGGCGCGCGAAGGGCGAGCCGGTCGACGTCGCCATCACCTACGAGGCGAAGCCCCGGCTCGGGCTCTACTTCATCGCGCCCGACGACGGCTACCCGGACAAGCCCGTCCAGGTCTGGTCGCAGTGCCAGGACGAGGACACGCGCTACTGGATCCCCTGCTATGACTACCCGAACCAGAAGCAGACGAGCGAGCTCCGCGTCGTCGTGCCCGGCAGCTGGTTCGCGCTTTCGAACGGCACCCTGGTCGAGGAAACGGCGAACCCGGACGGCACGAAGACGTTCCACTGGAAGCAGGAGCGCCCCCACGCGACCTACCTGCTCACCCTCGCGGCGGGCGAGTTCAGCCGGATCGACGCCAGCCGCGACGGACTGACCATCGACTACTTCGTCGAGCCGAAGGACGTCGAAGCTGGCGAGCGCACCTTCGCCAACACGCCCGAGATGATCGCCGAGTTCGAGCGAATCACCGGGACCGCGTTCCCCTGGGCCAAGTACAGCCAGGTCGTGGTGCGGGACTTCGTCTTCGGCGGCATGGAGAACACGAGCGCCACCTCCATGACGGAGAACATCCTCATGGACGCGAAGGCGGCGCGGGACTTCACGAGCGACCCGCTCGTCAGCCACGAGCTCGCCCACATGTGGTTCGGCGACCTGCTCACCTGCCGCGACTGGTCGCACGGGTGGCTCAACGAGAGCTTCGCGACCTACTTCGAGGTGCTCTGGTATGAGCACAAGCTCGGCGCCGACGAGATGAGCCAGTACGTGCTCGAGACGGTCGACGACTACCTCGGCGAGCGCTACCGCCGCTCGATCGTGAACAACGTATACCACGAACCGATCGACATCTTCGACCGCCACCTCTACGAGAAGGGCGCGATGGTGCTCCACACGCTGCGCGGCGTGCTCGGCGACGACGGGTTCTTCCGTTCGGTGCAGCGCTACGTGCGCGAACACCAGGACCGCAACGTCGTCACGCAGGACCTCGTCGACGCGATCGAAGCCGAGACGGGTCGCAACCTCGAGTGGTTCTTCGACCAGTGGGTCTACCGGCCGGGTCACCCCGAGTTCAAGGTGAGCTGGTCCTGGGACGACGATGCGAAGCTCGCGAGCGTCTCCGTGAAGCAGTCCCAGGACACCGGCAAGGATGTCGCGGTCTTTCGCGTCCCGGTCACGATCGACTTCCGCACCGGGCGGGGCAAGCCGCAGGCGTTCCGGGTCGAAGTCACCGAAAAGGAGCACACGTTCGTCTTCCCACTGGCGGCGAAGCCGGACCTCTGCCGCTTCGACCCGTATCACTGGGTGCTGAAGGAGCTGGAGTTCGAGAAGTCGCCCGGGGAACTGCGGCTGCAGCTCCGCGACGACGACGACGTGACCGGCCGCATCCTCGCGGCGAAATCGCTGGGCAAGAAGGGCGGCCCCGAGGCCGTCGACGCGCTCGAAACCGCCGTCATGAAGGACCGCTTCTGGGGCGTGCAGGCGGCCGCCGCGAAGGCGCTCGGCGAGATCCAGGGCCAGGCCGCCCGCGATGCGCTCCTCCGCTCGCTCGCGGTGCGGCACCCGAAGGCGCGCCGCGCGGTGGTCGCCGCCCTCGGTGCGTTCGAAGGCGACGAGCTGGTGCTGACCGCGCTCGTCCCGTTCTCCCGCCGCGACCAGTCCTGGTTCGTCGAATCCGAGGCGAACCGCAGCATCGGCAAGCTCCGCCTGCCCGGTTCGTTCGACGCCATCGTCGCGAACTTCGACCGGCCGTCGTTCCGGCAGGTCGTGCGGGTGGGGTGCATCGATGGGCTGGTCGAGCTGCGCGACGAGCGCGGCATCGCGCCGGTGCTGCGCGCGGCCGGCTACGGCGAGCCGTTCCAGGCCCGGACGACCGCGGTCGCGGCGCTGGGCAAGTTCGCGAAGCGGTTCGACCAGCGCAAGCCGGACCTCTGCGACCGCTTCGTGCAGCTCACGCACGACCCGGATTTCCGCGTGCGCATCGCCGCCGCGAACGCGCTCAAGGCGGTGGACGATGCCACCTACGCGGGCGCGCTCGACGCCATGGCTGCGCGGGAGCTCGACGGCCGCGGTGTGCGGACCGCGCGCGAGGCGGCAATCGCCCTGCGCAAGGGCGCGAAGACGGACGACGAGGTGAAAGCGCTGCGCGACGACCTCGAGAAGCTGCGCCAGGAGAACACGAAGCTGAAGGACCGCCTGGAAAAGCTCGAGGCGACCCGCCCGGCCTGAGCTACCGGATGACCGGCCGCGGCGTCGGCGTGCGCGTCGGTGTCGGCGGCATGGGCGTCGGCGTCGGCGTGAAGGTCGGCGTGGCCGTGGGGGTGCTCGTGGCCGTGGGCGTAGCGGTCGGCGGGACCTTCGTCGGCGTGGCCGTGGCCTCGGGTTCGGGCGTCGGCTCGGCGGTGCCGGTGGTCGTGCCCGGCGTCACGCCGGTGGTGCCGCTACTCCCGCTCGCGGAGCGGCCGGGGATGTAGAGCGGGCTGTTCGAAAGCGGCGTGCCCGGCGGGATGTGGAAGTCGAGGTAGTTCTCGGGGTTCACGCGGGCTCCCTGCCACATGATCTCGAAGTGCAGGTGCTCGCCGGTCGAGTAGCCGGTCGAACCGGAGACGCCGAGGATGGTCTCGCCGGTCACGGCCTGCCCCGGCGCGGCGAGGATCTCACTGAAGTGCGCGTAGAGCGTGGTCCAGCCCTCGCCGCAGTTCACGACGACGTGGTAGCCGTAGGTGCTCGAGAAGTCGGCCGTGGAGACGGTCCCGGTACAGGCGGAGTAGACCGGCGAGCTCGGGTAGTCGTCGAGTGCGAGGTCGATGCCGCCGTGGATGTACCCGGGGCCGCGGGGCGCGCCGTAGCGGTCGGTCACCGCCGTCCAGGCGTTGAGCGGCATCGAAAACCGGCCGCCGTCCTGGAAGCGGGACTCGTGCTCGGGCGGCGCGGGTTCGACCGAGGGCACGGGGATGGCGCCTTCGGTGCTCTCTTCATCGTGGACGTGGGCTTCGACGATCGGCTCGCCACCGCCGCGCGCGACGGAGCTGGTGGGCGCTTCCGTGCTGGTGCTCGTGCCCGTCGCGGCGCCGGTCGCCGTGTCTTCCGGCTGGGCCTGCACAGGGACAGCCTCGGGCTCACGCGCGGCCGCTGCTACGGTGAGTCCCGCAGTCACGATCGCCGCCAGCATCAGGATGCGCGCGGCAAGAGGGACCCTGCGCCAGTGGTGGAAGAATCGCGTCATCGTCAGCAAGATCGGCGCATACCCGCCAGTACGCCATACCGAGAGTGGGACAAAACCGTTGAATTGGCGACCCCAAGGGTAAGGATAAGGGAAGAGGAGGGGTAACTAATCCCGATCAGGATGACCGTCGTGTCGGTATTCCCAATCGACGCACTGCATGTCGGCAAAAGCCATCGACAATCGGCAATCCGCAATCGACAATTGGGCCATGCCGGTGAGCGAAGCAACCTTCCGCCAGCTATCCCTCGAAGACGGCGACACCACCTGGGAGCTCGTCTGCGGCCGGCTGCGGGAGAAACCGCCGATGACCTACGCCCATGGGGATGTGATCGAGCATCTCGGCTCCATGCTGATTTCCGTGCTGCCGCGCGCGCGGTTCAGGATTGTGCAGAACCACGCGCGGCTCCGACTGCCGGGCGGCAGCTACTACGTGCCCGACATCGCCGTCGTTTCGCCGTCCCTGCGCATCGAGCACCGCAACGACCCGAAGGCACTCGATGCCTACGTCGACCCCGTGCCCCTCGTGGTCGAGGTCTGGTCCCCGTCGACCGGCGACTACGACGCTCGCGACAAGGTCGCGGGCTACCAGGAGCGCGGCGACGCCGAGATCTGGCTCGTCGACCCGTACGAGCACACGGTCGTGGTGCACCGCCGTCAGCCGGACGGCACGTACTCGGCGTCGACCCACGCTCGCGGCGACACGATCGAGCCCATCGCCCTCCCCGGCGTGCGCATCGTCCTCGCCGAGCTCTTCGCCTGATCCCCGCGAGCAATCGGCAACCGAGCGGCGCAACAGGTGAGCCCCCGCACACGCCTGTAAGCCCGCGGCGCGCTACCTTGACCGTGCGCGATGCTCATCCCCACTCCTGTCCAGCAACGCCCCCGCCGGACGCCGTCCGGTTCGCCGGGCCAGATCACCCTCTCACACCGCGGTGTCCTCTTCCTCGAAGAATTCGTGGCGTGCCGGCGTGCGGGAGGCGACCGCCCATGACGTCCGTGCTCGCCACCTCCCCGGGCACCAGCTCGCGCACGCTCGCCGCAGTGCTGGCGGAGCGCGCCGCGGCCACCCGGGCCGGCCAGCTGGCCGTCGTGCCGCTCGACCGGGAGCTCGTCGCGTCCCTCGTTGCCGACATCGCCGCCCTGCGGCGCGAAGCAACCGTCTCCTGGGAGCACCCCGCGGTCGGCGAGGCGCACTTCGCGCTGGGCGAAGCGACCCGGCTGCGCGGTCCCCGCGGCGCGCGCCTGGCCGATGCCCGCGCCGCCGTCCTGCCGCTTTTCGCGGGCCTCGCCGAGGCCGACCGTCAGCTCGTCCGGGCGTTCGCCGCCTTCGAATTCGACCCCTGCAACGTGCTGCGCCACCCCGCATGGGAGGGCTTCGGCGGCTGGCAGGTTGTCGTCCCGCGCGTGCTGCTCTCGCGCAGTGGCAGCGAATGGCAGGGCATCGCCTTCGCGGTCGGCGGCGAAGACGACATCCTCCCCTCGCTCGACACGCCCGCCCGCCCGGCGCCGACCACTCGCTCTGCCGCGGGCCACGGGCTCGACGATGCGGCCTGGCAGTCCGCGGTCTGGTGCGCCGTTGAGCGCATCCGCGGGGGCACCTTCGAAAAGACGGTCCTCGCACGGCAGATCACGCTCCCGGTGCGCCGCTCGATCGAACAGGTCCTCGGTGAGCTTGCCGAGCGCTACCCCAACTGCTTCACCTTCCGGTTCGCGACCGCCGGGGGCGACTGGATCGGCGCGAGCCCCGAGCGGCTGGTCGCGCTCGAAGGCGGCGCCGTCCGCGCGGCGAGCCTCGCCGCCACCCGCCGCCGCGGCAGCACCGAAGAGGAGGACCGGCGCCTCGGCGAGGAGCTCCTTGCCGACCCGAAGGAGCGCGCCGAGCACGCGGTCGTCGTCGAAGCGGTGCGCGCGGCGCTCGAACCCGTCTGCGAGTCGGTCGTAGCGCCCTGCGAACCGCGCCTCATGCGCCTCCCGAACCTGCAGCACCTGTACACCCCGGTCACCGGGCGTGTCCGCGAGGGCGTCACCGTGCTCGACCTCGTCGAGCGCATGCACCCGACGCCGGCCGTGGGCGGCTGGCCCCGCGAGCAGGGCGTCGCCGCCATCCGCGCGCTCGAAGCCATGGACCGTGGCTGGTACGCCGCCCCGGTCGGCTGGTTCGATGCCGCCGGCAACGGCGAGTTCGCGGTCGCGCTGCGTGCTGCGCGCGTCACCGGCGACTGCGCGACGCTGTTCGCCGGCGCGGGCATCGTCGCCGCCTCGCAGCCGGAACGGGAGCTCGCCGAGACGAACCTGAAGCTCCGCCCCCTCGCGGAGGCGCTGGGCGCCCCGCAATGGACATAGCCGCCGCCAACACCGCTGCCTCCCGCGCGTTCGTCCGCGGCCTCGCCCGCGCCGGCGTCGGGCATGCCTGCATCACGCCGGGTTCGCGCTCGACGCCGCTCACCGTCGCGTTCGCCGAGCAGCGCGCCATCCGCCCCTGGCTCCACCTCGACGAGCGCTCGGCCGCGTTCTTCGCGCTCGGCATGGCGCGGGCGACGGGCCGGCCGGTGGCGCTGGTCTGCACCTCCGGCACCGCGGCAGCGAACTACCTCCCGGCCGTGGTCGAAGCCCACCTCAGCCGCATTCCCCTGGTCGTCTGCACGACCGACCGGCCGCCCCGGCTGCGCGATGCCGGCGCCCCGCAGGCCATCGACCAGGTGAAGCTCTTCGGCACGTCGGTCCGCTGGGCGGCCGACCTGCCCCTGCCCGCGGGCACCCCCGCCGACGAGGTCCGGTTCGCGCAGTACGCGGAGCGCGCGGTCCGTGCGGCGCTGGGCGCGCTACCCGGCCCGGTGCATCTCAACCTGCCGTTCGAAGAGCCGCTTGTCGCGGCCCCCGGGGAGCACCCCGGCGACCCGTACGACACCGGCGAGCTCGCGGCCTTCGCACCCCTGGTCCTGCCACCCGCCGCCGAAGACGTGGCCCGCGTCGCTGCGCTCGTCGCAGCGGCCCGCCGTCCGCTCATCGTCGCCGGCCCCGAGACGGGCGGCCTGCCGGCGCGCGAGATCGCCGCGCTCGCCGCCGCCCTCGATGCGCCAATCCTCGCGGACCCGCTCTCCGGGCTGCGCACGGGCGCGCACGACCGCTCGCGCGTCTGCGTCGCCTACGATGCACTGCTGCGCGACCTGCCGCCCGGCCTGGACGCGCCGGACCTGGTGCTCCGCTTCGGCGCCGCGCCGACCTCGAAGGCGCTGAACCTCTGGCTCGCCGGGCTGCGCGGCACGCCCCAGGTCCTCATCGACCGCCCCGGCGGCTTCCGCGACTTCCTTGCAGCCGCCACGCACATGGTCGAAGGCGACGCCGGGCTCTTCGGGGCTGCACTCGACGACGCCATCACGGAGTGCCTCATCGATAGCACGTGGGTCCAGGCCTGGACCAGCGCCGACAGCCGCGCCGCGCGGGCGATGCTGGATGCCGCCAGCTCGTTCGCCGCGCCGTTCGAAGGCCGCGTGTTCACCGAGCTCCAGGCGGCGCTGCCGGCCGGTGCGACCATTGTCGCCGGCAACTCCATGCCTGTGCGCGACCTCGATTCGTTCATCCAGTCCGACGCCAAACCGCTGCACCTGGTCTCGAACCGTGGCGCGAACGGCATCGACGGCGTCGTTTCGAGCGCGCTCGGCGCGGCCGCGGTCGCCGATGGCCCGGTCGTGCTCGTCATCGGCGACGTGAGCTTCTACCACGACATGAACGGCCTCTGGGCGGCGAAGCGTCACAACCTGGACCTGACCATCGTGCTCGTGAACAACAACGGCGGCGGCATCTTCAACTTCCTCCCGCAGGCCGCACACGAGGCCTTCTTCGAGGAGTGGTTCGGCACGCCGCCCGACCTTGACTTCGCCCACGCGGTCGCCCTGTACGGTGGGCGCTACACGCTCGCCCGCGATTGGGCCGAATTCGCAGCTGCCCTGCCCGGGCGGGGGCTCAACGTCATCGAACTGCGCACCGACCGACTGGCAAACGTGGCGATGCACCAGCAGGCCTGGGCGCACGCGTCGGCGGCGGCGCGCGGCGAGGCGCTGGCCGCCCGATGACCCGCGTCGAGCTGCCCGGCAACTTCGCCCTCAACGTCGAGGTGTCCGGCGATGGCCCGCCGCTCGTGCTGCTCCACGGCTTCACCGGCTCGGCGCGCTCGTGGGGCCGTTTCGGGGAGCTGCTCGCGGCCCGGTTCCGCACCGTCGCCATCGACATCGTGGGCCACGGCGAATCCGACGCGCCGGCGGACCTCGAGCGGTACGAGATGCCCATCGTGGTCGACGACCTCGTCGCCGCGGTGCGCCAGCTCGGCATCGAGCGCGCGGCCTGGCTGGGATACTCGATGGGCGGGCGCACCGCGCTGCACGTCGCCGCCGCCCACCCGGGTGCCGTGGCCGCACTCGTGCTCATCGGCGCCTCCGCGGGGCTGGACTGCACCGAGGAGCGGCTCGCCCGCCGCAGCGCCGACAACGCCCTCGCGGACCGCATCGAGCGCGACGGCGTGCCCGCGTTCGTCGACTACTGGGAGGCGCTGCCGTTGTTCGCGACCGTGCGCGCGCTCCCGGCGGAGCAGAAGGCCGCCATCCGCGCGGGCCGCCTTCGCAACCGCGCCGTGGGCCTGGTGAACAGCCTGCGCGGCATGGGCACCGGCGCCCAGGAGCCGCTCCAGCACCGGCTCCACGAGCTCGGCATGCCCGCGCTGGCGCTCGCCGGCGAGCTCGATGCGAAGTTCACCCAGATCGGCCGCGACCTCGCGGAGGCGATGCCCGATGCGCGCTTCGCGCCGGTCCCCGGCGCCGGCCACGCCGCCCAGACCGAGCAGCCCGAGACCGTAGCAGCGCTCGTGACAGACTTCCTAACACACCTCCCCCACTGACGAAGGAGCACGCACCATGCCCGTGAACTGGCAGCCCGCCGGCGAATTCCAGGACATCCGCTACGCCAAGACGGACGGCATCGCGCGCATCAGCTTCAACCGGCCGGAGGTGCACAACGCCTTCCGCCCGACGACCATCGTCGAGCTGCTCAAGGCGTTCACCGACGCCCGCGAGGACCCGCGCATCGGCGTCATCCTGTTCACCGGCGAAGGCGGCCGCGCCTTCTGCTCGGGCGGCGACCAGCGCGTCCGCGGCCACGGCGGCTACGTCGGCGAAGGCGAGACGCCCCGCTTCCACGTCACCGAGCTGCACAAGCTCATCCGCGCGACGCCGAAGCCGGTTATCGCGCTCGTGGCGGGCTACGCGATCGGCGGCGGGCACGTCCTGCACGTCGTCTGCGACCTCACCATCGCCGCCGAGAACGCCCGCTTCGGCCAGACCGGCCCGAAGGTCGGCAGCTTCGACGGCGGCTTCGGCTCCATCCAGCTCGCCCGCAACGTGGGTCAGAAGCGCGCCCGGGAGATCTGGTACCTCTGCCAGCAATACAACGCCCAGGAAGCGTTCGCCATGGGCCTGGTGAATAAGGTCGTTCCCCTGGACCAGCTCGAAGACGAGGGCATCCGCTGGGCGCGCGAGATCCTCAAGAAGAGCCCGCTCGCCATCCGCATGCTCAAGCAGTCGTTCAACGCCGAGCTCGACGGTATGACCGGCCTGACCGACCTCGCCCATAGCACGAACATGCTCTTCTACATGTCGGACGAAGCGAGCGAGGGCAAGAACGCCTTCCTCGAGAAGCGCGAACCGGCCTTCGGCGACACGAAGAAGTTCCCCTGGCGGCCCTGAGCCGTGGCGCGAGTCCGGCGGGTCGCGTGGCGGCCGTTCCGCATCCCTTTCCGGCAGGAGTTCCGCGCGGCCCATGGGCTGCTCGAAGCGCGCGAGGGCTTCGTCGTCGTCATTGAAGGGGACGATGGGGTCGCGGGGCTCGGTGACGCCTGCCCGCTGACCGCCTTCACCGGCGAGACGCTCGAGGATGCGGAACGCGCGCTCACGAGCTGGCTGGCCGAAGTCGCCGGCGTGCCTTTGAGGGAGCTGGCCCCTGCCGCGCCCTCGGTGACGAACGCCATCGAGACGGCGTACCTGGACTTCCACGCGCGCGATGCCCGGCGGATGTTCGCGCGCTACCTCTCGCGCGGCGCCGAAGCGCCCGGCCCCGGGAGCGGCATCGTGCCGGTGAACGCCGTGCTGCCGATCGGGCCGCCGCCCGAGGTGGCGGCCGCCGCTCACGCGCTCGTGGACGAAGGCTTTCGCACGCTGAAGCTGAAGGTGGGCGCCGACCAGCTCGACGACCGCACCCGCGTGGCCGCCGTGCGTGCCGCCGTCGGCCCGGACATCCGGCTCCGGCTCGATGCGAACGGCGCCTGGGACGAAGGCCAGGCCATCGCGCGGCTGAGCTGGTTCGCCCACGCCGCGATCGATCTCTGCGAGCAGCCCGTGCCGCCCGGGCCCGGCGACGGAGCCGCGATGGCGCGCATCCAGGAGGCCACCGGCGTCCGCATCGCCGCGGATGAATCGATGGCCGGCCCGGACGCGGCCGAGCTGGTCCGGCCGGGCGGCGCGGTGGTGCTCAAGCCCGCCGTCCTCGGCGTCGCCGCGACGCACAGCCTGCTGCGGGCCGCGGCGAAGGCCGGCTGCGACGGCATCGTCACGACCACGTTCGACACTGGCATCGGCACTGCCCTCGCGATGCACCTCGCGGCGCTCATCCCGGAGCCTCGCCCCGCCTGCGGGCTCGACACCCTGCGCTACCTCGAAGGCGACATCGTCACGGGTGTCCCGGCCGTCGCGGAAGGTCACGTCATCGTGCCGAACGGGCCCGGGCTCGGCGTCGAGCTCGACCACGAGGCGCTGGACCACTTCGCGACGGGCCCCTGGCGGGAGGCGCTCCTGTGACCGTGCCGGTGTTCGACTGGCTCGCCCAGCGCGCGGACGTCCTCCCCTCGCACCCCGCCGTGGCCACCCCCGACGGCCGCACCGTGTCCTACCGGGAGCTCGACGCCCGCGCGACGGCGCTTGCCGAGGAGCTGCTCGCGGCCGGGGTCGCGCCGGGCGACCGCGTGGCCCTGCTCGCGCTCAACTCGCTCGAGTTCGTGGTCGCGGTGCACGCGGTGCCGCGCGCGGGCGGCGTCCTCGTTCCGCTCAACGCCCGGCTCACCGCGGAGGAAGCCGCCTGGCAACTCCGCGATTGCGCCGCGCAGCTCCTCCTCTGCCACCCCCCAACGGCGGAGCGCGCGGGCGAGCTCGCGCAACTCGCCGCACTCCCCCCGCCGCTCCTCCTCGACGAAGCCGAACTCGCTTCTCGCGCGCACGGGAGACACGAGGAACCCAGCGCAGACCAGGCAGGTTCCCCTCTCCCTCCGGGAGAGGGGTTAGGGGTGAGGGCGCCTGCACGGGGCACGGGGCACGGGGCACTCACGTTCGAGCACGCCCCCGACGACACTCTCGCCGTCATCTACACCTCCGGCACGACCGGCACGCCGAAGGGGGCGCAGCTCACCTTCGGGAACTTCTTCGCCAGCGCCGCCGCCTCCGCCTTCAACATGGGCGTCGACCCCGGCGACCGCTGGGTCGCGTGCCTGCCGCTGTTCCACGTCGGCGGGCTCTCGGTGGTGACGCGCTCGGTCATCTACGGTACGACGATCGTGCTTCACCAGGCGTTCGATGAGGCGGCGGTGAACGTCGAGCTCCGCGAACGGGGCGCCACTCTGCTCTCGGTCGTGCCGACGATGCTCCAGCGCATGCTCGACACGGACGACCTGCCCTACCCGGCAGGCGTGCGCGGGGTGCTCGTCGGCGGCGGGCCGTGCACGAAGGAGCTCCTCGAGCGCGCGCTCGGCCGCGGCCTCCCGGTGCTCCAGACCTACGGCCTGACCGAGGCCACGAGCCAGGTCACCACGCTCGCGCCGGCCGACGCGCTCGCACACGTGGGCTCCGCGGGGAAGGCGCTGCTCGGCACGCGCGTCCGCATCGACGCGCCGCCCGGCGAGGCGGGCGAGATCCTCGTCGCCGGCCCGACCGTCACGTCCGGCTACCTCGGCCGCCCGGAGGCCACCGCGGCCGCCATCCGCGACGGCTGGCTCCATACCGGCGACATCGGCCGCCTGGATGAACACGGGTTCCTCTGGGTGCTCGACCGCCGCGACGATCTGATCGTCAGTGGCGGCGAGAACGTCTACCCGGCAGAGGTCGAAGGCGTCATAAAGCAGCACCCCGCCGTCGCGGACGTCGCCGTCGTGGGCCTGCCGGACGAGCGCTGGGGCCAGCTGGTCGCAGCGGTCGTGGTGGCGCGCGCGCCGCTCTCCGCGACCGAACTGGCGCAGTGGTGCCGGCCGCGGATGGCGGGCTACAAGCTCCCCCGTCGCATCACCTTCGCCGAATCCCTCCCCAGCACCGCCAGCGGCAAAGTGCAGCGCGGCCGCGTGCGCGCGGCCCTGGGCGGCTAGCGCACAAGGCGCACACTTCTGAGGTCGCGGCCCCGGGCAACGATGCGGTACACAACGATTCCCGCGGCTTCTACACCGAAGACCAGGCTCCATGGCGGGAACGTCCACATCAGCATGCCGGGCGGCAGGTCGCGATGCCGGTGGCCCGCACCGGGATACCGCCGGATGAGCGCGACGGCTTCCTCCAGCCGTTCGATGAAGTCCGTCGCGCGGTCTTCGCCGCCGACGTTAAAGCACCACTCAGCGATGTCTTCGGCATCGTTGAGGGCGTAATCCTCGAACCGGAGCGGCTGCACCGCTACTGGGCGCGGCGGGCGGCGGTGTTGCCGCGATCCCGGAAGCGAGCGCGGAGTTCGTTGAAGTAGCTCTCATCGATTTCGCGGCCGCCGACCCTCCGCTCCGGGGTCGTGTCAATGCTGGCGGCCACTTCGCGCAGCATCGCGCCGTCCCCGTCGTCGAGGGCCTCAATCTGCGCGCTCTCCATAAGACGAAGGAGGTGCACCGCTATCCGCAACGGTTCCTCGACCGACCCCATTCCGTGGCGGCGGCTGTACTCAGCGAGGAAGGCTTCATCTTCGGGGTGCAGGGCGGCGTCCATCGACACATCCTACCATGGACATTCGCGCGCCTCTCGCGCGGTTCAGAACACCTGCGGGCCCCGGGCCCGGAGCCGCTCCCGGACAGCCGCGAAGAGCTCGTGGTCCAGGTCGACCTCGTCGTTCGCCCCGGAGGGCGTCGCGCGGGCGGCCGGCGCGTCAACGTCGGGCGCCGGCTCCGGCGCCGGGTCATCGTGCATGGGTACAAGGCCGCGCACCGCTGCCGCGACAGCCTCTTCGGCCGAGGTGAACTGACCCGACGCGACCAGCCCGGCGAGCCACTCTGCCGTTTCGCCCGAAACCTCGATCTCCATGCCCAAACCATACCACCCGGGGCGGCCCGCCGTGCCCGCCGCGCGGCACCCGGTACAATGCGCCCATGGCACAGCCAGACTGCCTCTTCTGCAAGATGAGCCGGGGCGAGATCCCGGTCCAGCCCGTCCTCCAGAACGAGAAGGTGTTCGCCATCCGCGACATCAATCCGCGTGCGCCCGTGCACGTCCTCGTCATCCCGCGGCAGCACATCGACAACGCCCGCGAGCTGGAGTGGAGCCACGCCGAGCTGCTCGCCGCGCTCTTCACCACCGCGCGCGATGTCGCCCGCCTCGAAGGCGTCTTCGAATCCGGCTACCGGCTCGCGTTCAACGTCGGCGATGCAGCGGGCATGACCATCCACCACCTCCACCTGCACCTCGTCGGTGGGCGCCAGCTCGGGCCCGAAGGCTAGTGGGCGCGCTCATCCGCCTGCAGATCGCCGCCGTCCGCGACGAGCTCGCCACCCGGCCCGAGGGCTTGCAGCGCCACATCGAGCGCGTCCTCACCGAAGCGCGCGACCTCGCCGCCCGCTGGGACGCCGACCCGGACCGCGCCGAGCTCGCCGTCGCCGGCCACGACCTCTTTCGCGCGCACCCGGAGGCGGAGCTCCTGCGCCTCGCCCGCGAAGCCGGGCTCCCGCTGCTCCCCGACGATGTCGCGAGCCCGATCATGCTCCACGGGCCGCTCGCCGCCGTCGTCATGCGCGAACGCTTCGGCATCGCCGACGAAGAGGTGCTCGCGGCCGTGCGCGACCACACCGCCGGCCTCGCCGAGATGCCGCTGCTGGCGAAGATCATCCTCCTCGCCGACAAGTTCGAAGAGCGCAAGCGGAAGCGCACGCCCGTCATGAAGGAGATCCGCCGCCTCGCCTGGCGCGATCTTGACCTCGCGCTGCTCTGCTGGGCCGACTGGAAGTGGGTGGAGGAACGCCGCCACAGCTGGGGCACCTACCCCACGCACTGGACCGCGCGCCAGCGCTGGGTGCGCGAACACCACGTGGATGTCGCGCTCCCCGGGCGCGTGAGCGAAGCCGAGTTCGAGACTGCCTAGCGGGTCCGAACCACCTGCCCGACCGCGAGGTTCGTGCAGTCGGCGTCGATGTCCGGGTTCAGGTCGTAGAACTGGTCGAGCGTGATCCCCGCCGCAGTGGCGATGGAGCCACAGGTATCGCCGGAGGCGACGGTATGCGTGCCCGCGCCGGCCTGCGTCTGCGTGGCACCGGGCGTGCCCGTCGTCGTCGCGCCGGGGGTGAGGGTGCGGGTGGCCGTGCCGGGCTGCTGCGTCTGCGTCCCATTGCCGGGCGTCGCCGTGCGGGTATCGACCGTGCTGGTGCCGTCCGCCGGCTCGCCGTCATCGTCGTCGCCGCCGATGGCGTTGCTGAGCAACACCGCCAGGCCGAGGATCACGATCGCGAGGACGAACAACCCCACCGTCGCGACGGGCATGCTGATGCCGCCGGGCCGCGGCCGCGGGCCGAGGCTGCCGCTCGGGCGCTTGCCGCCGAGCGCGGGGGACTTGCCGCCGTTCGCCGGGTCGGTGTTGCGCGGGCGCGAGCCGGGCATCGCCGCGCGGCCGGAGCTCTCGCGCGGCGGGCGCCCGCCGCCGCGCGACGGGCGTTCCGGGGCCGAAGCTGCTGCCGCGGCAGCTCCCGCTGCGGGCGCCGTAGTCGCGCCGATGCCTTCGCCGCGGTACACCGGGCAGGCCACGTGGTTCGCGCCGAGGCAGTACGACTCCTGGTGCCCCGTGGCTATGCGCGTCGGGTTATCCAGCCGGTAGCAGCGATGCGCTTCCGTCGGATACGTTGCGTGAGAGTCGGCATCATCGGCGAGCCCCAGGTAGGGGCAGACGGCCGAGAGGTCATCCTGGCCCGCTGGAAAGCTCACGTTGTCTCCTGTCCCCGGTACACCGTCCGTATCGTGACACGACGGTAGATGGTAGGGCAACGCATTATCGTCGTGTTCCCTTATTGAACCCACACTCCGCCGTCGTTGCTGCTATAGCCGAGGCTCCGGTAGCAGGCATCGACCAGCGACTGGCCGCGGTCGTTCAAGAGGATGCCCTTGCCCATCCGGTTCATCGCGTAGCCGAAGCTGAAGCGCGCCGCCGGGTCCGCGAAGCCGATGCTCCCGCCCGCGCCCACGTGCCCGAACGCCGCCGCCGAGAGCACCGCGCTATCCGTCCCGCCGCGCTGCCGCCGCCGGTTGTCGATCGACTTCATGAAGCCGAGCGCGAACCGGCTGGGGATGAGCAGCGTCGCGTCTTCGTTCGTCGCCATCGAGACCTGGCCCATGCGCGTGAGCGTGGTTTCGTCGACGAACTGGCGGCCCTGCCAGCTGCCGCCGTGCCCGAAGGGCGCGTAGGCGCGGGCCAAGCCGCGGCCGTTCCCCACGCCGCCGCCGCCGCCGATCTCGGCCGCGTGGCACTCGCGGCTGTTCGGGTTGAACCCGCCGTTGTTCAGCAGCGAAAGCGCCTGGATGCTCTGCGGGTCAGAGAGCAGCGCCATCTCGAACTCGCCCAGCGGCTCGCCGGCGTCGCGCGCATAGGCGATGGTCGGCGCGTACTTCGCCTCCAGCTCCTCCGGCAGGCCGATCCAGAACTCCGCGCCTGTGGGCCCGGCGATCTCGTCGCGGTAGAACGCGCCGAGCGACTTGCCGCTCACCCGGCGGACCAGCTCCCCGACCGTCCACCCGAAGTTGATCATGTGGTAGCCGTTGCGGATGCCGGGCTTCCAGAACGGCTCTTCCTCTTCGAGCGCGTGGATCATGTAGTCCCAGTCGCAGCAGCCGTTCTCCTTGAGCGGCTGGCGCAGCGCCGGCAGGCCGACCGAGTGGTCCATCATCATCCGGACGGTCGCGTGCTCCTTACCGTTCTTCGCGAACTCCGGCCAGTAGGTGCTGACCGGCGCCTCGACGTCGAGCTCGCCGCGGCTCACGAGCACGTGCGCGGAGAGCGCGACCATGCCCTTCGTGCACGAAAAGCAGGTGGTGATGGTGTCCTGCTCCCAGGGCGTGCCCGCGGCGGGGTCGGCCTGGCCGCCCCAGAGGTCCACGACCGTCTCGCCCTCGTGGATGATCGTGACCGAGGCGCCGACCTCGCCCCGCTCCTGGAAGTTCTTCACGAACTCGTCCGCGACCTGTGCGAAGCGCGGGTCGCAGGTGCCCTGCACCTTCCCGTTCGTGACCTCTGCGATGAATCCCTCGGCCATGGTGTCCCCCTCCGTGTGCTCTGTGCGCGGCATCCTACCGGACGCGCGCGGTTGCGCCACGGGCGCCATCAATCCCAAATGGGATTGAGGCGACTCGCGTATTGTGATTCCCAGCCCACAGCGCGATACTCCCCGCGATCCGAGCCGTGGGCGGGACGAAGTGACCGAACCAGCCGGGGCTGTCGGCCCTTACCTGGCAGCCCTTCAACGAACGCTCGAAGCCGCCGCAGCGCGGGCCCCAGCCGACGGCGTACCGGTCCAGGCGGCCGTGGTGGAAAAGGGTGTTCGGAACCTGGTGGCGTCCCTACACGAGCTCGAGCCTCCAGCTGGCTGGCACGACGAGCACGCCCGGATCGTTCGGAGCGCGGCGGCGTTCGCGGAGACTGACCTGCCTGCTCCTTCGCTCGGGCTTGAGTGGCTCGACGCGCTGCGTGCGATGCGCGCCCGGGCACAGTCGGTGGGGCTGGACTTTCTTCCCTCGCTCACCGCCGACATCATGGATAGACCGGGCGATGACCTGGAACTCGGCCCCGGCCGGCAATGAGACCCCCACGGGGGTTCAGCCGGCCAGCACCGGGGCGCGGCGGTCCGCGAAGTAGGGCATGACCAGGCGCCCGAACCGCTCCGCCTCCTCGTCGTGGGGGTAGCCGGAGAGGCAGAACTCCGTGCAGCCGATGTCCACGAACTGCTGGAGCGTCGCCGCGACCTGCTCCGGGTTGCCGACGACCGCGACGCCGGCGCCCGGCCGCACGCTGCTGATGCCGCTCCAGAGGTGCGGCGCCAGTCGGAAGTCCGGTGCCTGCGCGAGCTCCTTCATCCGCGTGTTCGCCTCCGACTGCGACCACATGTCGCGGACCACGCTGCGCTGGTAGTCCGTCGCGTTCGCGATGAGCTGGTCCGCGAACGCCCACGCCTCGGCCTCTGTCTCGCGGACGATGACCTGGAGCCGCATGCCGAATCGGAGCTGGTCCGCCCGGCCGTATGTCGCCGCCAGCGCGCGCGCCTCGGCAATCCGGGGGGCGATGTTTTCCGGCGTGTCGCCCCAGAGCAGGTAGCAGTCGGCGTGCTTGGCGCAGACCTCCTGCGCCGCGCGCGAGATGCCACCGAGGTAGAACGGCGGGTGCGGCTGCTGGAACGGCTTCGGGCGCACGTCGGCGCCCTCCATGCGGAAGTGCTTGCCTTCGAAGTCCACCGGCGCCCGCTCGGTCCAGCAACGCTTCATGATCTCGACGGTCTCGTCCATGAGCTCGTAGCGCTCGTCGTGGGTGTGGAAGTCGCCGTCGGCGGCCATCTCCGCGGCGTCACCGCCCGCGATCAGGTTGATGCAGAGCCGCCCGCCGGAGAGCTGGTCGAAGGTCGTGATCATCTTCGCCATCACCGTCGGCGCGATGAACCCCGGCCGCGCGGCGACGAGCATCTTGATACGCTCCGTCTTCGCGACGACCATCGCGCAGGTGATCCACGCCTCCCAGCACAGCGTCTGCACCGGCACGAGCGCGTATTCGAACCCGGCCCGCTCCGCCGCCGTCGCAATCCGCACGAACGTCTCGAGCCCCGGCTCAATCGCCGCCGAGGGCACGCCAAACGCCGTCGTATCGCCCGAAGTCGGGATGAACCACCCGAAATGAATCGTCTCAGTCACACGCGAACTCCCGGGAAGAGCAATCGAAAACCGGCAATCGACAATCGTCAATTCCCCTTCATCAAATACTCCCCGTACTCCTCCCGCAGCCGGATCTTCTGGAACTTCCCGACCGACGTCTTCGGGATCTCCGGCACGACGAGGTAGTCGTCCGGCAGCCAGAACTTCGCGAAGTCCTTCTCGAGGAAGGCGTTGAGCTCGTCCTTCGTCGCCTCCTGGCCGGGCTTGAAGACGACCGCGGCGAGCGGGCGCTCGTCCCACTTCGGGTGCCGCGCCGCGAACACCGCCGCCTCCATGATCGCCGGGTGCGCCATGATCGCGTTCTCCAGCGCCACCGTGCTGATCCACTCGCCGCCGGACTTGATCACGTCCTTCGAACGGTCCGTGATCGTGATGTAGCCCTCGCTGTCGATGGTCACGATGTCGCCGGTCTTGAACCAGCCGTCGGGCGTGAAGCGGTCGGCCTGCTCGTCATTGTTGTAGTACGTCGCCGCCACCCAGGGGCCCCGCACTTCGAGCTCGCCCATGGTCTGGCCGTCCCACGGCAGCACCGTCCCGGCGTCGTCGACGTGGCGCGTATCCACGAACGGCACGGCGTATCCCTGGGAGGCGCGCCGGCCGAGGGCGACCTCCGGCCCCGCGTCGAGCTCCTTGTTCTTCACCCGCGCCAGCGACCCGATCGGGCTCATCTCGGTCATGCCCCAGGCGTGGACCATGTCGAGCCCGTGGCGCTTCTTGAAGCCCTCGATCATCGCCGGCGGCGCGGCCGACCCGCCGACGAGCATGTAGCGAAGCGCCGAGATGTCCCACTTCGAGGCGTCCTGGTCGAGCAGGGCGAGCACGCCGTTCCAGATGGTGGGGACGCCGGCCGCGATCGTGACCTTTTCGGCAGCCATGAGGTCCAGCAGCACCGGCGGCTGGAGCACCGGCCCGGGGAAGATCATGCTCGCGCCGGTGAGCGCCGCCCCGTACGGCAGCGACCAGGCGTTCGCGTGGAACATCGGCACCACGGGCAGCACCCGGTCCCGCTCCGAGAGGCCGAGCGCGTCGGGCAGCGCCGCGGTCAGGCTATGGAGCACACTCGAGCGGTGGCCGTAGACGACGCCCTTGGGGTGCCCGGTCGTACCGGACGTGTAGCACATCGCCGCGGCGGAGCGCTCGTCGATGTCCGGGTAGGCGAAGTCGGTCGATTCGCCGGCGATGAGCTGCTCGTAGTCGAGGTAGCCCTCAGGCGTCGGGCCGTCGTCGGGCATGACGATGACGTGCCGCAGGCTCTTCACCTCGCCCTTGAATTGCTCCAGGAGCGGCAGCAGCGAGCGGTCGGCGATGATCACGGAGTCGCCGGCGTGGTCCGCGATGTAGGCGAGGTCGTGCGGGTGCAGGCGCAGATTCAGCGTGTGGAGCACCGCCCCCATCGTCGGGATGGCGAGGTACGCCTCCATGTGCCGGAAGGTATTCCAGCCCAGCGTGCCAACCCGGTCCCCCTCCTTCACGCCAAGCCGCCGCAGGGCGTTCGAAAGCTGGTGCGAGCGGTTGTAGCAGTCCCGGTAGGTGTACCGATGGATCGTGCCATCGGCCAGCCGCGTGACCACATCGTTGTCCGGGAAGTACGTCCCGAGGCGCTCCAGCAGCTGCACCAGCGTGAGCTGGTAGTCGTCCATCATCAGGCTCTTGAACACGTCGACCCCTCCCGGTGCTTGTGACCGGGAAGCGTAGCAGGGCCGTTGTCCGTTGTCCGTTGTCCGTTGTCCGTTGCTCGTAGCCGGTCATCCCGAGAAGCACGCCGCTCGTGGGCTACGGTGGACCACTGAAACCGCCGGGCCGAGAAACGCGTGACCGTCAGCCGACAGCTCACAACGGACAACGGACAACGGGCAACGGACAACCCCACTTCACGCCGGCACGTACATCCGCCGCGCACGCACCCGGTTCCGCCAGCCGTACTGCTGGAGGAGCTGGCGGAAGGCAGTGTGCCGGGCGCGGCCCCAGGTGGCGTACCGCTCGGCCACGTCCGCGCCGGTGGTCACGAGGTCGGTCGCGAAGACGGACTGTTCGAGCGCTGCGTAGGCGCTGGCGCCCGTCACCAGCAGGTCCACCTGCTCCGCGCTAAGCGACGTGCCGCTGCCGTCGAGCGTGTGGCGGGCGTGGTAGTGCACGGTCGCGTCGCTGCCATCGGGGACGAACGGCGTGTGCAGCGTCAGCGTGCCGGCCCAGGTCGCGAAGCCCACGTAGGCCGGCGGGAACGCGTCCGCCGGGTACTCCACCGCCGTCACCTCGATGAGGTCCGTGAGCCCGCCGAGCGCCAGCTCCCGGCTGCCGTCCGTTGTCGCGAGCGTGGAGGTGCGCTCGCGCGGGATCGCGAGGCTGAGCTCGCTGAGGGCGTGGTCGATGTGGCGGTCGAGCTGCGCGTCGCTCCAGCGATAGGCGGCGCCATCGGTATCGTGCAGGTCCTTGCGGACGCGGTCGCGGACATCGGCAAGCGTGGTCATGGCCCGAGCGTCCGGCCCTCAGCGGCCGATCGCGTAGCCATCGATGGCACTTACCGCAGCTACTTGCGCGGCTGGCACCACCCCCGGTACGATTGTTGACACAATCACTCCACTTTATCCCGTTCGGCGACGGACGGGGTTCCGGCAGCGGGAAAGCTTGCACCATGCGTGTTTCCACTCGCAGCGACTACGGCCTTCGTGCGCTCATCGAGCTCGCGAGCCACTACGGCCAGGGGCCGCTGCAGTCCTCTGAGATCGCCCTTCGCCGCCACATCCCGGAGCAATACCTGGACCAGCTCCTCACCACGCTGCGGAAGGCCGGGTTCATCCGCTCAGTGCGCGGCCCATCGGGCGGCCACGAGCTGGTGCGCGACCCCCAGACGCTCAGCGTCCGCGAGGTGATTGAATCGCTCGAAGGCAGCCTCTCGCCGGTCGCCTGGCTCGATGAGCGCCCCGAGATGACCGACCACCCGCACCAGTGCGGCCAGCGCGAGATCTGGGAGCGCATCCGGGAGGCGACGACCGGGATCCTGCAGTCCTACACCATCGCCGACCTGCTCGAGCGCGAGCCCCAGGCGGCCGTCGGAAGGTACTCGATATGACCGCCCCAACCTCCCGCCCACAGGTCGCCGAAGACGTCCTCCAGGTCATCGGGAATACGCCGCTCGTGCGGCTGAACCGCGTGGTGCCCGCCGGCGCCGCGACCATCCTCGGGAAGATGGAGAACCTGAACCCCGGCGGCAGCGTAAAGGACCGCATCTCCCTCGCGATGATCGAGGCCGCGGAGCGCGACGGCACACTGAAGGCGGGCGCGATCATCGTCGAGCCCACCTCCGGGAACACGGGCATCGGGCTCGCGCTCGTCGCCGCGGTCAAGGGCTACCGGCTTATCCTGACGATGCCCGAAGACATGTCCGTCGAGCGCCGCCGCCTGCTGGAACGGTACGGCGCCGAGATCATCCTCACGCCCGCGATCGAGGGCATGACCGGCGCCGTCTTCGCCGCCAACCAGCTCGTCAGCGAAAAGGGCTACTTCATGCCCCAGCAGTTCGAGAACGCCGCCAACCCCGAGGTCCACTACCGCACGACCGGCCCGGAGATCCTGGACGCGACGGGCGGCCGGCTCGACGCCTTCGTCGCCGGGGTGGGCACGGGCGGCACGATCACGGGCGTCGGGCGGCTGCTGCGCGAGAAGTTCGGGAAGGACGTCGCCGTGGTCGCCGTCGAGCCGGCTCGCTCGCCCGTCCTGAGCGGCGGGCGCGCCGGGATGCACGCCATCCAGGGCATCGGCGCCAGCTTCGTGCCCGGCGTGCTCGACCGCGAGGTCTACGACGAGGTCATCCGCGTCGAGGACAAGGAGGCGCTGGCCATGTGCCGCCGACTCGCCCGCGAAGAAGGGATGCTGCTCGGCATCTCGGCCGCCGCCAACGTCATCGCCGCGAACAAAGTGGCCCAGCGCCTCGGCGCCGGCAAGACCGTCGTCACCATGCTCTGCGACACGGGGGAACGGTACCTCAGCGTGCCCATGTAGCCCGTGCGAAGGCACACGAAAGACAGCGCGCCGGTTCTTTGAAAGAATCTGGGGTGCAGGGTTTGCGGGGCACGGGTTTCGCCGCCGCGCCGGTCCGAAGGAGGAACCATGTCCGTCACCGTTTACATCCCCACGCCGTTCCGCCACCTGGTCGGCAATCGCGCCAACATCCAGGCGAATGGCACGACGGTGCGCGAAGTGCTGCGCAACGTGGATGCCCAGTTCCCCGGGTTCAACGCCCAGCTCATCGACCGGTCCGGTGAGCTCGCCGCCCACATCAACGTCTACGTGAACCAGGTCGAAATCCACGACCTCCAGGGCGAATCCACGGCGGTGAGCGAAGGCGACGAGGTCGCGGTCATCCCCGCGCTCGCCGGCGGCGCCCCCACGGTCATGACCCCCGAGATGGTGGATCGCTACAGCCGCCACCTGATCATGCCCCAGGTCGGCAGCGCCGGGCAACGCAAGATCATCGAGTCCAGCGCGCTCATCATCGGCGCGGGCGGCCTCGGATCCCCGGTCGCGCTCTACCTCGCCCTCGCCGGCGTCGGCAAGATCGGCATCGTCGACTTCGACGTGGTCGACCGTTCGAACCTGCAGCGCCAGATCCTCCACGTCACCGAGAGCGTCGGCATCCCGAAGGTGGAATCGGCCAAGCAGCGGCTCCTTTCACACAACCCGAACATCGAAGTGGTGACGCACGAAGAGCCGATCACCAGCGAGAACGCCTTCCGCATCGTCGGCGACTACGACTACGTCGTGAACGGCGCCGACAACTTCGCGACCCGCTACCTGGTGAACGACGCCTGCTACCTGCTGAAGAAGCCGCTGATCGACGGCTCGATCCTCATGTTCGACGGCCAGGCGACGACCTACCTCCCGGGGAAGGGCTGCTACCGCTGCCTCTACCCGGCGCCGCCGCCGCCCGGCATGGTCCCGAGCTGCGCGGAAGCCGGCGTGTTGGGCGCGATGTGCGCGACCATCGGCAGCATCCAGGCGACCGAGGTGCTCAAGCTCATCCTCGAAGTCGGCGAACCGCTCGTGAACCGGCTGCTCCTCTACGATGCGCTCTCGCTCGAGTTCCGCGTCGTGAAGGTGCGGCGGGACCCGAACTGCCCGCTCTGCGGCGACAACCCGACGATCCACGAACTCATCGATTACGAAGCGTTCTGCGGGGCTCCCATCCCGCATCGCGAAGCACCCTTCGGGGGCTAAGCTCTCAGCACAACGTTTGCGGGCGCCCGGTGCCGTGGGCGCCCGTGCATCCCGCAACCCCAAGGACAGGACATGACCCAGGCGACCACACCCACTGTCAACGTGCGCATCACCGCGGTGCTCCAGAAGTTCACCAACGGCCAGAAACAGGTCGCGGCGAACGGCGCCACGGTCGGCGAAGTCATCGCCGATATGGAAGCGCGCTTCCCGGGCATCGGCGGCCAGCTCTATGGCGAAGACGGCAAGTTCCACCGCTTCGTGAACATCTACCTGAACGACGAAGACATCCGCTACATGGGCGGCGCCGAGGCCCCGCTCAAGGCCGGCGACACGCTCGACATCCTGCCCGCGCTCGCCGGCGGCGCCGCCTGACCGCGCCCGCTCCCCACTTCACACACCCGGACGGTCCTGGACGATGACGCTCTACCACTCCGTGATCGAGATGATCGGCAACACGCCGCTGGTCGAGCTGCGCTCGTTCGCGCCCCGGCCGGATGTCCACATCTACGCCAAGCTCGAAGGCCAGAACCCGACCGGGTCGGTGAAGGACCGCATCGCGAAGTACATGATCGAAGCCGGCGAGAAGAGCGGCGCGCTCCAGCCAGGCGCCACGATCCTCGAACCGACGTCCGGGAACACGGGCATCGGCCTGGCGATGATCGGCCGGGTGAAAGGCTACAAGGTCGTCTGCGTGATGCCCGAAAGCGTGAGCATCGAGCGCACCCAGCTCCTCCGCGCCTTCGGCGCCGACATCATCTACACGCCTGGCGACCTCGGTTCGAACGGCGCCATCGCCCACGCGAAGGAGATCGTCGCCGAGCACCCCGGGCGGTACTACTTCCCCTACCAGTACGGCAACGAAGCGAACCCCCGCGCCCACTACGAGACGACCGGCCCGGAGATCCTGCGCGACCTGCCGCAGGTCACGGCCTTCGTCGGTGGCCTGGGCACCGGCGGCACGCTCACCGGGACCGGCCGGTTCCTCAAGGAGCACAAGCCCGGCACGCGCGTCATCGCCGCCGCACCGCACCCGGGCGACCTCGTCCAGGGGCTGCGCGCGCTCGAAGACGGGTTCATCCCGCCCGTGCTCGACGAATCGGTCCTCGACGGCAAGATCGTCGTCGACAGCCGTACCTCCTTCGCGATGACCAAGGAGCTGACCCACAAGGAAGGCCTGTTCTGCGGGATCAGTTGCGGCGCGGTGGTCAAGGCGGCGGTTCGCGCCTCCGAGCGGCTGGACGGCGAGCAGCACATCGTCTGCCTCCTCGCCGACGGCGGCTGGAAGTACCTGAGCTCGAATCTCTGGACCACCGAGTGGGAAGATCAGCCCGAGGACGTCGACACCAAGATCTGGTGGTAGCGGCCGTGCGGCCCGCCGCGCGAGCCCACGGGGCACTATCATCGCGCCATGCGGAAGATCGTCTACGCCACCATCTGGCCAGGGGAAGAACTCGGCTACGTCGCCGAATGCCCTGACCTTTCCGTTGTCACACAGGGGCGGACGTTGGACGAGGTTGCATACAACCTCCAGGAGGCGTGCGGCCTCGCGTTGGAGGACGGCGGCGCCGAGGACCTCGGTGTGCATCAGAGCCCGACGATCGTCGTGACCATGGCACTCGAACCGTTAGTCGCCACGGTATAGAGGTCATCGCGACGCCGAGCGAGCTGCCGCCGCGTTCTACAGTGACTGACCTGTCTAAACGTTAAGGTGCTTGCGCGGTATAGCCGCGACGCCCAACATTCGTTCCACTTTGCCCCCCAGGAGCTCTTGGTTGGTTCGCCCCAAGCCAGGCCTCGGCCAGGGCCTCGAAGCGCTGGTCACTACCTCGTCGTCGCTCGCGGGCGAACCGGCCGATGCGCCGGGCCCGTCCATCCCCGTCCCGCAGCCGCCGCCCCTGCCGCGGCCGGTTGACCGCCGCCGCTGGGAGTACGCGCTGCTCGAAAAGCGGCGCCCCCGGAAACGCCGTAAGGCCGCCCGCCTGCTGATCTCGTTCAGCCGGCCCGAGGCGAGCGCCATCATCCAGCCGCGCCCGACCATCCTCGCGGCCCGCTCGATGTGGGCGGCCATCGGCATGCTCGGCTACGAAGGCTGGGAGGTCATCCGCCTCGAACGGCGGCGCGTCTACTTCAAGCGGCCCCTCGTCGAGGAGCCGCCTGCGTAGCGCTCCGGGCCCCCGGCACGCGTTCGACGATCCGCCAGTTGCGCGGCGGCAGCGCCGTGCCCGGCGGAGCGGCCTGTAGCCGCCGCCCCTGCCGCAGCGATTCGGCGAAGGTCTTGAAGGCGGCCAGCTGCGCGGCCAGTTCGTCCGTCAGCCGCCGCTGCACGCCCTGCCGGTCGCCGTGGTCGCTCGCGGCCATCTGCAGGTAGACGCGCGTGCCGCCGCCGGGCAGCGCCTCGAAGGTCGCGAGCCCGCTCCGCCGGCGCAGGTCCCGGATGCGCCACGCCACGTGCTTCCCGGCGACAGCGTCGACGACCTCCAGGTTCGCGGCCGCGGCTTCGCGGTCGAGCCCCCGGAACAGCGTCCACCGCTGGAACGCGACGGCGGCGGGCATGCGGGCAAGGTCCAGCGTGGCGATGGCGGTTGGCATCGGGCGCCTCCTCGTGCGTGGTGGGACCATTGCACCGCGCGCGCGTTGCCCCGCGATTTCGGCGGCGCGAACAACGCGTTAACCGTCGCGAGCGTGATGGCCGCCACACCGCGGGGGCAGACGGGCGCCTTGCGGCTGTGCTACGGTCGATGGGCGGCTCCGCCGCATCCCCACAGGAGTCCCCCCTTGGTCGATCGCCGGTAACTCCCACCCGCCACTCGAGCTCCGCGCCGTGGCGGCCGCGTTTCAGCTCCGGGGTTACCGTCCGTGTTGCTCGCTGTCTCGAATGTCGAGAAGGCCTTTGGCCCGCTGCTCGTCCTTTCCAACGTCTCGTTCTCGCTCCACGCCGGGGACCGCGCCGGCATGGTCGGCGCCAATGGCGCCGGCAAGTCCACGCTCCTCCGGATCGCCGCGGGCGACCTGCCCGCCGACGACGGGAAGGTGGCGCTCGGCCCCGGCGCGATCGCCGCGTACCTGCCACAGCAACCGCCCGAACCGCCGCCCGGCACCACGCTCGATGAGCTGCTCTATGACGCGGTCGGCGGCCTCCGTGCCATGGAGCATCGCCTCCGTGAGCTCGAAGCAACGCTCGCCGAGCCCGGTGCTGCCCCAGGGAGCATCGCGGCCGCGATGGACGAGTACGGCGAGCTCCAGGAGCGCTTCGACCGCCGCGGCGGCTACGACTTCGACGCACGCATCGACCAGGTGTTCGCGGGCCTCGGCATCGCCCACCTCCCGCGCGGCCGCGCCTTCGAGACGTTCTCCGGCGGCGAAAAGGTGCGCGCCCTTCTCGCGTCGCTGCTGCTCTGTTCGCCCGACGTCCTCCTGCTCGACGAGCCGACGAACCACCTCGACGCGGCCGCAAGCGGCTGGCTCGAGGGCTACCTCGCCGGCTTCCGCGGCGCCGTGCTCGCGGTCTCCCACGACCGGCGCTTCCTCGACGCGGTCGCCACGCGGATCATCGAGGTGGACGAACACAGCCACGGTCTGCGCGAGTACGCGGGCAACTACCAGGCCTACGCGACAGCGCGCGCGGCCGAGCGGGAACGGTGGGCCGCCGACTACGCGCGCCAGCAGGACGAGATCGCCGAGCTGCGCCGCGCGGTCCGGGTGGAGGCACGCCAGCTCGGCAACCCCGGCCGCGCTCCTCGCGACAACGACAAGTTCGCGCGGCACTTCTTCGGCGGGCGCCAGCAGGCGGCCATCGCCCGCAACGTCCGCTCCGCCGAGGAGCGTCTCCGCCGGATCGAGGCCGACCCGATCCCGCGGCCGCCGGAGCAGCTCACCATCGCCCCGGAGTTCGATGTCCAGCCGCTCGAAGGGCACGCGGCGCTCCGCGTGGAGGGCGTTTCGAAGGCGTACGGTGGCCGGATGGTGCTCCGCGATGTGTCGTTCGAGCTCGGGCCGCGGGTGCGCGTCGTGATCACCGGCCCGAACGGCGTTGGCAAGTCCACGCTCCTCGACCTCCTCGCCGGGCGGCAGGCGCCGGACGCCGGCCAGGTGCGCTGGGCGCCCGGCGCGCGTATCGGCTACCTCGACCAGGATGCCCGCGACCTCGACCCGGCCGCGACCGTGCTCGACGCCTACCGAGCAGGGCTCACCGGGTACCAGGACGAGCTCATCCGGGACCTGCTGCGCTACGGGCTGTTCGGGATCGACGACCTGCGAACGCCCGTGGGCCTGTTGAGCACCGGCGAACGGCGCAAGCTCGAGCTCGCCCGCCTCGTCGCGACACGCGCGAACCTCCTGCTGCTCGACGAGCCCACGAACCACCTCGCCTTCGATATCCTCCAGGAGTTCGAGCGCGCGCTGGGCGGGTTCGCCGGGCCGGTCATCGCCGTCTCGCACGACCGCTGGTTCATCGAACGGTTCGGCGGCGCGGTGTGGTCGCTCGAAGCCGGCCAGCTGGCAACCACACCGGGATAATAGAAGCCACTGGTGTCCCAGCCATGCGTTGTCGCCCGTGTCGAAGGCCGTCAGCCGGGAGCTCGCCGCTCGGCATGAACGGCCAGCAGCACTTTCAGGTTACGAGTCATGCGCCTGAAGCGGGCGCCCTGGAACAGGAGCCTGGCGCCAAGATACGGGCCCTCGCGGCGAAGTCGCGCGAAGTGGGCAACGTCAGCGGCCCACTGGCGGAAAGCGGCGCTGTCCTGCTGTCCGGCGAATGGCTCCAGGAGGTACGGCTCTGACAGGTCGCCCTGCACGGTCCCGTCGGCGTCACGGCTTCGTATCTGCAGCGGAAAACGGAAGCCGCCGAAATCAGTCCCATCGGGACAGAGCCGCGCAGATACCCAATCGTTGCGCCCGTAGACGCCGAAGGTCGTATCGAGCGGTTGCCAGGCCTCGCCGTCCCACATCTCCGTCCAGACGTGGGTGTTGGTCCACGGACCTGCGGCGCTCTTGCGGAGAAGCGCACACAGGGCTTGTCCGATTTCGAACCGGGCTGCCGCCACTTCCGATATGAAGCGGCACGGAACGCCTAATGAACGCAGGAGAAGGGCGGCGACGAGGTGAGCCTCGAGGCAATCGCCGCGACCGGATTCCAGCACAGCGAGCGGACCCCTCTTGTAGCGCGAAAGTCCATAGGTCGGGCGCACATGCTCGTGGACGAATCTCGCGACAGCGGGGCCTGGCTCCGACGACCCTACTACTTCATTCGCAAGACGCCTGGCGGCGGCCAGTTCCTCGCCGGAGAGCCGGAATGTCCGGCGCGGCCCGATGTTCAGCTCGGCGGGATCGCAGTAATGGAGTAGATCCCCTGGTGGTGGCTTCGGTGTTGTCATGCCCTGGCGTCTCGCAGCGAATACGGTAATGGCCAGAAGCACCGAGACGTATGCGCCCGGTCATACGCGAGAGCACGCCCTCGCAACGGAATCGGGTCCCGAGTGCCTCCATGACAGCGGTCACGGAAAGGGCCGCGGCGGGTGCTGGCATTCTTCCGCCGGGCGCGCTACCGTGTCGCCGCGAATAGCACTTTTCGCGGCTTTTGCGCAATGGCCCGGGGCGGGCTGTGGCCGTTGCAATTCCATTACGAACGCTCGGGTGCGCAAAAAACGGCCGAACGGCCGTTTTAGAATAAACAGCAAGCGTCCCGGCGATTCTCCTATGGTATACCGTATTCATCGTTTTTGGCGCTGAAACGCGCTTTTGCATGCAGCGTCGCTGTTTCTGCACGCATTCGCGATATCCTCGGTTTAGCCGTGAACAATTACGCAGAGCCAATGACAGGTGGCCGGGGCGGGTTCTCCCCCCGGGGTGTAGCCGAGGTCCCGGAGCCGGAAGAGTGGACGGGCCTCACCAGCGCCGCGATCAGCGTGCTCACGCAGCTGAAGCGGGCGCCCGGCCAGGACGTGGACCAGCTCGCCGCCGCCCTCTGGCGCTCCGTCAGCGCAGTGCGCCCCGTGCTCAAGCGGCTGCACATGCGCGGCTACGTTGAATACCTTGCCGTCGGGCAGGGCCCGGGGCGCCGCCGCCACGTCTATTCCCTCACCGCCCGCGGCGACAGCATCTTCCCCAACAACGTCCGCGCCTACGCCCAAGAGCTGACCGCGTTCGTGAAGCAGGAAGACCCCGCGCTCTACGCGCGCTTCATCGACCAGATGGAGGTGCGCCGCGGCGAGGCCGCAATCGCGCGCGCCGGCCACTCGTCCGACCCGGCGCTGCGGGAGCAGGCGATGGTCGCGCAGCTCGCCGAGAGCGGCTTCCTCCCCGAGGTGCACACCGAGGACGGCCAGCACGAGCTCGTCCTGCACCACTGCCCCTACCTGCCCGTGGCCGAAGTCTGCGCGTCCATGTGCAAGCGCGACCACCACTGCCTCGAATCGCTGCTCGGCGTCCACGTCGAGAGCGCCGAGACGCGGATCGACGGTGCGAGCGCCTGCCGCTTCCGCTACTCGCTCCCGGGGGCCGCGGCGGCCGGGTAGCCCGGGTCCGGGTTCAGGCGGTGGCGTGCTCCCGCAGCCAGGCGAGCACTTCGTCGCCGTGGCGGTCGGGCTTCACCTTCGGCCACACCTTCGCGACACGGCCGTCCGGCGAGATGATGAAGGTTGAGCGGATGAGCCCTTCGTACGTCTTGCCGTACATGTTCTTCGTGCCCCACGCGCCATAGGCACGGGCGACCTCGTGCTCGCCGTCGACGAGCAGCTGGAACGGGAGCTCGTACTTCGCCGCGAACTTCTGGTGCGCCGCTTCGCTGTCCGCGCTCACGCCGACGACGACCGCCCCCGCCTCGGCGAGGGCGGCGTGGTTGTCGCGGAAGTTGCAGGCTTCCTTCGTGCAGCCGGGCGTGTCGTCCTTCGGGTAGAAGTAGAGGACGACCCAGCTCCCGCGCAGGTCGCGCAGCCGCACGTGCGCGCCAGCCTGGTCGCGCAGGTCGAAATCGGGAGCTTCGGAATCGAGCGCAGGCATCGTCGTCGCCACAGGCGCACCCCCGGGTGATGTCGCCCAGCGGGCGCCACAGCGATCGTAGCAGGTGCCGCGGGCTATCCGGCGATGTGCCGCGCCAGGGCGAGGACGTCCATCCGCGGCTCGGGGTGGCCCCGCTCGACCGCTTCCTTCAGTGGCACCAGCACGGGCGTGCTGTGTTGGATCCCGACCATGAACCCCGACCGGTCCTGGTGCAGGGCCTCGACCGCGAGGGCGCCCGATTGCGACGCCACCAGCCGGTCGCGCATGGTCGGCGACCCGCCGCGCTGGATGTGGCCGAGGATCACCACGCGGAACTCGTGGTCCAGCCGCGCGCCGAGGCGCCCGGCCACGGCAAAGGCGCCGCCCGCCTGCTCGCCCTCGGCGACGACGATGATGTGGCTCTTCTTGCCGCGCGCCATCTGGTCCTTGATGTGCCGGGCGATGACGGTCCAGTCCTCGTCTTCCTCCGGGACAACGACGCTGGCAGCGCCGCCGGCGAGCGCGGTGTACATCGCGATCGCGCCGCTGGTGCGGCCCATCACTTCGACGAAGAACATCATCCCGGTGGACTCGCCGGTGTCGCGGAGCTGGTCGATCGCGCGCATGGCGGTGTTCACGGCGGTGTCGAAGCCGATCGTCTCTTCCGTGCCCCAGACATCGTTGTCGATCGTGCCGGGGATGCCGGCGACGGCGATGTTGTGCTCCGATTCGAGCGTGAGCGCGCCCCGGAAGCTGCCGTCGCCGCCGATGACGACCAGGCCTTCGACGCCGATCTCGCGCATCTGGGCGACGGACTCGGCCCGGACCTTCGGGTCGAGGAAGGCCTTGCACCGTGACGTGCCGAGGAAGGTGCCGCCGGTCTGGATGACATTGCCGACGCTTCGGCTGGTGAGCTCGGTGTAGCGGTTTTCGACGAAGCCGGTGTAGCCATCGTGGTAGCCGGCCACCGACATGCCCTTCGCGCGGGCGGTGCGGACGGCGGCCCGGATGGCGGCGTTCATGCCCGGGGCGTCGCCGCCGCTGGTGAGGATGCCGATTCGTTGCATGGCGAAACTCTGCGATGCGCGCCATCCACAGCGCAAGCACCGTGGCGGGCGCGGGTGTGATGTTCCTCGCAGCGTACGGGCTTGTGTCTGGTGCGCGAATACGGCGGAACCCCACAAGCCGGCGGGTGAACACGTAGCCAGGTGCCTGGGCCCCGGAGCCGCCCCGTGCAGTGCGGCTCGTAGTTTTTCGCAGTTTCCTCCGTCATTCCGTCGAAACGCCGTACATCCGGGGGTTCCCTCATTCGGGCGGCGGAAGGGGAGCCGGATCCTCATAACACGCCATGCAGAGCGCGAACAAAGAGACACGTTATGAGTGACGGGGCATTTGTCAGGCCAATGGAAAGCTGGGGCAGAATGATTTCAGTTGCATAACGAACGCCCTTCAGATGAGGGGTGACGCGCCGACAATCTCGGGGAAATCCCCTACCCCGGGCAGGAATAGGGAGCCGGATGCGAGGAAATCCCCGGATACTAGCCGCCCGCCCGGCCGCCGACTATGACCCTGCGGGGCAGGGGCATCCGCCGCAACTTACATCAAAGGAATACCGCCCGCACATGGCCGTCCAGACCCTGACGCAACGCCTTCATGTCACCCCCGCCGACCAGTCGCTTCGCCTGCGCTGGATTGCCGTCACCGAAGCGGACGCGGAGCTCATCCGCGCGGCGGCGCCGATCCTCCGCCCGCACGTGGACGACATCGTCAAGCGCTTCTACGACCACTCGTCCTCGTTCGCCGAATGGAACCAGAAGATCACCAGCGTCGGCTCGAGCCGGGCCGTCATGGAGGTCGCCCAGAAGAAGTACTTCCTCCGCATCCTCGATGGCCGCTTCGACGAGGAGTACTTCGAGCAGCGTCTGAAGGTGGGCCTGGTCCACGCCAAGCTCAACGTCGAACCGCGCTGGAACGTCGGCAACTACTCGATCTACGCGAGCATCGTCTTCCCGCTGCTGGCGAAGAAGCTCAAGGGTGACAGGCTGATCAACACGATCATCGCCTTCCAGAAGGTCTTCGTCCTCGACATGACGCTCGCGGTCGAGACGTTCATCAGCGAGGGCGTGCTCGAACAGCTCGTCGACATCCACGACAACCTCGGCGGGCCGCTGAAGGAGCTCGGGGTCCGCGTGGGCCACGTCGACACGGCCGCGCGCGAAATCGCGAACGCGGTCGACGAGATCGCCCGCGGCGCGACCTCCCAGACCTCCGCCCTTATCAGCATGAACGCCGACATGCAGGAGCTCAGCACCTCCGCGTCCGACATCGAAGCCGGGGCGGCCAGCCAGGTCGCGAGCATCCAGCAGGCTGTCGCCGCGACCGCCCAGGTCGAAGACGCGCTCGCCCTCGTGGCCGAAGCGTCGAACTCCGCCGTGACGCGCGGCGAAGGTTCGCTGCACGCTGCCGAGGAAGGCACCGTCGCCGTACAGCAGACGGTCGAGGCGATGGACATCATCCGCCGCACCGTGACCGAGTCGGCCGGCGAGATCGAGGAGCTCGGCAAGCAGGGCTCCCAGATCGGTGCGATCGTCCAGGTCATCCAGGACATCGCCGCCCAGACCAACCTGCTGGCGCTCAACGCCGCGATCGAGGCTGCCCGTGCTGGTGAGCAGGGCCGCGGCTTCGCCGTCGTCGCCGAAAACGTGCGCTCGCTCGCCGAGCGGACCGCGCTCGCCACGAAGGAGATCTCGGACCTGATCAGCGGCGTGCAGCGGGGCACCGAGCGCGCCGTCAAGGCCATGGAGCGCAGCCTCGCCGATGTCGAAACCGGCAGCGAACGTGCCGCGACGGCCGGCGATGCCCTCGGCCGCATCGTCGAGAGCGCGGGCCAGGTGAACACCGAGATCAGCGCCATCAAGCAGGCGTCCGCGAGCGTCGAAGGCGCCGCCGCCGAGATGGGCTCGCTCCTCACGGAGCTCGCCTCCCTCGCCGAGCGGTCGGCCCACCTGGCGACCGACATGAGCGCTGCCAGCCAGCGCGTGGTCTCTGCCGTGGCCGACGCCAGCGCCATCGCCGAGGAGGCGGCAGCCGCCAGCGAGCAGGTTTCCGCCAGCGCCGAGGAAGTGTCGACCCAGATTAGCGAGGCGGCCCGCCAGTCGCAGTCGCTCGCGTCGAGCACGTCGGAGCTGAGCGGCTTCATCGGCCGCTTCGGCCACATCGCCCACAACTCGAAGGGCGAGACGTTCGTGCCGGAAAAGGGCGCGCTCAACCAGGCGGCCTGACCGCCGCACCAGGGATCATCCACCGAGGCGCCGGGGCAACCCGGCGCTTCGCCGTTCCCGGCGGGACTACGGCCGCAGGAAGAGCCGGCTCTCGTCGCCGTCCACGTCCACCCGGTCCACGACTTCGCGCAGGGCCCGCTGGAGCTCCGCGAACGGCATCTCGTCCCAGCTCGTGGTCAGGCGCGCGCGCAGGTCGTCCAGGTGGCGGTGCCGTTCAGACTCCGACTGGTGCGCGGCGAGGCGGGCCTTCGCGGCGGCGAGCTCCCCGGCCTGGTCCTGCTGCTCTTTGGCCAGCTCGCTCCCGAGCGCGCGCATCCGTTCGAGGCTCAGGTGGCCGTGCGCCGTATCGGCCACGATCTCTTCGAGCTGGCGCCGCGTCTTCCGCATGCGCGCTTCGATCCGGTCGACCTCGGCGATGAGGTCGAGTACGTAGGAATCGACGTTGCCCGCGCGGCGTACCCGGCGCACCTGCGGCGAATCCTCGACCTCGGCGACCATCGCCCGCACGCGCGCCTCGATCTCTTGGGCGCGCTGGGTGTTGTAGCCGCAGGAGCTCTGGTTCGTGCGGCTTTCGCACTGGTAGTACCGGTACGAGGAGGAGTGCTCCTCGCCGTCGCGCGTCTTCCACTTCTGGCGGCGGCTCACGCCGATCATGCGGTTGCCGCAGCGGGCGCAGTAGAGCAGCCCCGAGAGCAGGAAGGGCGTCACCGTCCGTTCGCGCACCTCGCCCGAGCGCGATTGGAGCCGCTCCTGCACCTGGCGGAAGTCCTCCTGCGAGACCAGCGGTGCGTGACTACCGGGGATCTTCACTCCGAAGCGCGTGTACGTGCCGAGGTAGACGCGGTTCCGGAGCAGGTCGCGCACGCTGACCATGCTCCAGCGGCCGCCGCGCCGGGTGAGGATCCCCTCCTCGTTCAGCTTGCCCGCGATCTTCCGAATGCCGAGCCCTTCCTGGAGGTAGAGCCGGAAGATGTAGCGCACGACCACCGCCTCGTCCGGCACGAGCTCGAGCCGGCGCCGGGGCCCGACGTGGTAGCCATAGGGCGGCCGCCCGAGGACCTCGCCCTTCACCGCCTTGCGCCGCATCGCCGCGCGCACCCGCTCGCTCACGGGCGTTTCGTCGCCGCGCTCGGCCCAGGTCTCGACGAGCTCCTTCGCCAGCTCCTTCGCCGTGTGGACCGATACGACGGTGACGCCCGAGGTCTCGATCGTGAGCAGCTTCATCGCGGCCTCGCCGAGGTCCGCGCCGAGCACGCCGAGCGAATCGACCGCCACCACGGTGAAGCCCCGGTCGGCGCGCTGCAGGAACGAGAGCATCTGGCGGAAGCCGCTGCCGGGCGCTTCGGGGTCGGCCGTATCGAGGAAGGTGCCGGCCACTTCGTAGCCCTGCCGGCTGCAGAAATCGAGGAAGGCGCGGTTCTGGTCGCCGATGCCGCGCTTGTGCCCGTTCCGCTTCGCTCCTTCGACGAAGTACCCGACGGCCTTCACGCGCTCAGCCCAGGGAGAGGATGCGTTCGCAGTTGGGGCACTGCGCGAGCTCGTTGGACGACAGCGCCCGCCGCCGGATCGCGTCGGGGACGCTCACCCGGCAGCCCAGGCACGACCCCGCCGAGATCTTCGCGATCGCCATGCCTCCCTTGCGGCGGCGGAGGTCCTCGTAGGCGGCGAGCGGCCGCGGCGGGATCTTCGCCTTCTGGATTTCGCGCCGCGTGTCGGATTTGAGGATCGCGTCGTTCAGGCGGCGCCCCTCCCTCCGCAGGTCGACGAGGTGGGCTTCGCGCAGCGCTTCGAGCTGGGCCATCGTGCGGGCGGCCTCCTTGCGTGCCCGCTCCTCGCGCTCGAACTCGTCGAGCACGCCGATGAGCTCGTCCTCGAAGGGGCTGCGGTGCGCCTTGAGCGACTCGACTTCGTGCTGGAGCGAGCTCAGCTCCTTCGGGTTCTTCACGGAGCCGTCGTAGAGCCGCTTCTCCTCGCGCGCGATCTTGTCGCTCAGCGTCTCGATCTCGTCTTCGAGCCGGCGCTGCCGCCGGCGCACCTCGTTCACCCGGTCGTCGGCCTCGGCGAAGGCGCGGCGGGCGTTCATCAGCTCTTCGTCGCCGGCGATGCGCCGTTCGACATCCGATAGCGCGGCCCGCAGCGCGGCGGCTTCGTCGTCGAGGCCCTGGAGGGTGAGGAGTTCGAGTACTGTGCTCATTGGGCTAACCGTAGCGCTAAGGCTACGCCCCCGGCGATCGGCCCGTAAACGGCCCGGCGCCGCCCCGGCCCACAGGTTCACGAATCGTTACGCTCCGGCTACCCGTTATGGCACCGACATCGCCGCTCACCGGCCCGGGCCTCGCGATTCGCTATACTGGACGTACCTCCTTTGCCGAGGTCCCCCTCATGTTGTTCAACGTTTCTCAACTGCTCCGCGAACCGGTCGGTTCGTCCCGCCACCCCGTGCTCGAACCCGAGGCCCCGGTCCACCGCGGCACGGTCGAGATGATCCGCGTGCCCAGCGGCGTGCTCGTGCGCTGCGACGCCGATGTCCTCATCGACACCACCTGCAGCCGCTGCCTGGCACCGATCGCGACGCCCGAGCACATCCGCTTCGAGGAGATCTTCGCCCAGCAGCTCGACCCGGTGACCGGCCAGCGCCTGGCCGAACCCGACGACCCCGAGGCCTTCCGCATCGACCTGAACCACATGATCGACATCACCGAGGCGGTGCGGCAGTACACCGAGATGGCGACCGAGATGCAGCCGCTTTGCCGCGAGGACTGCCCGGGGATCTGCTCCGAATGCGGGCAGGATCTCAGCCTCGGGATCTGCGCCTGCGACCGCGCGCCGCTCGATTCGCGCTGGGCGGCGCTGGCCGGGCTGAAGCTGGGCGAAACCGGCTGAGGCGCCGGCGCAATCGACACTAGCCCGCCTGTCCGGCAATATAGCGAGACGGCCGCGCCCTGCGGCCCGCTCCGTGTTGCCTCCCGGCCGCCGGAGCTTCGCTCGCTGCAGTTGCGACCGGGCCGGCCGAATGGGCGCCCGTCGCGGCACTGAGACGTTCGGATGGGTAACGACCTGAAGGAGACCCGCTATGCCCCCGCTGCCGAAGCGGAAGTACCCCAAATCGCGCCAGGGGAAGCGCCGCAGTCACCTGGCCATCAAGATGCCGCACGTCATCGACTGTCCGCGGTGCAAGAGCCCGCGCCTGGCGCACCACGCCTGCCCGATCTGCGGGACGTACCGGGGCCGCGAGGCGATCACGCTTCCGAATCCCGAGCTCGAGTAGTCCCCTCGCCGGCCGTGCACGGGCGGTTCCTCGCCTTAACCGACCACGTCCACAAGGACCGTGCCTTCGTCTTCCCGGGGCAGGGCGCCCAGTTCGTCGGCATGGGCAAGGACCTCTACGACCAGTTCCACTCGGCGCGTGAGCTCTACGACCGCGCCGACGAGATCCTCGGGTTCAAGCTCAGCCGCCTCTGCTTCGAAGGCCCCGAAGAGGACCTCCAGCAGACCCGCAACACCCAGCCGGCCATCGCCGTCACGAGCCTCGCCCTCCTGAAGGTCGCGAGCGAGATCTCGCCGAACCTGCTCGGGCGGCCCGCCTATGTCGCCGGCCACTCGCTCGGCGAGTACACCGCGCTGGTCGCCGCCGGTTCGCTCTCGTTCGAAAGTGCGGTCACCCTTCTGCGCGCCCGCGGCGAGCTCATGCAGGCCGCCGGCGACCGCAATCCCGGCACCATGGCCGCCATTCTCGGGCTCGACATTGCCGACTGCGAGGAAGTCTGCCGCGAAGCCGGCGCGGAGGTCTGCAACGTGAACGCGCCCGGCCAGGTCGTCATCGGCGGCCGCCGCGAAGCCGTCGTCCGCGCGCTCGACTACGCCAAGGCCCGCGGCGCCGTGAAGGTCATCCCGCTGAGCGTCAGCGGCGCCTTCCACAGCTCGCTCATGAAGCCCGCCGCCGAAGGCATGGTCCAGCACATCGCGACCGCGACCGTCGAGGCGCCGCTGGTGCCCGTGGTGGTCAACTGCACGGCCACGCCCGTCGCCGACGAGCTCTCCGTCCGGAACGAGCTGGTGGACCAGGTCTCGCGGCCGGTGCAGTGGAGCAACACCGTCGAGTACCTGGGCGCGCAGGGCGTGACCACGTTTGTCGAGTTCGGCCCCGGCCGCGTGCTCACGGCGATCATCAAGCGCATGCTGCGCAAATCGAACTGCATCAACGTGAACGACGCCGCATCCGTGCGCGTCGACCTGTAGGATGGCGCCCGTGGCAAACCTGGAAGGCAAGGCCGCGCTGGTCACCGGCGGCTCGCGCGGGATCGGCCGCGCTATCTGCATCGAGCTCGCCGGCCAGGGCGCGCGCGTCGCCGTGAATTACCAGGCGAACGCCGCCGCCGCCGAAGAGGTGGTGGAGGCGATCAAGTCGGCGGGCGGCGAGGCTTTCGCTGTCCAGGGCGACGTCTCTCAGCCCGATGCCGCGGCCGCCATCGTGAAAACGACCGTCGACACCTTCGGCGGGCTCGACATCCTCGTGAACAACGCCGGCATCACCCGCGACGGCCTGCTGATGCGCATGTCCGAAGACGACTGGGACGCGGTGCACCAGACGAACCTTCGCGGCACGTTCCTCGTCACGAAGGCGGCGATGCGGCCGATGCTGCGCGCCCGCGGCGGCCGGATCATCAACATCACCAGCGTCGTCGGCGTGATGGGCAACGCCGGGCAGGCGAACTACGCAGCTGCCAAGGCGGGCATCATCGGCTTCACGCGCGCCGTGGCGAAGGAAGTGGCATCCCGCGGGATCACCTGCAACGCCGTCGCCCCGGGCTTCATCAAGACCGACATCACCTCCGCCATGACCGAGCAGCAGGTCGCCGCCGTCATGCAGGCGGTGCCGCTCGGCCGGGTCGCCGAACCGGAGGAAGTGGCGCCGCTGGTGGCGTTCCTGGCGGGCGAAGGCGCGGCCTACATCACCGGGCAGTGCATCCAGGTCGATGGCGGCCTCGTGATGGCATGAGCGACAATGTCCTCCGCCGGGCCCGGCATCTCGTCATCGAAGCGCTCTACGAAAGCGAAACCTCCGACCACGATCCCGAGCACGCCTACAACCGCCGCGTCCAGGACGTGGCCGGGGAGGACCCGGAGCTCGCCGCCCAGGGGCCGAGCGGCTTCGGGCGCGGCGTGCTGCGCGGCGTCCTTCGCCGCCGGGAGGAGCTGGACCGCTTCATCGCCGAAGCCGCACCCCAATACCCGGTCGACTCCCTCGCCGTCGTTGACCGGAACATTCTGCGGCTTGCAATATGGGAACTGCTTTCCGATACTTCGGCCCCGGTAGCGGCCGTCATCAACGAGGCCGTGGAGCTGGCGCACCGATATGGAGGAGAATCCTCCCCCGCGTTCGTTAATGGAGTGCTGCGCACCGTAAGCGCTCGCATCCTCGCCGCCCGCGCGGGCGGGCCCCCGCCACCGGCGGGACACCCCACATCAACAACGGATCAGGAGAACTAACAACGTGGCCACTGTCTTCGAACGGGTCCGCGCGATCGTCGTGGAACAGCTTGGTGTCGAAGAGGAAGAAGTCCTTCCCGCTGCCTCCTTCGTCGACGATCTGAACGCCGACTCGCTCGACCTCGTCGAGTTGATCATGTCGCTCGAAGAGGAGTTCTCCGCCGATGGCGTCGAGCTCGAAATCAGCGACGAAGACGCGGAAAAGATCGCCACCGTCCAGGACGCCGTAGACTACCTGAAGGATCACGGCATCGAGGATAAATAGGCTGGCGGCGCCGAAAAGCGGCCAGCCCTCGGGCACGAGGAGGCCGGCGTGGAGTTCCTGGGCGTAGGTTACCAGGAGATCTTTCTCGTCCTGGTTCTGTTGCTCGTTTTTGTCGGCCCCGAACGGCTCCCGGGGATGGCGTACCAGATTGGCCGCGCCGTCCGCACGATGCAGCAGTACGCCCGTGCCGTCCGCAACGAGTTCAGCGACGAGTTCGCATACATCGAGGAGCAGTACAAGACCGTGAAGGGCCAGGTGGATGACACCCGCCAGGCCCTCCGCGACGAGGACCGCAAGCTCCAGGCGGAGCTGCGCGACGCGACAGCCGTGGATCTGCCGCCCCTGCTCCCACCCGACACCCCATCCGCCAACGGCGCTGCGGCGACGCCCGATGCGGCGCCCCCCGCGACCGCCGCGGGCGAGGGCACGGCGCCAGCTGCCCCGGCGGAGCCGCCGGCCGGCGAGCAGAAGCCGCCTGCCCCGCCGATGGTGTTCTAACCCATGAGCGCCGCACAGCAGCCGCAGCCACCCCACCTCCAGCCCGTGGAGCCGCAGCACCCGGGCGAGATGACCCTCCTGGAGCACCTGAAGGAGCTCCGGGACCGCGTCATGTGGGCGGGCATCGCGGTCGTCCTCGGCATGCTCATCTGCGGCATCTTCTGGGAGACGATCCTCGGCTGGCTGCTCGCGCCAGCCCGCGAACACGATGACTCGTTCCAGCTCAACAGCTTCTCGCCGTTCGACCGCATCTCAGCGCTCATGCGGATCGCGTTCTATGGCGGCCTCGTCCTCGCTTCGCCGATGGTCGTCTACCAGCTGCTGGCCTTCGTCACGCCCGGGCTCACGTCGAAGGAGAAGAGGATCCTCTTCCCGGGCCTCTTCGCCACCATCGCCTTCCTCCTCGGCGGCATGGCCTTCGCCTACTGGATCGTCCTCCCCAACTCCCTGACGTTCCTGCTCAGCCTTGGCGACGACAAGATCGAAGACGAAATCGGCATCATGCAGTACGTCGGCTTCGTCACACGGCTCATCGTTGGCATCGGCCTTGCGTTCGAGCTCCCGGTCGTGATGGCGATCATGGCGAAGCTCGGGCTCGTCCGGGCGAAACGCATGCTCGGCTTCTGGCGCTACTCGATCATCATCATCGCGGTCATCGCCGCCGTCGTGACCCCCACGCCGGACCCGGTGAACATGGCGCTCGTCATGGGGCCGCTCTTCTTCCTCTACTTTGTGGGCATCCTCTTCGCGTGGGCGGTCCAGCCCCGCCGGCCGCGTGAGGCCGCGGTGTGAGCGACCCCGCCCGCCGTCCCTGGGCCGTCCTCGCTACGGGCCTCGGTGGCGGCCTGTTCAGCGGGCTCACGGGCGTGGGCGGCGGCGCCGTCATGGTCCCGCTCATGACCGGCGTCCTGCGCATGCGCCAGCACACCGCGCACGGCACCTCGCTCGTCGTCATCATCTTCGCCGCCGCCGCGAGCGCCTTCGTCTACGCCGTCGGCGAGGGAATCGACTGGGCGCTGGTCGCGGTGCTCCTGCCGGCGTCGCTCGCGGGGGCGTATGCGGGCGCGCGGCTGGTCCAGCTCGTCCCGGGCACGCGCCTCAGGCAGCTCTTCGGCCTCTTCGTCTTCCTCGTCGGCGTGCGCCTGCTGCTCTTCCGCGATGTCGACCCCGTGTTCGACGTCTCCGGCCTGCGCGAAGCGGCGCTCGGCGCGGCGATCGGCCTCGCGGGTGGGCTGCTATCGGGGTCGCTCGGCGTCGGTGGGGGCGCAATCTTCGTCCCCGCGATGGTCCTCCTCCTCGGCGTCGACCAGCACGCGGCCCAGGGGGCATCGCTCTGCACGATCGTCGCCGCCGCGCTCGTCGGCGCGCTCACGCACGCGCGGCACGGGTCGCTCGATGCCTCCGCGGCGAAGCTGATTGTCCCCGCGGCCGTGCCCGCGGGCATCGCCGGCGCGGCGCTCGCCGCCCAGCTCGATGCGGGCGTGCTCCAGCGCATCTTCGCGCTCGTGGCGGTCGTCGTCGGCGTGCAGATGTTCGTGACCGCGACGCGCATGCTCCGGGCCCGGCCGGCGCTCGCGCCGCGCCCCTCGGAGGCGGCGTGAACCGCCCGGAGCGCTTCGAGCGCCTCTACGCAGAGGTCCGCGGCTGCGAACGGTGCCCGCTCGCAGCGACGCGCACCTGTTCGGTCCCGGGCGAAGGCAACATCAACGCTGAGGTCATGTTCATCGGCGAAGCGCCCGGCGCGAACGAGGACAAGCAGGGCCGCCCGTTCGTCGGTGCGGCCGGGCAGTTCCTCGACGAGCTCCTCGGGCACGCGGGGCTGGACCGCAGCTCCGCCTACATCTGCAACGTGCTCAAGTGCCGCCCGCCGAACAACCGCGACCCGCTCCCGGACGAAATCGAAGCCTGCAGGGACTACCTGGACGAGCAGATCGACCTGATCGACCCGCTGGTCATCGTCACGCTGGGCCGCTATTCGATGGCGCGCTACTTCCCCAAGCAGACCATTTCCCGAATTCATGGCACGGTAAAGGAAGTGGCCGGCCGCTTCTACGTACCGATGTACCATCCTGCGGCGGCGCTCCACCAGGGCGGGCTTCGCCAGGTCATCATCGAGGACTTCCGCAAGCTGCCGGGCATCCTCCAGCGCGCGCGGCGGGCCGCCGGTGCGCCCGTGATGCCGGGCCTCGCGCCGCCGCCCGCCGCCCCCATCGTGGCCGCACGGCCGGCTGCGCCGCCACCGCCGCCGATACCCGACGACGAGCCCTGGGAGTACGAGGACGGCGGCGCGGATTTCGACGGCGAGCCGCCAATGGAGGAGCTGGCCGTCGCGGTGGAGCCCTCACCCACGGCCCCTCTCCGGCAGGAGAGGGGAGCGATGCCTGCGGAGGCGGTCGCGTCTCCGCCGCGGGACGCGGGAGCCGCTGCTGAGCCGGCGGCACCTCCGCCCGCCCCTACCGAGGAATCGACGGCGCCGGGACCGACACCTTCCCGGATACCTGAACCGATAACCCAACCGCAAATCCGTCTGTTCGATTGAGACAAAGGAGCTCTATGCCCAACACACCCCTGCGCGTGATCCCTATCGGCGGCCTCGGCGAAATCGGCCGCAACATGATGATCATCGAGTACGGCGATGACCTCATCGTCGTCGACGTCGGCCTGATGTTCCCCGAAGAGGAGATGCTCGGCGTCGACCTCGTCATCCCCGACTTCACCTACCTCCGCGAGAACGCGGCCAAGCTGCGCGCCGTCTTCCTGACCCACGGCCACGAAGACCACGTGGGCGCGCTCCCGTACTTCCTGCGCGAATTCAAGTGCCCGGTCTACTCCAGCCGCCTCACGGATGGCCTCATCCGCGTGAAGCTGAACGAGCACCGCCTCCTGAACGAATCCGAGCTCCACGTGGTGCCGCCGGGCGAGCTGGTCCAGGCGGGCGTCTTCGAAGTCGAGTTCTTCCCGGTCGCCCACAGCATTCCCGACGCCTGCGGGCTGATCATCCGGACGCCGCTCGGGCCGATCGTCCACACCGGCGACTTCAAGCTGGACCACACGCCCGTGATGGACCAGCACACGGACCTCATCCGCCTGGCCCAGGTGGGCGCGGAGGGCTGCCTGCTCCTCCTCGCCGATTCGACGTACGCCGAGCAGGAGGGCTACACGCCGAGCGAGCAGCTCGTCGGCGAGGCCCTGCGCAACATCATGGTGAACGCGAACGGCCGCATGATCGTGGCCACCTTCGCGTCGCTCATCTCGCGCGTCCAGCAGGTGGTCGACGCGGCCGCGTTCTGTGGGCGCAAGGTGTTCGTGACCGGCCGCTCGATGATCGACAACGTCGCGATGGCGCGGCAGCTCGGCTACCTGAACGCGCCCGATGGCGTGATCGTGGGCGTCGAAGAGATGCGCAACACGCCCTCGAGCAAGCTGGTCGTCATAACGACGGGCAGCCAGGGCGAGCCGACGAGCGCCCTCACCCGCATGGCCAACGGCGACCACCGCCACATCACCATCCAGGAAGGCGACACGGTCGTCCTCTCGGCCTCGCCCATCCCGGGGAACGAGCAGGCCGTCTACCGCAACGTGGACAACCTCTTCCGGCTCGGCGCGGAGGTGCTCTACAACCGCGTCGCGAACATCCACGTGCGCGGCCACGCCAGCCGCGAGGAGCTCAAGATCCTCCAGGGCGTGCTCCAGCCGGAGTACTTCGTCCCGGTGCACGGCGAGTACCGCCACCTCGTCGTCCACGCCCGGCTCGCCGAGTCGGTCGGGGTGCCGAAGGGCAACGCCTTCGTGCTCACGGACGGCGACGTGCTCGAGATCGACGAGGAGGAGGCCCGCCGCGCCGGCCGCGTCTCCGCCAGCTACGTCTACGTCGATGGCCTCGGCATCGGCGACGTGGACCAGCAGATCCTCCGTGACCGCGCCCACCTCTCGACCGACGGCGTCGTCGTCGTGATCGTCTCGGTCGACCGCCAGACCGGGCGCCTGGACCGGCCGTGCGAAATCCTCACCCGCGGCTTCGCGGACGTGGAGGACGACTTCAGCGGCATCCTCGACCGGGGCAAGGATGTGGTCGCGAATTCGCTCGCCGGCGCGGACCACTACGCGGAGTTCGGCGACATCAATGCCAGGATCAGGGACGCTCTCGCGAAGTTCCTCTATGATGAGACCCGGCGAAGGCCAATGGTGCTCACCGTGACAGTCGAGGTCTAGCTGAGCACACACCCGGTCCCAGCGGAAGTGCGCGTCCAGCGGGGTGAGGCGCACATGAGGAGTGGTGCGCCATGACGGCACGCACACGTGCAAAACCCCGCGCTACCCGCGCGCCCCGTTCGAAGCGCAAGGGCAAGCCGTTTTTCACGCGGAAGAACATCTACCAGCCCGAAATCATCGGGCTGGTCATCGTGGGCGCGGTGCTCGTCTCCCTGCCCTTCCTCGTCGACATGGGCGAGGTGTTCACCCGCACGCGCGACTGGATCGTCGAGACGACCGGCCTCGGGCTGTTCATCATCGCCGCGCTCTCGGTCGTCGGCGGCTGGGCGATCTCGCGCCGGGCCTACGAGGATGCGCCCCTGTTCGCCCGCCGGGCAGCTGGCATCGTCGCGTTCGGGCTCTTCTTCTGGGGCGCGCTCGGCCTGAACAAAGCCGACTGGACGCTCGGCAACGTCAGCTTCCGCGAGGTCTCGCTCGGCGGCGATGTTGGCCGCGGGCTGGTCCACGGGCCAATCGGCATCCTCGCCTGGCTCAGCCTGCTGCTCATCGCGCTCGCGCTGCTGGCGCCGCACGCCACCGCCTGGTTCGCGCGCAACTTCCCGGCCTGGCTCCGCACCGCCTGGGAGCGCGAATACCCCCACCGGTTCGCGCGTGGTGTCGCCGCCTTCGTCCGCTACATCTTCAAGCACCCGGGCCGCGAGCCCGCCGAGGAGCGCATCGTCATCGGCAACGGCGTCGAGCTCGACCGCCGGCCAGCGCCCTCGTTCGAAACCGCGCCCGCGGTCTACCGTCCGTCGATCGACCCGGCCTCGCCCGTGTCGGTGGTGGGTGCCGGCGCCGCGGCCCACTTCGACCCCGAATCCGTGCACGAAGAGCCGAGCGAATTCGACGAGACGATGGCCGCGCCGCCGCTGGATGCCGCCGCAGACCTCCCCATCGTCGACGGCGTGGAGGACGAGCCGGACGAGCCGCAACAGCTCGAGATGCCCATGGCGAGCCCGGGCTTCGGCTGGCAACTCCCGGCAATGGAGCTGCTGAACCCGCCCCAGGTGAGCCAGAGCCGCAAGCACGACAACGCCGCCCGCGCCCAGCTCATCGTCGACACGCTCGCGAGCTTCGGCGTGGACGCGACCGTCGTCGAGGTGAACGAAGGGCCGACGGTGACCCAGTTCGGCGTCGAGCCGGGCTGGGAAGTGCGCTACAAGGACCTTCCGCTCAAGGACGAGACCGGCAAGACGCTGCTCGGCCCGGACGGGCGCCCGCGCACGGAGCGCGTCGAGCAGGGCCGCACGCGCGTCCGGGTGAACAAGATCACTGCGCTCCAGAACGACCTCGCGCTCGCGCTCGCCGCGCCGAGCCTCCGCATCGAAGCGCCGGTGCCGGGCCGCGCCATCGTCGGCATCGAAGTCCCGAACGACAGCGCGACCGTCGTCACCATGCGCGGCGTGATGGAGACGAAGGAGTTCCAGGACCTCGCCCGCAAGAGCAAGCTCGCCGTCGCCCTGGGCAAGGGCGTCTCCGGCGTGCCGGTGGTCGCGGACCTCGCGCGGATGCCGCACCTGCTCATCGCGGGCGCCACCGGCTCCGGCAAGAGCGTCTGCATGAACGCGATCATCGCCGGGATCATGATGAACGCGAGCCCGAACGACGTCCGCTTCGTGATGGTCGACCCCAAGCGCGTGGAGCTCACGCCCTACAGCCACATCCCCCACCTCGCCTTCAGCGAAGTCATCGTCGACATGGACAAGGTCGTGGGCACGCTCCAGGCGGTCGTCTCGGAGATGGAGGCGCGCTACAAGAAGTTCGCGGCCATGGCGGTCCGCAACATCGAGTCCTACAACCGCCACCCGCGCGTGGTGACGAAGCTGCCCTACTGGGTCATCATCATCGACGAGCTCGCCGACCTGATGATGGCGGCGCCATTCGAAGTCGAGAAGCTGATCTGCCGCCTCGCACAGCTTGCCCGCGCCACCGGCATCCACCTCGTCGTCGCCACCCAGCGGCCGTCGGTCGACGTCATCACGGGCCTGATCAAGGCGAACTTCCCCACGCGCATCGCCTTCGCCGTGACCTCGATGACCGACTCGCGCACGATCCTCGACATGGGCGGCGCCGAGAAGCTGCTCGGCCGCGGCGACATGCTCTACATGCCGACCGACGCCTCGAAGCCGATCCGCATCCAGGGCGTCTACCTCTCCGACGCCGAGGTCGAGCGCCTCGTCGAGTTCTGGACGGACGACCGGTTCAGCGAGCTGGCGCCCGAACGCCACGACGAGCTCCTCGAACAGGCGCTCATCGAGCAGAACGGGGGCGACATCCAGATCGACATCGAGCGCGAGGACCCCATCGTCCAGAAAGCCCGCGAGCTCGCCCGCGAGCACACCCGCGTCTCCCCCTCGCTCTTCCAGCGGCGCCTCCGCATCGGCTACGTGAAGGCGCTCAAGGTGGTCGAGATCCTCGAGGAGGACGGCATCGTCGGCCCCCGCGAGGACGGCGAGTCCCGCCGGGTCATCCAATCCGCCGCCGCCGCGGTCGCCGTTGCCGAGCGCCCCGGCCCTGACTATGACGATCTCCCGTTCGATCCCGACCCAGACGATGACGCTTGATACACTGAAGCCTGTGAAGAACCTCCGTGACCTGCTGCGCCGCACCGAAAGCGAGGAGCTCGCCCCAATCGAGCCCCAGCGCGACCTGTGCCTCTCGTGCGGGGCCGACCTGGAAGGCTCGAAGTCCTACGAGCGGTACCGCGTGTGTCACTCGTGCGGGTTCCACTTCCACCTGAGCGCCAACGAACGGCTGGCATCGCTCCTCGACGCCGGTTCGTTCCACGAAGCAGACCGCGGCGTGACCGCGATCGACCCGATCTCGTTCACCGGGCGCCAGTCCTACCGCTCCCGCGTGATCAACGCCCAGCGGCGCACGGGGCTCGCGGAGGCCGCGCTCACCGGCACCGGCACGATCTTCGGGCGCGATGTGGTCGCCGCGGTGCTGGACTTCTCGTTCCTCGGCGGCTCGATCGGCGTCGTCGCCGGCGAGCGGCTGGCGCGCGCGTTCGAAAAGGCCGAGGCGCGGCGCACCCCGGTCATCACGGTCTGCTCGACCTCCGGCACGCGCATGCAGGAGGGCCTGCTCGCACTGATGCAGATGCCGCGCGTCATCGCCGCCGCGCAGAAGCACAGCCGCGCCGGCCTGCCGCACATCGCCGTGCTCACGGACCCGACGACGGGCTCGGCCTACACGGGCTTCGTCAGCCTCGCGGACTTCCTCATCGCCGAACCGAACGCGCTCGTGGGCTACGCGGCGCTGCGGGTGCTGCAGGAGGCGCAGGGCAACGACCTGCCCCAGCACGCCCACACCTCGGAGTCGCACTACCAGCACGGCCTGGTCGACGCGGTGGTGCCGCGGCCGCAGCTCCGCGACCAGCTCGCGCTCCTGCTCGACCTGCTGATGAGCGACTACCACCTGACGGCGCCGGGCGAGAAGCACGCGCACAAGCTCGAGCACACGCAGCGCGGCGCGCTCCAGCAGCTCCAGCTCTCGCGCCACCAGCAGCGCCCCACCACGGCCGACTTCATCGCCCGCATGACCTCGTCGTTCACCGCCATCCGCGGCGACCGCATGGGCACGGACGACCCCTCGGTCGTGGCCGGCTTCGCCTCGCTCGGCGGCGAAGCGGTGATGGTCATCGGCCAGAACCAGCCGCACGTCCGCACGAACACGGACGGCTGGGTGCGGCCTGCGGGCTTCCGCAAGGCGAACCGCGCGCTCCGGCTGGCGGCGCGCTTCCAGCTCCCCGTGGTCTCGCTGATCGACACGGCCGGCGCCCACCCGGGCCTCGAAAGCGAGGAGGCCGGGCTGGGCCACGCAATCGCCGAGTGCACCGCGGCCATGCTCGACGTCCCGGTGCCGACGATCGCCGTCATCATCGGCGAGGGCAACTCGGAGGCGGCGGCCGCACTCGGCGTCGCCGACCGCGTGCTCATGCTCGACAACGCCGTCTACGAGGTCATCCGCCCCGAAGACGCGGCCGTGATCCTGGACCAGCGGGACGTCGGCGAGACGGCCGAGCGCCTGCGCATCACCTCGCACGACTGCCTCAAGCTCGGGATCATCGACGCGACGGTGCCGGAGCCCGGCGACGGCGCCCACACGGATCACGACGAGGCGGCCCTGCTTCTCCGCCGGAGCATCATCCGCGAGCTGGCCCGCACCCGCCGGCTGGGGGCGAAGCGCCGCGTGCAACGCCGCTACGAGCGCTACCGCCACATCGGCGTGACCCGCTCCTGGCTGCGCGGCACCATGGAACGGCGCCTCGCGCACCTTTCGGACCGTCTTGGCGGCGCATGGGACCGCCTCCGTGGCCGGACGAACCTGCGCCGCCTGGCCGAATTCGGAGATAATCCGGACATCCCGGTCTAGCAGCAGCTCGGCCGGCGCGGGGGCCCATGGACCTCTCCGACCTCTGGCTCATCCCGCTCGGGCTGGCCGTGGGCACGTTCGGCACGCTCGTCGGTGCGGGCGGCGGGTTCGTGCTCGTGCCCATCCTTCTCCTGGTCTACCCCGACCGCGACGCGGAAACGATCACCGCGATGTCGCTGCTCGTGGTCTGTGCGAACGCGATCTCCGGGAGCCTGGCCTATGCGCGCCAGAAGCGGATCGACTACCGCAGCGGCATGTGGTTCGGCCTGGCGACGCTGCCCGGTGCGGTTGGCGGCGCAGTGCTGGTCGGGTTCGTGCCGCGCCGCCTCTTCGATGCGATCTTCGCGGCGACCCTGATCCTGCTGGGCGCGTTCCTCGCCCTGCGCAGCAACCGCCAGGCGATCCAGCCCCCGGTGACCGGCCGTGGCGTCGTCCGCCGCCAGATCACGGACAGCCAGGGCAACCGCTTCTTCTACGCGTATCCGCTGTGGAAGGGCCTGGCGATCAGCGCGGCCGTCGGGTTCATCAGCAGCCTGCTCGGTATCGGCGGCGGCGTGATCCACGTGCCGGTGATGGCGACCATCCTCCACTTCCCCGTGCACATCGCTACCGCGACCTCGCAGTTCGTGCTCGCATTCATGTCCGCCGAGGGCACGGCCGTGCACTTCACCACGGGCACGCTCCAGTGGGACCGGTCGCTCGCGCAGGCGGCCCTGCTCGCCGCCGGCGCCATCCCGGGCGCACAGCTCGGCGCCCGCCTCGCCCACCGCCTCCACGCCACCGCGATCATCCGCGCCCTGGCGGCCGCACTCGTTTTGGTTGGGCTGCGGTTGGGATTGAAGGCTATGGGGTGGTGAGCCGCCCGTTGTCCGTTGTCCGTTGTCCGTTGTCCGAATCGGACGTCACCCGGGGGCCTTGCCGCTGAGGGAACGAAGCAATCCGTTCAGAACGCGGGCGACGCGCTGGGTGGCCAGCATCACCGTCTCGTAGTCGTCGGGCGAGACGTAGCCGAGCCGGCGCCCCAGCTCCAGTCCGGTCTCGGTTTCCGCCAGCGAACCCCTGGCGATGCGGACGAAATGACGCAGTTCCATGGGCGTGTCTCGCCCCTGGCCTTCGGCGAGATTCAGCGGTACTGACTGCGATGCTCGCCGCAATTGCGACGTCAAGCCAAACAGTTCATCGCGCGGAAACGTACGAGTCAGGGTATGCACCTGGACGGCGAGGTCCATGCTCAGCCGCCACGCGTCCAGGTCCCGGAAGCTACCCACTGCTGCGCCGTCCTCTCGCTCGCGGTCCGCCGTGCATGGGCCACGTTCGCGAGGCGCATCATAGCGCGCTCGCACCCCACCGCCTCAAACCGAGTCGTGACGGACAACGGAGAACGGATAACGACCCTGTGCCCGCCTCACTTCCCAGATCTCGCTGTCTACGAGCTGCGATACCTCTTGCTCGGTCATCTGCTCGCCGGCACCCTGTGCTTTTTCAAGCAGCTCCCACATGCGCTCGCGGTTCCGCTCCAGAGCCGCGTATCGCTCGGCGGGTATCACGACCGCCACGGTCTCCCCGCCGCGTTGGATGACCACCTCATCCCCGCGGTCGTGTACCGCCTCGATGAGATCATCGAGGCGGTCGCTCGCTTCGTCGACCCCCACCAGTCGTTTCACCACGCCCTCACGCTCCCGAGTGTAGTAGACGGCCACGGGCCACGGGCCACGGGCAACGGGCAACGGGCAACGGACAACGGACAACGGACAACCCCCCTACGCCCGGTTCTCCCAGTCCTGCCAGCCGCCGCGGCCCTCGTCCGTGAGGACGTGGCCCTGGCCGAGCGGTTTGACCGCGTTGCGGTCCGGGTCCAGGCGCCGGAGCAGGTAGTACGTGCCGACGGTCACGAGACACATCGCGCCCGCGAGCATCGCCAGGCGCATCAGCCCGCGCTTCTCCGCCTCGGTCCAGCCGGTGTAGGCGGACTTGGCAAGGCCGAGCGCCTTGGTCGGATCGCCGCTGGCGTAGGCCTCCTCGGCGCTCGCGAGGTCACCATCCGGGTCCGCCCAGAACATGCCGACCTTGCCCAGGAAGGAGGGCTTGTAGGCCGCCTGTTCCTCTTTGGCGATGGCGATCATCTTCTTCGCCGCCACCTGGTTGTAGGCGGTGGTGGTGGAGGTCGCCGCGAGCTGCTCGGCCTTCACGTAGTCGCCCTCGGTGTACTTCGTGCGCGCATCCGCGAGCTGCACCATCGAGGGCGCGTCCTCTGGCTGGCCAGCGAGCTCCGTGGCCGCCCGGCCGATCGCCGCAATCGCCTGCCGCTGGTCCACGATCGCCCGCCGCGTGAGCTCCACCGAGACGGTACCCCACGATTTCGCGACCGCGTCTCCGACGGGGAGCCCCGCGGCGGCCGTCTCCTCGGTGAGGAGCTTGTAGTCATCGAGCACGGAGTTGCCGCTGGTCACCAGCGCCGGCACCGGCCCGAACTGCCACTCATCGAGCAGGCCCTGGATGTCCGCGGGGACGCCCGGCAGGCCCATCTGCGCGGCCCGCGCGGTCAGTTCCTTCACTTTGTCGTGGGCGGCCCGCCGTTCGGCGATGAGCGGCGCCGCGGACTCGCGGTTGTACACCCAGGTCAGGAACAGCTCGTCGAGGTTCGCGCCGCTCACCCGCTCGCCTGCGTCCATGAACCACTCGCCGTCGAGCGGCCACTTCGCCTCGGCGTCGTCCATCTGCCCGAGCGCGGCGATCATGTTCTCGCGGCCGCCGATCGCCTTTTCGTATTCGAACCAGAAGGCGCCGGACTTACCGTACCAGTAGTCGGGGTTCATGATGCTGGACCCGTGCCACCACGTCGCCAGCGGATCCTTCCACGGGTACGAATCCCACCGCCGGTTATAGGGCGTGAACCCAAACGAGGGCGCCACCACGCGCATCCCGTATTCGGCGAGGCCCTCCCACAGCCACGAGGTCTCGAGGTTGCTGCCAGCCCACTGGTGCGCCAGTTCGTGGATCGTCACTTCTTCCGACACGACGCCGGGGATGTCCACGTTCGCGATGAGCATCTGCCCTTCGTCCGGGAAGGCGACGCCGAGCGCGCCACCGAGCTCGATGAACCGCGACTGGCGCAGGTTCACGACATCGTGCGGGTAGGGCCAGCCGTAGGCGGCTTCGAGCAGCGGCACCGCCTTCATCGCGATGTCGAACTGGCGCTGGGCCCAGGCCGCGTCCGTCTTGAAGTACTTGAGCGTCACCTTCACCGGCCCGCCGCTGAGCGCCAGCTCCCCTTCGAGCACGCCCTTCTTGGCGTCGTCGGTGATGGACTGGGCGAAGCCGGTGAACGGGAAGACCTCGCCGTCGGGCAACGCCTTCTGGCGGCAGCGGTCATCCAGCTCCGTGCACGACTTCTGGGCGGCCTTGTCCTCGGTCGCGAAGGCGATGCTCACGGTGTCGCCACAGACGAACCGTTCGAGGCCGGCGTCGTGCGCGTCCTTCGGCTGGCTGGCGGTCCTGAGGCAGCCTGGCTCGACATAATTGTCGCCGGTTGCGGGCATGTCGATGAACACGAACGAGCCCGCGTCCTGGCTGACGAAGAGCGCCTCGATGAGCCCCGGTTCGAGCGTCGCGAACTCGTTCTTCTGCGACGGCACGTCGTAGTTCATCACGATGTTGGTGCGCTGGGCGCCGCGCGGCGGCTTCGCCAGCGTCGCCGTGACGATCGCCGGGATGCCCGGTTCGGGCGCCGTCATCTCGGTGGTGAGCGTGGCATCGTCCTGTGTCGCGACGACGTTCGTGGCGCCCGGCATCGTCCAGAGGTACACCTCGGTCAGCTCGCCCTTCCCCGGCGAAACCTCCGCCTCCACGCGGACCCTCATCGTCCCGTTCGGCACGTCGAGCCGGTAGTACGTTTCGGAGGCGATGCCGAAGGGGATCGCCTGGGCGGCTGCGTCCTGCCGGGTCCCGGCGAGCGGCAGCGCGACGCACAGCGCGACGAGGGCGGTCAGCGCAAGACGGATCTTCATGCTTCGAACATCGGCGGAGGACCGGTGACGGCGCAGTGCCGGTCCGGTTGCGGTGGCGAAATTGCGCCCGCCGCGGGAGACCATGGCGCGAGCGACCCGCCCCGGCCCCGCTTTTCTCGCGCCTGTCGGGGGCTCCGCGTACCCTGTGGGCAGTGTCCGACCCCACCTGCCACTACTGCACCCGCCCGGCGGAACAGGAGTGCCACCAGTGTGGCCGCCTCTATTGCGGCATGCACGGCGAGGACGTCTGCCTCCGCTGCCTGGCGCCGGAATCGGCGACGCCCTCCGCCCGGGTGTACCGCGGCTCGCTGCTCGCGCTCGCCGTTGGCACGCTCGTCGCCATCTTCCTGCTCCTCCGCCCGCCGCAGGACGACGCCGGCGACGACACCGTCCGCACTGTTCCGACCGTTGCGCCCGCGGCCAGCGCCACCGCGACGCCGACGCGCGCGGGCTCGACGGCCCGCACAGCGACGCCGGGCGGCGACGCCACCCAGGCCGCCGCCACCACCACGACGCCCGCCGCGACGGCCACGGCGACCACGACAGAGGTAGCCGCAGCCAGCCGCACGCACACGGTCCAGGAGGGCGAATCGCTCTCCAGCATCGCGGCTGCGAACGGGACGACGGTCGAGCAGCTCCAGGCGCTCAACCCGGGCGTGAGCCCGGAGTCGCTGCAGCCCGGCCAGCAGCTTATCCTTCCGCCTGCACCATGACGCGAAACGACTGGCAAGACGACCCGGAGATCCAGCAGCGGCTGCGCGAAGGGCGCGTGCGCAATGGCATCCTGCGCACGGCGATTATCTGGACGCCGCTCTTCCTCGTCTCGGCCGTGGCCCTCGTCTACTTCCTGGCCGACATCCTCACCGGGGGCAACCAGGGCACCTGGTTCCTGATCGTGGTCCTCTCCATCTTCACGGTCCTCTTCGGGTTCCAGGCGATCCAGGCGATCATGGACCTGCGCTCCGAGCCGCGGCACACCGAGGACATCGTCACCCGGCGCTGGTCCCGGAGCGATTCGTTGGTGATGCGCAGCCACTACATCCGTCTCGCCAGCAAGCAGATCCTGCGCGGCGACCTCGACCTCCTGATGGAGGTGAAGGAAGGCGACCGCGTCTCGGTGCGCTTCTACCCGCACTCGGCCATCCTGGTCTCGCTCGACCGGCTCGCGGAGCCGCCGAAGGTGCCCCTGGAGCAGCTCCGCGAGGAAGACTCGAACCTCTAGCGCGGCCCGCCGGCGCGGAGCTGGCGCGACGACAGCAGCGCCGCGAGCACGCCCACGTGTGCCACCAGCCCCGCGGCCAGCACGCCGCGCGAGCCCACCACCGGCGCCAGCCCCGCCGCCACCAGCGACCCCGCGAGCATCGCCACGAGCTGCGCGAAGCGGAGCGCCCCATTCACGCGCCCGAACACGGCCGGCGGCGTGACCGCCTGGCGGACCGCCATCTCGTTCACCTCGCGCACGGTATAGCTAGGGTCTCCGAGGAGCTGCGACCCAACCAGGAACAGCACCCCCACAGCGGGCGGGCCGCTCGCCACCACGATCAGCAGCGTGCCCACGAGGAACACGGCCGCGCCCGCGATCATCGCGCGGCCCGGGCCGAGCCGCGTCCCCGCACGGCCCGCGACCAGCGAGCCGAGCAGCGACGTCAGCCCGCCGACGCCGAACACGAGCCCGAGCACGCCCGCACCGATGCCGAGGTCCCGCGTGCCGAAGAGCAGGATGACCGCGCCGATGAGCCCGTGCCCGAGCCCGAGCGCCACCGTCGCGGCGCCGATGGCCGCGAGCCGCCCGTCGGCCCGGATCGCCGTCCAGCCCGCCGCCATCTCCGCGAGCAGCGCGGGCTCGGCGGCCGGGCGCTCGGGCGCCGGTTCGGCGGTCCGGATGCGGGCGAGGAACGCGGCCGAAGCCACGAACGAAGCCGCATCCGCCGCGACCGCCCAGAGGGAGCCCGCGAGCTGGGCGATCCAGCCGCCCGCGCTGAACGAGCTCGCCTCCGCCACCGAGGCGCTGGCCGCGAGCCGCGCGTTTGCGTCCACGAGCTCCTCTTCCGGCACCAGCGCGGGCACATACGCGACGTAGGCGATGTCGAACAACACCTCCATCGCGCCATTCACCAGCGCGACGGCGCAGAGGTGCTCGATGCGCAGCGCGTCGAACGCGGCCGCGCCGAGGAGCGACGCCAGCGCCACCGCGCGCACGAGGTCGGCCGCGATGAGCACCGGCCGCCGGCGGACACGATCGACCCAGGCGCCCGCCGGCAGCCCGACGAGCAGGCCCGGCAGGACGCCGCAGGCCGCGAGCAGCGCCATCTCGGTGCCGCTCGCGTCCAGGAAGAGGATGGCGGTGAAGGGCAGGGCGCCGAGGCCGGTCCCGACAAGCGAGATCGCCTGCGCGGCCCACAGGTGGCGGAAGTCGGGGTGGCGTGCGGCGCCACGAAAGAAGCGAGACACAGGGTGCTCCAGCTCGGCCGGCACGTGGCCGGCAAACGCCGCGGGCGCGGCAGGGCGGCGGGTCTGGAGCGGGCGCGGTGCGCCGTGGCCGCCGAATCAGTTCCGGTGCGGTCCCCGGGCTCCTTACGCCCGGTGGATGCGGATGCCGATGCTTTCGCGTACCTGCATTTCCTTGCCTCGCCGCCAACCCTGCGCGTTCGGCGGGAGCGCGACAAGGCCGGCCTGTGAACCAGCTCCCATTCGCGCCGCAAATCGGCACACGCACCGCCCCGGGCGTCTGCTACACTGGGTGACACTGGGCACATCGCCCCGGAGGAGCCAGATGAACGCTGTGCGCGCCGCAGGTGCCTTCCGCATCGTCTGCCTCCCCGCAGCTGCCTGACGTCACCCCTGTCCCGGGAACATCGAGGCCGTCTCCGCTGGAGGCGGCCTTTTGCGTCTCGCTCGCCGCGACGCGCCAGCTCCCGGAGCATTTGCGTTGGCCGAAATCTTGGCGGACATCGAACCCGCCCTCGAAGAGTTCCTTTCCCAGGGCCTTGTCACGGAGGTCCTGCACGTCATCAAGCCCGGCAAGGAGGCAGTCGCGCTGCTCTGCCGGGCCCATCCCTCGCTCGGCGCCGAATTCGTGGTCGCGAAGGTGTACCACGAGCTCGACCGCCGGAACTTCAACCGCGACGCCGTCTACCAGGACGGCCGCATCGTCCTCGATAGCCGCGCCGCGCGCGCCATCGCCGCCCGGAGCGACCTCGGCCGGTCGGCCGCGTCCGCGCTCTGGGTCGACCACGAGTTCGAGACGCTGAGCGCGCTGCACTACGCCGGTGCCGACGTCCCCGAGCCGTTCTTCGCGACGGAGCGCGCCATCCTGATGAGCTACGCGGGGGACGCCGATGGTCCGGCGCCGCAGCTCCAGCGCGCGCAGGTGGCGCCGGAAGACGCGCCGGCCCTGTTCGAGCGGCTGCTCTGGAACGTCGAGCTGTTCCTTGAGAACAACGTCGTCCACGCCGACCTGTCGCCGTTCAACGTCCTCCTGCACGGCGGCCGGCCGGTGGTGATCGACTTCCCCCAGGCGGCCGACCCGCGGTTCAACCGCCACGCCCGGGAGTTGCTCACGCGCGACGTTGGCAACCTCGCCCGCTTCTTCCGCCGCTTCGGCCTGGAGCTCGACGTGGACGAGCACGTGGCCGGGCTCTGGGAGCGCTGGCGGCACGGCGCGCTGGGGTAATCGCTGCCTTCCCTCCGGGGCATCCCCTACGGGATGCCCCGGAACTCCGAAGGTCGCTGGGAAACGCGAAATGGAGGTCCCCATTATATTGTTGACTAAGTCAGTAATTCGAGTCGCAAATTGGCCCCAAGCGGCCCACTACGAGGGTCCCATTTGCCCCATTTCGATTACTCAGCGGCATGTAACGATGCTTTCTGCCTGGCGGCTCAGAGTCTACGGTGCGTAGCACAGGAGACCAATTCAACACAGGCAGACATATATTGGAGGGATCTTAAGTGATCCGCCGTCTGCACTCGCGCCCGTCGCTTTCCCACGATCCACCGCGCTTCTAGACAGCTCGCCGCCCGCGACGGGACGGCGCTCCCTTCCCCCCATCGACGCCCAGCGTCACCACACCACACAACGTCAGAGCGAAGCAACCGCCCGTCACGAACGGGCACCGAACGGAGGAACAATTCGTGAAGCGCAGGACTCTCGACATCATCTTCGCCGGTGGCGGTGCCGTACTCGCGGTGCTCATCCTCGTCCTCGGCTGGGTCCTCGCGGACCAGGCCGCGTTCGCTGAAGACTACGTGAAGCAGCAGCTCAGCGAGCAGAAGATCGTCTTCTCCAGCCAGGAAGCCCTCGACAAGGACGAAGCGACGCCCGCGAACACCGCGAACATCGCCAAGGTCACCGAGTGGCGCGAAGGCTCGACCTGCCTCGAGAAGTACGCTGGCACGGCGCTCGATTCCGGCAAGAAGGCCGAGTGCTACGGCAACTTCTACATCGGCATGCACATGGCCCGCTCGGCCGCAAACATGGCCGCCCAGTACAACGAACCGCTCTTCAACGGCGCGACCTACGCCACCCTCGGCGGCGACGGCGAGCTCCGCACCAAGCTGAACGCCCAGATCAACCCGCTCAAGGAGCAGCAGACCGCCGCGAAGGCTGCCAACGACCAGGCGAAGGTCGACGAACTGCAGAAGCAGATCGACCCCATCCAGAAGCAGATCGACTCGGTCACCTCGCTCCGCAGCACCATGCAGACCGGTGAGACCCTCCGCGGCCTCCTCCTGACCAGCTACGGCTTCAGCATCTTCGGCGAAAAGGCCGCCCTCGCTGCGACCGTCTGCTACATCATCGGTGGCCTCCTGATCGTCCTCGCCATCGCCGGCTTCGTGCACGCGTTCATCACCCCGAAGGAGAAGGTTGCGTTCAGCGCGACCGCTCCCAGCAGCACGGCCACGCGGCCCAGCGGCGCCAAGTAAGCTCATCGCGGTACACCCGCCCATACCGGGGTCGATCCCGGACCGGGACGGGAAGCAGAAGGGGTGGTCGAAAGACCGCCCCTTCTCGTTGTCTCTGGCCTGCGCGCTTGCGGTGCGCGGCGTAGACTGCGCCGCCGGAGGTACTCGGATTATGTGGCTACGTCTTCGCCAGGTTGCGCTCGTCGCCAACCAGCTCGAACCCGTCCTCGATGACCTGCGCGCCGTGCTCGGCCTCGAGGTCTGCTACCGCGACCCCGGCGTCGGGAAGTTCGGCCTCGAAAACGCGCTCCTGCCGATCGGCAACACCATCCTCGAAGTCGTCGCCCCCATCCAGGAGGACACCGCGGGCGGCCGCTACCTCGAGCGTCGCGGCGGCGATGGCGGCTACATGGTCATCACCCAGTGCGACGAGCACGCACCTCGCCGCGCTCGCGTGAAGGACCTCGGCATCCGCATCGTGAACGAGTACGACGGCCACGAGTTCACGAACATGCAGCTCCATCCCAAGGACACGGGCGGCTCGTTCTTCGAAATCGATGAGCAGAAGGGCCCGGGCGCCCACCTCCCGGACGGCCCCTGGGAGCCGGCCGGGCCCGACTGGAAGGCCGGCCAGCGCGTCGACGTCGTCCGCGGCGTGGCGATGGTCGAGCTCCAGTGCGACGACCCGGCGAAGGTCGCGGCCCGCTGGTCCGAGATCGCCCAGATCCCGCTGGCGAAGGACTCGGTCGGGAACCCGGTGCTGCCACTCGCCAACGCAGGCGTCCGCTTCGTGCCGATCACCGACGGCCGCCCCGAGGGCCTCGGCGCCATGGACCTCCTCGCGGTGAACAAGGAGCGCATCCTCGAAGCCGCGAAGGAGCGCGGGAAATACGTGAGCGACACCCAGGTCTACCTCTGCGGTATGCGGATCAACCTGCTGTGAGCGCCTACGAGTTCGTCGACTACTCCGTCGAAGACCCCGTCGCGGTCATCCGGCTGAACCGGCCGGAGAAGCTGAACGCGTTCACCTACCCCATGCTCGCCGAGATCCGCTCGGCCGTGAACGCGGCCACCGCCGACCCCGCCGTCGTGGGCATCGTCATCACCGGGACCGGCCGCGGCTTCTCCGCGGGGCTGGATTCGGGCGCGCTGGCGGAGGTCACGAGCACCGGCGGCGCCAACCGCGACAAGTCGCCCGGCACCGAGTTGCCCGGGCTCTTCAGCTACCTCATCGAAGTCCCGAAGCCCGTGATCGCCGCGGTGAACGGCGTGACCGCGGGCGGCGGCTTCGTCCTCGCATCGCTCTGCGATGTGCGCATCGCCTCCACGGCCGCGAGCTTCACGACCGTGTTCCTCAAGCGCGGGCTCATCGCCGAGCACGGCATGACCTGGATCCTCCCGCGCATGCTCGGCCCCGGCCGCGCGCTCGACCTGCTCTGGACCAGCGAGCGCTTCGACGCCCGCCGCGCGCACGAGCTCGGCTACGTCGAGTACGTCTGCGAGCCGGACGAGCTGCTCGACCGCGCGAAGGACTACGTTCGCACGATCGCGGCCAATGCCGGGCCCACGGGCAGCATGGAGACGAAGCGCCTGGTCTACCGTCACATGGGCGCGATGTACCCGGAGGCCCTGCGCGAGGCGGATGAGGCCCAGTGGCGCGTCGTCGCCCACCCGGACGCGGCGGAAGGCGCCCGCGCGCTCATCGAGAAGCGCGAACCCCGCTGGACGCGGCTGGGCGCGAAGGAGTAGCGGCGTGGTCAAGCTCGTGTTCTGCCTGCGCCGCCGCCCGGAGCTCACCCGCGAGGAGTTCCAGCGCTACTGGTACGACAACCATGCCCCGCTGGTGAAGAGCGTGCAGGACGTGCTCGGCATCCGCCGCTACGTCCAGGTGCACACGCTCGAGACGGGTCTGAACGCGGCGATCCAGGCCTCCCGCGGCGGCCCCGAGGGCTACGACGGCGTCGCCGAGCTCTGGTACGACAGCCTCGACGCGATCGGCGGCAACCGCAGCGAGGAAGCCCGCGCCGCCGCCCAGCTCCTCCTCGAGGACGAACGCAAGTTCATCGACCTCGCCAACTCCCCGCTCTGGTTCGCGGAAGAGAAGCCCATCATCGGCTGAACCAAACACGATAGGGCCGCCACAGCGGCCCCATCGCACTCTACGCCTTTATGCCTCTACGCCTTCACGCCTAACTCAGGACGTAGTCGTCCGGGTTCGGCTCCCGCGTCTGCTGCCAGTACTCCAGCAGGCTGAACGGCCAGTTCTGCGCGACACGGCCGTAGTCGTTCTTGTACCAGCTGTTCACGGTCGAAACGCCCCACGCCATCGTCCGGTTCCCCTCGTCGATGCGGACGTTGTAGGCGTCGTGCACATCCTTCTTCGGCGACATCGCGTGCAGGCCCCGTTCGAGCAGCAGCCGGATGCAGCCCATGATGTAGTTCACCTCGCACTCCGAGAAGTACACGATACTGCCGTTCACGACGATGTTCGTGTTCGGGCCATACATCAGGAAGAGATTCGGGAAGTTCGGCACGGTGATGCCCATGTAGGCGCGGGCGTCGCCGTCCCACTGGCCGTGCAGGTCCTGCCCGCCGGTGCCGTACACCTTCATCGGCGTCAGGAACCGCGACGCCTGGAAGCCCGTGCCGTAGATGATCACGTCCACCGCCGTCTCGGTGCCGTCTTCGGTGACCACGCCCCGCGGCGTAATCTCCTTGACCGGCGTCGTCACCAGGTCGACGTTCGGGCGCCGCAGCGTCGCCGCCCAGATGCCGTTGTCGAGGACGATCCGCTTGGAGGCAGGCGGGTACTGGGGGATGACCTTTTCGAGCAGGTCCGGCCGGTCTTCGAGCTGCGCCTTCAGGTACTCGACCATCAGGTCGCGCAGCATCTGGTTCTCCGCGCTCACGCTCAGGTTGCGCGGCTGCCATTCCGGGTCCACCTTCGCCATCGGGATCAGCCCATCGGTGGAAGACCAGAACAGCGAGAAGCGGTACCACTGCGCGTAGAACGGCACGTGCCGGAAGAGCCACTGCAGCCCCGGCTCCACCTCCGCGTGATAGTTCGGCACCGGGATGTACCAGTTCGGCGTGCGCTGGTAGATGGTCAGGTGCTCCGCCTGCTGCGCGACGATAGGGATGAGCTGCGACGCGCTCGCGCCGGTGCCGATGACGGCGACGCGCTTCCCTGCGAGGTCCACGCTCGCGTCCCACTGGGCCGAATGGAACGCCGGCCCCTCGAAGGTGTTCATCCCGGCGATGGTCGGGATCTTCGGGCGGTTGAGCTGCCCGACCGCGCTCACGAGCGCGTTCACTTCGAGCGTCTCTTCGCCGCCCGGCGTGCGCAGCTTGAGCACCCACGCCGCCTTCGCCTCGTCCCAGGTCGCGGACTCGACCTCGGTGCTGAAGCGGATGTTCGGGCGCAGGTCGTACTCCTCCGCGACGCCGCGGAAGTAGTCGAGCAGCACGTCCTGCGTCGAGTAGTGGTACGGCCAGTCGTTCCGCTGGGCGAACGAGTAGCTATACAGGTGGTTCGAGGAGTCAACGCGCGCGCCGGGGTACCGGTTCTCGAACCACGTCCCGCCGAGGTCCGCGTTCTTTTCGAGGATGACGAACGGCACGTGGGCCTGCTTCATCCGGATCCCGGCGAGGATCCCGGACATCCCCGAGCCGATGATCGCGACCTGGAACGGCGTGTTGCCGTCGATCGACTCCTTCGTCCACTTCGGCGCGCGCGCGTCTTCGCCGGAGCACTGGAGCTCTTCGAACAGGAGCGGGAAGTACTCCTCGGTGAGGCCGCCGGCGGTCATGTAGCTCATCATCTGGTGGAGCTGTTCGTCGGTCGGGGCGGGCGCGACCTTGAACCCGCCGTCGCGGAACGCCTTCAGCGCATCGAAGGCGAGCTCGCGCGCGGTCGCCTGCTGCTCGTCGCTCAGCCCGCCCTGGATGCGGGCATCGAGCCCGGTGCGCGGCGCCAGGTCCGCCCGCAGCAGCGACATGTCGCCGGTGACCTGCGCCAGCGCCGGCAGGAGCGAGGGAAGGTGCGCCTCGGCGAGGTACCGCCGCAGGGCGTCATCGTCGTCGGTGAACGGTTCGGTGGTATGTGAAAGAGACATGCTTGCGCTCCCGCACGGACAGGAGCTACCCCCCACGGATTTGCGGCCTATCCTACCGGCCCGGCCCTGTTCGATACATCAGGTCCATCCGGCCCATTGAACCGGGGCCTTATGTGCCGTTGACGTAGCGGCCACTTCAGCCACCGAAACCCCTTGCGGCGGTAATTCGTGTCCTGCTAACGTCCCCGCTATCGATTCAACCGGCCAATGCCACACATCGAGCGCGAGGGACTACGTTGAAGATCGAGATGTTCCACCTGATGCCCTACCGGGAGCTCCCCGAGGACTTCGCCGAGCGCTATCGCAGCGTCTGGGTCGACATCCCCAGCGAGCTCTTCGACGCCCAGCGGGCCCACGTCTTCTACAACGACACGCTCGACGAGCTCGAGTTCGCCGCCGAGATGGGCTTTGACGGCGTCTGCGTGAACGAGCACCACTCGAACGCCTACGGCTTCATGCCGTCGCCGAACATCATGGCCGCGGCGCTCGCCCGGCGCACGAAGGATGTCGCGCTGATCGTGCTCGGCAACTCGATCGCGCTCTACAACCCGCCGATCCGGGTGGCCGAGGAGTTCGCGATGCTCGACTGCATCAGCGGCGGCCGCCTCATCGCTGGCTTTCCCGTGGGCAGCAGCTCCGACACGAACTTCGCCTACGGCATGAACCCCGCCACCCTCCGCGACCGCTACTACGAGGCGGAAGAGCTCATCACGAAGGCGTGGGCGAACAAGGACGTCTTCTCCTTCGACGGCAAGTACACGCAGCTGCGCTACGTGAACATCTGGCCGCGCCCGCTGCAGGACCCGCGCCCGCCCATCTGGGTGCCGGGCGGCGGCTCGATCGAGACCTGGGGCTGGTGCGTCGAAAAGGACTACCTCTACGCCTACCTGTCCTACGCCGGCTTCAAGCGCGGCAAGGTCGTGATGGACGGCTTCTGGAACACCGCCGAGAAGATGGGCTCCGCCAAGAACCCGTACCAGGCCGGCTTCCTCCAGCTCGTCGCCGTCGCCGATTCCGAGCAGGAAGCCGCCGACAAGTTCGGCCCCCACGGTGAGTACTTCTACAACAAGATGCTCCACGTCTACCCCGGGTTCGCCGATGCGCCCGGCTACCGCACGCTCAAGACCGTCGAGGCGGGCCTGCTCCAGCAGACCACCCAGTTCGGCGAACGCCCGCCCGCGATGACCTGGAAGGACCTCCTCGAACAGGGCAACATCGTCGCCGGGACGCCGAAGCAGGTCACGGAGCGGCTCGAAGCGGTGATAAAGGACCTCCATATCGGCCACCTGATGGTCCTGAACCAGTTCGGCTCCATCCCGCACGACCTGGCGATGGCGAACATCCGCAAGACCGCCACGGAGGTGCTGCCGAACCTGCGCCACATCTGGGAAGGGCAGTACGAAGACCGCTGGTGGCCGAAGGGGCTCGCCAACGCCCAGGCCCCGCGCCGCAACCTCGCCGGCGCGGCGAGCCGGTAGGGGCGCAGATGGAACGCGACATGCTCTCCGTGCGCGGCGGCGCCTTCAACATCGACGTCTGGGAGGCGGGCTCGGGCGAGCCCCTCCTCTACCTCCACGGCTGGCCCGGGCTCCAGCCCGACGCCTTCCTCGACGGGCTCGCGGCGGACCACCACGTCATCGCGCCGCTCCACCCTGGCTACGGCCGCTCAACCGGCGACGAGCACCTCCAGGACCTGCAGGACCTCGTCTTCTACTACCTGGACTTCCTCGACGCGAAGGGGCTGCGCAACATCCCGCTGGTCGGCCACTCGCTCGGCGCCATGTTCGCCGCCGAGCTGGCGGCCGTGCAGCCGGAGCGCTTCTCGAAGCTCGTCCTCATCGCGCCGTTCGGCCTCTTCAACAGCGATTACCCGGTGGTGGACTTCTTCGTCTCATCGCCGGACGAGCTCAAGGCCGCGATGTGGGCCGACCCCAGCAGCGAGGCCGCCCGCGCGGTCACGCAGGTCCCGCAGACGGAGGGCGACGTCGCCGTCCTGCTCGAACGCGTGAAGTCGCTCCGGGTGGCCGCGAAGTACCTCTGGCCCATCCCGAACCGCGGGCTCACGAAGCGCATCCACCGCGTCACCACGCCCACGCTGCTCCTCTGGGGCGATGCCGACGGGATCATCCCGCAGGCGTACGGCCGTGACTTCGTGAAGCTGCTGCCGAACGCCCGGCTCGAGGTCATCGCCAACGCCGGCCACCTGCCGCAGAGCGAGCAGCCGGAGGAGGCGCTCCGCCTGGTGAGCACGTTCCTCGAAAGCTGATCCCCCCGGGTCCCGCAGCGCGGGCCCCGTACACAACACCCGGCCAACCCGGAGAGAGGTTCCTACACACATGCCCGTCGACCCGCAGGCTGCCGCCGTCCTGGAGGCGTTCGCCGCAATCCCGCCCTTCGAATCCATGGAGCCGGCCGCCTGCCGCGAGCTCATGGCCACCCTCCGCCCGCCGGTCGAGCCCGAGCCCGTCGGCCGGGTCGAGGACCGCACCATCCCCGGCGCGACCGGCGCCGAGATGCCCGTCCGCATCTACTGGCCCGAAGGCGCCGCCGCGAACCTGCCGGTGTTCATCTACTACCACGGCGGCGGCTGGGTCATCGGCGACCTCGAAACCATGGACGCGCCCTGCCGCGCCATCTGCAACCAGGCGAACTGCGTCGTCGTCTCGGTCGACTACCGCCTCGCGCCGGAGCACCGGTTCCCCGCAGCGGCGGACGACGCGTACGCGGCGCTGCTCTGGACCGCGCAGAACGCCGCGTCCCTCGGCGGCGATGCCTCGCGCATCGCGGTCGGCGGCGATAGCGCCGGCGGCAACCTCGCCGCTGTCGTCTCCCAGATGGCGCGCGACAAGGGCGGCCCGGCCGTCGTCTTCCAGCTCCTCGTCTACCCGGTCACGGACTACAACCTCGAGACCGTGTCCTACAACGAGAACGCCGACGGCTACCTGCTGACGAAGGGCGCGATGCGCTGGTTCTGGGGCCACTACCTGGGCAGCGAAGCCGACGGCGCGAACCCCTACGCCTCGCCCATCCGCGCCGCGAACCTCGCCGGCCTGCCGCCCGCGAAGGTGATCACTGCCGAGTACGACCCGCTCCGCGACGAGGGCGAGGCCTACGCGGCCGCCCTCCAGAAGGCCGGCGTGCCGGTCACCTGCGAACGCTTCAACGGCATGATCCACGGCTTCTTCGGCATGGCCAACGCCATGGACCAGGCCCAGCGCGCCGTCAATGACTCCGCCAGCGCGCTGAAGCAGGCGTTCAACCGGGGCTGAGGCCCAGGGGCGAAGCCGAAGCCGATTGGTGAGGCGAAGCCGTAGCCGCGGAGCATTGCTCCGCGGGATTGTCCGTGCCATGCCCCGCGGTAGCCCGGGACACGTCCGCCGGGGGTGCGCGCGCACCCTCACCCCGGCCCGCTCCCGCTGCGGCGGCAGAGGGAGCTCACACGCTGCCGCGGGCCGGACGAAACTGGCACGCGGTGCCGACGATGCCACGGGTGTCGCTTCCCCGGCCCTGCCATCCGGGTCGCGGCGGGAGCGCTCCCTCGGCCGGTCGCGCCACCGATGGCACCACCGATGACGGAACCGGTCGGTTACCGTTCCGCGCTCGCGGTCAGTCCAGGCACTGGATCCAGACCACCGCTTTGTACCCCGGTGCGTCCTCTGTCGGTTCGACCGTGACCAGTCCCAGGCGCACGCGCTGGTTCTCGACGAGTGGCTCCAGGCAGCTGGGCCCGGTGTCATGCCACGTCGCACTGCCGCCGCGCCAGGGCGGGCCGCCGATGTTGTAGCCCTCCTCCTCGTCCGCGTCGAAGTCCTCCCGGAAGCCGATCCCGGTGCCGGAGGCGTTCACGAACACGTAGCCTTCGACCACCCGCGGGCGGGCGAGCTGGTCGTCGTCCAGCTGGCGCTGCAGCACGACGCCCGCGCCGATCCCGATGGCGAAGACGATCAGTGCGCCGATGGCTATCCGCATGGCGGCCGCTCCTTCCTGTCCTGGGCGTGTGCCGGGCGATCGGGCTTCCCGGATCAGCTATCCGGGTTGCGGCGGAGCGCTCCCTTGGCCGGTCGCGCCACTGATGGCGCCCACTGATGGCGCCGCGCGCCGGGCCGGCGTCCGCTCGCCACCGGCCTCAGCACTCAGCACTCAGATCGTGTTCTTCGTGGCCGCCTGCGCCCCGCCCGCGACGTCCGCGGCGTGCTTGGCCCGCGTGTCGGCCATGTTCCACATGTCCGGCGCGCCCGTGATATCGGTGATTTCGGCCCAGTGGTCGCCGAACCAGCCCGCGTCCACGTCCGTGTTCGGGTCGAAGTTCACGCCCTTGCTCTTGACCAGGGAGGCGCGGTTGAAGCCGCCGCCGCCCGCTTCGATGATGATCCCGCTCTCCGTGTTCTGCGGCGAGCAGAGGTACGTGACCGCCGGCGCGACGAGCTCCGGCCGCATCATCTTCTGGCGGTCTTCCGGCATCAGGGCCATCGTCATCCGCGTCGCCGCCACGGGGCCGACCAGGTTCACCAGGATGTTGTACTTCGCGCCTTCGAGCTTGGTCACGTTCATCAGGCCGATCATGCCCGCCTTCGCCGAGGCGTAGTTCGACTGCCCGAAGTTGCCCCACAGCCCCGAGGCGGAGGTAGCGAACACCACCCGCCCGTAGGACGCCTGCCGGAACACCGGCCAGGCATGGCGGACCAGCGTGTAGCAGCCCTTCAGGTGGATGCCGAGCACCGTGTCCCAGTCGTCTTCGCCCATGTTGTGGAGCGCGGCATCGCGGAGCATGCCCGCGTTGCAGACGACCGCGTCCAGCCGGCCCCAGGTGTCGATCGCCGTCTTGACGATGTTGTAGCCGCCTTCATAGCTCGCCACGCTGTCGTAGCTCGCGACCGCTTCGCCGCCCGCGGCCTTGATCTCGGCGACCACGGAATCGGCCGGGCCATGGTCTTCGCCGCGCCCGTTCAGGTCGGCGCCGTTGTCGTTGACCACGACCTTCGCGCCATGACGGGCGAGGTCCAGGGCGTAGGTGCGCCCGAGGCCGCGACCCCCACCCGTGACGATGGCGACCTGGCCGGCAAGTGAGATTTCCATGTACGACCTCCTGGATCCGAAGGGATTGAATGCGGGCGGCGGCCAGCTCCCGGGGGCATGCCCCGCGGGCCGGGCTTCGCCGTCGGATGCCGCTGGATAATACGCGCCCGGTTCCTCTCGTGAAGTACTTGCAGAGGCCGAAGCAGATTCGTATTGTGCCTTGACCACAAACCGTTCGAACGTTCGTTATGGCGGCTTGCCTAGCGTTCATTCGATAGGTTATTGTCCCCGGCATTCAACTAAGCGGGCGCTCTATCGCGCCCATATGCCGGGAGGTCACCATGGAATCGTTGCGGGACAAAGTCGCCATCGTTGGCATGGGCTGCACGAAGTACGGCGACCACTATGACAAGACCGGCGAGGACCTCCTCGTCGAAGCCTGCTTCGAAGCCTTCGAAGACGCCGGCATCGACCAGCACGACATCCAGGCGGCGTGGCTCGGCGGCGGCATCACCGGTCAGAACCTCTCCCACGCCCTCAAGCTCGACTTCGTGCCGACGACCCGCGTCGAGAACTGGTGCGCGACCGGCAGCGACACGCTCCGGAACGCCGCCCTCGCGGTGGCCGGCGGCTTCTACGATGTCGCGCTGGTCGCCGGGTTCGTGACCAAGCCCGACGGGCACCGCCACGCCAACGGGATCTACGGCGGTGGCCCCTCCGGCAACTGGTTCTTCGGCGAGGAGACGTCGTTCGCGGGCCCGCCCGCCGGCACCTTCGCCACCTTCGCCACGCGCTACGCCCACCACTACGAGCTGACCTACGACCAGCTCAAGGAGGGCCTCGGCGCCATCGCCGTCAAGAACTACGCGAACGGCCTGCTGAACCCGAAGGCGGCGCTCCACCGCAAGGTCGACATGAAGGCCTACCTCGAAGCGCCGATGATCTCCTGGCCGCTCGGCCTCCACGACTGCTGCGTGATGCCCTCCGGCGCCGCCGCCGCGATCATCACCCGTGCCGACCTCGCGCCAAAGTTCCGCGACGACTACATCCTGGTCCGCGGCATCGGCATGAGCGTGGGCACCAAGCAGGGCCGCCTCGACCCCGACTACGACTGGGTCCACTTCGAAGAGAACGTCATCGCCGGCAAGACCGCCTACGCGATGGGCGGCATCAGCGACCCGCTCAAGGAGATCGACCTCGCCTGCGTGCACGACGCCTTCACGGTCGTCGAGCTGGCCGCCTACGAGGACCTCGGGTTCGCCCCGCGCGGCGAAGGCGGCGACTACGCCAAGGCGGGCGTGTTCAACCGCGACGGCGAGCTCTCGGTGAACCCGAACGGTGGGCTCAAGAGCTTCGGCCACGGCGTGGGCTCCTCCGGGATCCACAAGGCCTACGAGGTCTACAAGCAGCTCCAGGGCAAGTGCGGCGAGCGGCAGGTGAAGGGCACGCCCACGCTCGGGCTCACGCACGACCAGGGCGGCTACCCGGGCACCTACACCACCGTGATCACCCTGCTCTCCACCCGGGACTAGCCGGGGCCGGGCGCCGCGACAGGAAGGGGGGACGATCGATGGCACTGGCGTTGAAGCTGGGCTCCAAGCTCTGCACCGCGGAAGAGGCCGTGCAGCTGGTCCGCGATGGCGACTGCATCACCGTGAGCGGGACGGTCTCGTGGCAGCTGCCGAGTAAAGTCCTGCGTGCGCTCGAAGTCCGTTTCCTCACGGAGAACGCACCGCGCAACCTCACCTGGTTCGAACCATTCCCCACCGGGATCCCGGGCATTGAGCCCCTTTCCTATCCCGGGTTGCTCAAGCGCGTGGTAGGCGGGTGGTACACCCCTCACCCCCGCCTCCGCGAGCTCATCGTGGCGAACCAGGTCGAGGCCTACCTCTACCCGCTGGGATCGCTCAGCTTCCTCTGCCAGGCAATGGCCGCGGGCCGCGATGTCTTCGTGACGAAGGTCGGGCTCGAAACCTACCTGGACCCGCGCCACGGCGGCGGCAAGCTCAACACGGCCACCACCGAGGACCTGGTCTCGCTCACCGAGATCAACGGCGAGCAGTACATCGCCTACAAACAGCTCCCCATCCACGTCGCCATCATCCGCGCCAGCGTGGTGGACGAAGCGGGCAACGTCAGCCTCGAAAACGAACACACCACGATGAACTCCCTCTACCAGGCGCTCGCCGCGAAGCGCTTCGGCGGCAAGGTCATCGTCCAGTGCCAGCGCGTCGTCCCGACCGGGCACATCCCCGCCCGGCTGGTCGAGATCCCCGGCACGCTCGTCGACGCGATCGTCGTCGACCGCAACCAGTACGACGACGAGATGATGCCGGAGCTCCCCTGGATGAACCCGTTCCTCCGCGTGAGCCGGCCGCCCTCGCAGGTGCTCGCCGCCGCCGACAAGGAGGCGTGGGAGCGCTGGATGGCCGAGGGTGCCACCGACGAGGAGCGCGCCCCGCGGGAACGCCGCCTCTCGCCGGACGTGCTCATCGGCCGGCGCGCCGTCTCCGAGCTGATGCGCGGCGACGTCGTGAACATCGGCCAGGGGCTCCCCGCGCGGGACATGCTGCCCGTGGTCGCCGAAGAGGAGCTGGACAGCGAGCTGGAGCTCTCCATCGAGACCGGCCACCTCGGCGGCATCGTCAACGGCAACGGCTTCCGCGCCAACACCACGGCGATCATGGACACGCCCGGCATCTTCAGCTTCTACGGCTCGAGCCTGGTCCGCGCCGCCTTCTTCTCGATGCTCGAATTCGACTCCACCGGCAACGTGAACCTGCTCAAGTACGGGGACACCTGGGTCGGCCCCGGCGGCTCGATGGACATCGCCGAGTCCGTGGGCAAGGTCGTCTTCTGCGGCACGTTGCGGGCGGGCGGGCTCCAGGCCGAGGGCCGCGACGGCAAGCTCTCGATCGCGGTCGACGGCGCCGTGCCGCGCGCGGTCGAGCACGTCCAGGGCGTCTGCTTCAACGGCCGCAAGATGCTGGCCGAAGGCAAGGACGTGCTCTACGTGACCGAGCGCGCCGTCTTCCGGCTCACCGCTGAGGGCCCCGAGCTCATCGAAGTCGCGCCCGGCGTCGACGTCGAGACGGACGTCATCGGCCAGATGGGCTTCCGGCCGCGCGTTTCGAGCGCGCTCAGGCCGATGGACCCGCGCATTTTCACACCCGGCCCGATGGGCCTGAAGAACACCTGGTGCACCGCCACGGCGGGGTAGAAGAAGAGGAGGCAGGCAGAGCATGGCAGCGATCGTTTCCTACGGGGCGTACATCCCGAAGATGCGCATGGGGCCCGGCACGAAGAACTGGCCCAACAAGACCCAGCGCGCCATCACGAACTTCGACGAAGACGCCGTGACCATGGCCGTCGCCGCCGCGCGCGAATGCCTCCGCGGCTTCGATAAGTCGAAGGTCGACGCCGTCTACCTGGCGTCGACGTCGCTCCCGTACAGCGAGAAGCAGGCCGCCAGCCTCGTCGCCACCGCGGTCGACCTGCGCAGCGACATCTTCACCGCCGACATCGCCCACAGCCTGCGGGCCGGCACCCAGGCCTTGCGCATGGCCCTCGACGGCGTCCGCGCGGGCACGTTCACCAATGCGCTCGTGGTCGTGACCGACAACCGGCTCGGCCAGCCCGGCTCGGACCTCGAACGCGAGGGCGGCGACGCGGCCGTGGCGTTCCTCATCGATGGCGACGCAGCCGCGCTCAAGGTGAGCTCCTCGCACTCGATCGTGAACGACATCCTCGATGTCTGGCGCGGCGACGGCGACCGGATGCTCCGCTCCTCGCCGGAGGAGCACTTCCGCTACGAAGAGGGCTACCTCCACGCGGTGACCACCTGCGTCTCGGGCATGCTTTCGCACACCAGCCAGCAGATCGCGGACTTCGACAAAGTCGTGCTCTATTCGCCCGATGCCCGCCGCCGCGGCGAGGCCGTGAAGCGGCTCGGGATCACGCCGGAGCAGCTCGTCGAGCCGCCGGCCGGGCTGGGCAGCTCCGGGGTCGCCCACGCGTTCCTCCAGCTCATCCATGCGCTCGAGACGGCGGGGCCGAGCGAGAAGATCCTCCTTGTTAACTACGGCGACGGCGCCGACGCGCTCGTCCTCAAGACCACGGAGGACCTCGCCGCCGTCCGCCAGGACCGCCGCTCCGTCGCGGCGCAGGCCGAGAAGGGCGTCCCGATCGCCGACTACTACGACTACCTGCGCTGGCGCGACCTCGGGCCCGCGACGCTCAACGGGCACAGGGTGGCCGCCGCCCCGCACGCCATCTACCGCGAGCAGGACGAGGTGATCCGCTTCCACGGCATGCGCTGCACCAGCTGCGGCATGGTCCAGTACCCGGCCCAGCGCGTCTGCGTGAAGTGCCAGGTGAAGGACACGAACGAGCCGATCTCGATGTCCCAGGGCGGCGGCACGCTCTTCAGCTACTCCATGGACTACGTGGCCGCGACGCCGGACGTGCCCCTGCTCCACGGCGTGATCGACTTCGAGGTCGGCGGCCGGGCCATGATGATGGTCACCGACCGGGACCTCGACGCCGTGAAGATCGGCATGCCGCTCGAGCTCACCTTCCGCAAGTTCTCCGAAGCAGACGGGATCAGCACCTACCTCTGGAAGGCCGCGCCCGCCCGTTAGGGCCACCGCCGGGGAGGGGATGAGGGATGGCCGACAACACACCAACCGCAGGACCGGGCAACGGCCTTGCCGCCCGCGAGCCGATCCTCTCCGTGCGGGACCTCCGCGTCGAGTTCCGGACGAGCCGCGGGATTGTCCGCGCCGTCGCCGGGGTGAGCTTCGACCTCCGCCCGGGCGAAACGCTCGGGCTGGTGGGCGAATCCGGCTCCGGCAAGAGCGTCACCTGCCTTTCGCTCATGCGGATGATCCCCCATGGCGCCGGGCGGATCGCCAGCGGCCAGGTCATCCTCAACGGCCGCGACATCCTCACCATCCCCGATAAGGAGATGCGCACCGTCCGCGGCCGCGAGATCGGGATGATCCTCCAGGACCCGATGACCTCGCTCGACCCGCTCTTCATCGTCGGCGAGCAGGTGCGCGAGACGCTCCGGGTGGACGAAGCCGAAGGCAAGCACCGCTCCGGCTGGGACCGCGTCGTCGGCCTGCTCGAAATGGTCCGCATCCCGGGGGCGAAGTCCCGCGTGAAGGCGTACCCGCACCAGATGAGCGGCGGCATGCGCCAGCGCGTCGTCGCCGCGATCGCGCTCTCCAGCGAGCCCGCCGTCCTCATCGCCGACGAGCCCACGACCGCGCTGGACGTGACCATCCAGGTCCAGTTCCTGGACCTGCTCAAGTCGATCCAGGACGAGCGCCACCTCGCGATGATCCTGGTCACGCACGACCTCAGCATCGTCGCCCGCAACTGCGACCGCGTGGCCGTGATGTACGCGGGCCGCATCGTCGAGACTGCGAGCACCGTCGACCTCTTCGAAAAGCCGCAGCACCCCTACACGCGGGCGCTGCTCCAGTCGGTGCCGCGCCTGGGCGAGTTCCCGGAGACGCTGCCCACGATCGAAGGGCAGCCGCCGGACCTGACGAACCTGCCGGCCGGCTGCCCGTTCCAGCCGCGCTGCCCGGTGGCGATGGAGATCTGCAAGGACAACCCGCCGCCGGTCCGGGTGCACGGCCCGGCCCACAGCTCGCTCTGCTGGGTCGATGCGCTCCCGGGCGAGCCCGCTCAGGCCGCGGCCCAGGTGCCGGTCGCCGCCGGGGAGGTGCGACCATGACCACCGCCGAACGCAGCACGGCCGCCGCGACCGAGCCCCTCCTCGAGGTCACAAACCTCGTTCGGCACTACCCGGTGAAGTCGGGGCTGCTCCAGCGCACGGTCGCCCACGTCCACGCCATCGACGGCGTGTCGTTCTCCATCGCCCGCGGCGAGACGTTCGGGCTCGTCGGCGAATCCGGCTGCGGCAAGACCACGACCGCGCGCCAGGTGCTCCTCGTCGAGCGCCCGCCGGAGGGCATGGTCACCTTCGCCGGGCGGGACCTGGCGACGCTCAAGGGCCGCGAGCTCCGCCGCCACCGGCGCGACGTCCAGGCCGTCTTCCAGGACCCGTACTCGTCCCTGAACCCGCGCATGCGGGTGCGCGACATCCTCATGGAGCCCATGGTCGTGCACGGCATGTACGACCGCGGCCGCCGCCGCGAGCGCGTGGGCGACCTCCTCCGCATCGTCGGGCTGAACCCGCATTCCGCCGACCTCTACCCGCACCAGTTCAGCGGCGGCCAGCGCCAGCGCGTTGCCATCGCCCGGGCCCTCGCGCTCGAACCGAAGCTCATCGTGCTCGATGAGCCGGTCTCGGCGCTGGACGTGTCGATCCGGGCGCAGGTGCTGAACCTGCTGCGCGACATCCAGAAGAACCTCGGCATCTCCTACCTGCTGATCGCCCATGACCTCGCGAGCGTGGCCCAGGCGAGCCACCGCGTCGCGGTCATGTATCTCGGCCGCATGGTCGAGATGGCGCCCTCGCGGCCACTGGTGACGGAGCCGCTCCATCCCTACACGAAGGGGCTCTTCGCCGCCGCCCTGCCGCCGGACCCGCGCCTGGCGCGCCAGCTCCCGGCGATCCAGGGCGAAATCCCGAGCCCGATCAATCCGCCCTCCGGGTGCCGTTTCCGGACGCGCTGCCCGGCCGTGATGGACATCTGCAGCCAGGCAGCGCCTGTGTGGAAGGAGGTGAAGCCCGGCCACTTCGTGGAATGCCACCTGTACTGAGGTCCCTTGAGGGAACCATGCGAGCGGGGACCAACACTCGAGAAGGGGAAGCAGAGCTCATGTCGGAACGAGACAACTACTGGACGCGGCGCCGGTTCGGCCGCCGCACCATCCTCCGCAGCACGGGCCTCGGCGCCGCCGGCATCGCCGCCTACGCCGCCGTTGGCTGCGGCGACGATGACGACGACGACGGCGGCGACACCACGGCAACCACGACCTCCACCGCTGCCGCGACTGGAACGGGTACCGCCGCCACGGCCACCGCCAGCCAGGCCGTGGTCCCGGCCGGCAGGATCGTCGTCGACACCTCCGCCAGCTCCACCCTGAGCGACTTCAACCCGCTGATGTGGACCAACGGCGGCCAGACGGTCTACCGCGACTCGATCGCCGACGCGATGATCGGCGTCGAGAAGAAGGACCAGGCCTTCAGCTACTACAACAGCCTCGCCGCGAGCTGGGAGCGCCCGAACGACGGGCTCCAGGTCACCTTCAAGATCCGCCCGGACGCGAAGTTCCACGACGGCACCGCGGTCACCTCCGCCGACCTCAAGTTCACGCTCGACTTCGTGAAGACCGACCAGGCCAAGCACGCCCGCAAGTCGGAGTGGACCAAGATCTACACCGCGACCGAGACGCCGGACGCGCAGACCGCCATCGTCAAGCTGGCGAAGCCGTACCCGCTCCTCACAACCTTCAACTTCATGTTCCCGGTGATCTCCAAGGCGCACTTTGAGAAGGTCGGCTTCGACGCGTTCTCCGGGAGCGCGCCGCTGGCTTCGGGCCCCTTCAAGTTCGTGAGCGGCACGAAGGGCGAGCGCATCACCCTCCAGGCCGTCGAAGGGCACTACCGCAAGACGCCGTTCATCAAGGACCTGGTGATCAAGGCGACCGCCGAAGAGAGCACGCGCCTTTCGCAGATCGAGACGGGCGAGACGGACATCGCCTACATCAATCCGGCGAACAAGGACGTGGTCAAGGGCTTCGGCGGGCAGATCAAGACGACGGACAACGACACGAGCTTCTGGCTCGTTTTCATGGACCCGTACCTGGGCAACGCCAGCTCGCCCACCAACGACCCCCGCGTCCGCGAGGCGATGTCGAAGGCGATCAACCGCAAGGACATCACGGAGAAGCTGCTCAACGGCGGCGCGAACCCGGCCGGCAGCTTTGGCAACCCCGCGCTCAAGGGCCACGCGAAGATCGACCCTGACCCGTACGACATCAACGCGGCCAAGGCGCTGCTCGAGTCGGCCGGGCACGGCGGCGGCTTCGATATCGACTTCTCCGTCACTGCGCCGGTCTCCGAGTACGTGAACGTCATGGTCGCCGACTGGAAGAAGATCGGCGTCAACGTGACCGTGAAGTCGATGGACAGCGGCGCCTGGCTCGCGATGGTGAACGGCAAGAAGACCCAGGGCATGTACATCGAGCCCACCGGCGCGAACTACGTCGACCCCGGCCAGTGGGGCCTGTTCGTCCTCTCCGATGGTTCGTTCAGCTACCTGAAGGACCCGGAGCTCGACGGCTGGATGAACGGCATCATCACCGGTACGGACGATGCCGCCCGCGAAAAGAACTGGACGGACATCCAGACGAAGGTCGCAAAGGAGCGCATCTACAGCACGCTCTGGACGTCCAGCACGCACTTCGCGGTCAGCAAGCGCGTGAAGTCCTGGGACCCGACGCCGGGCATCGGCTACATCATTAACCTCGAGCACGCGAAGGTCTGAGCCCGGGCAACCGGGCGGGAAGGGAGGTGTGGTATGGCGCGATACATCGTGAGCCGGCTCATCCAGGCGGTCATCGTCGTCTGGATCGTGACGACGTTCGTGTTCCTGCTCGTCCGGTTCACACCTGGCAATGCTGCCCAGGTGATGGCCGGCGCCTCCGCTTCCCAGGAGGAGATCGAGCTCCTGGAGATCGAGCTCGGGCTCGATAAACCGGTCCTCGAGCAATACGCGGACTACATGTCGCGTGTCGTCCGCGGCGACTTCCGGGACTCGCTCCGCTTCCGCGAACCGGCCCTCGGTCTCGTCATCGAACGGTTCCCCGCCACGCTCAAGCTCGCCGCCCTCGCCTTCCTCATCAGCGTTGGCCTGGGCGGCCTGATCGGCATCTTCTCGGCCGTGCGCCCCGGGGGCGTGGTCGACCAGTTCGGGCGGTTCTTCGCCGTGCTCGGGCAGTCCATCCCCACTTTCGCGATCGGCATCTTCGGCATCCTCATCTTCTCCGTGAAGCTTGGCTGGTTACCCGTGGCCGGGCCGGGAGACTGGAAGCATTACATCCTCCCGTCGGTCACGCTCGGGTGGTTCTCGATGGCGGCGATGGTCCGGCTCACGCGCTCCGCCATGCTCGACGTGCTCGAAAGCGAGTCCGTGAAGTTCCTCCGGATCAAGGGCCTGCCCGAGCGGCTCGTTATCTTCAAGCACGGGCTGCGCAACGCCGCCATCCCGATCCTCACGCTCGCCTCGCTCCAGTTCGTCGCCTTCCTCTCGGGGTCGGTCGTCGTCGAGCAGATCTTCGGCTGGCCGGGGACGGGCAAGCTCCTCGTCGAGTCCGTCACCGCCCGTGACTACACCGTCGTGCAGGCGGGCACGTTCTTCATCTCCGTGACGCTCGTCGTCATCAACCTGCTGGTCGACCTGGCCTATGGCTACATCGACCCGCGCATCCGCTACGCCTAGGAGGCCCTGATGGTCGCGCAAACCCCAGCCATCGGCCTCGAACGCACCGGCCCGGGTCGGATCTCGCGGACGTTGCAGCTGCTCCGCGGGGTCCCGGTGATCCCGGTCATCATCATCGTCATCGTGCTCTTCTCCGGCATCTTCGCGGACGTGATCGTGCCGCACGACCCGGAGGTGCCGGACCCGCTCCTCCGCCTCCAGCCCCCGGCCTGGCAGGAGGGCGGCAGCTGGGATTACCCCCTCGGCACGGACCCCGTCGGCCGCGACATGCTCAGCCGCCTGATCGCCGGGGCCCGCGTCTCGCTCATCATCGGCGCCACGGTCGTGTTCATCGCCGGCGGTATCGGCACCACCCTCGCGCTCGTCTCGGGATACTTCCGCGGCATCCCGGACATGATCATCTCGCGCCTGACGGACGCGGTCATCAGCATGCCCTTCCTCGTGATCGCGGTCGCGGCGGCGGGCATCCTCGGCGCAAGCATGCGCAACCTCATCCTGATCCTCGGCCTGCTGTCGTGGGCGGGGTACGCCCGCATCCTCCGCGGCGAAGTCCTGCGGATCAGCCAGCTCGACTTCGTCACCCTCGCCCGCATCACGGGTGTGCCATCCTGGCGCATCCTCGCCTTCCACATCTTCCCGAACATCGTGAACACGCTGGTCGTCCTCGCGACGCTCCAGCTCGGCACGACGATCATCGCCGCTTCGTCGTTGGACTTCCTCGGGCTGGGGATCCCGCCCCCAACCTCGACCTGGGGTGGCACGCTGTCCGAAGGGCGCACCTACATCCGCCAGTCCTGGTGGGTCGTCACCATGCCGGGCATCGTCATCGCACTCACCGTGATGGCGACGAACCTCATGGGCGACTGGCTCCGCCTCAAGCTGGACCCGAAGCGGCGCGGGTTGTGACCCGCGCCTCGTCAGGGATTGCACGGCGTGACACTGCGGACCGTGTTTCGTAACGTTTGAAGCGATTCCCTGCCGTTGCCGCACGAGGGAGTGCATGGTGAACGACGAGGCGGCGGCCCGGCAGGCAGTATCAGCAGAGCGCACGGTTTCACTCGTAGCGCCGGGTCGCAGTTCGCATGCGGCGAGTCCCGCCGCGACCTGGCCGGCGCACGAGTGCGATGTGGAGAAAGCGGGGGAACGATGACGACCGAGCCAGAAACGACTGTCCGTGGCCCAATGGGCGGTGACCAGCGCCTCGAGCTGATCATGAACACCGCCGAGCAGATGTTCTTCGAAAAGGGCTATCGCGGCGTCTCGATCCGCGACCTCGCCGCGGCTGTGGGCATCCAGATGTCCTCGCTGTACTACTACTTCCCCTCGAAGGACGAGATCCTCTACCGGATTATCAAGCGCCACATGGAGGAGCTCATCCTCCGCATGGAACGCGCACTGAGTGAACTGGACCCCGCGGCGACGAACGCGCAGAAGTTACGCAAGCTGATTCGCGAAAGTGTGATCTACCGGATCGGCGACCGGCTCGCCGCCGGCATCTCCACCACCCAGGGCCGCGAGCTCCCGCGCGACCAGACCGTCGAGCTCACGCTCATCCTCAAGCGCTACGAGGCGCTCTACCTCCGCATCATCAGCGAGGGCATGGCATCCGGCGAGTTCGTGCGCACGGATGTCGCCCTGGCGGCCTACATCATCCTCGGCGCCCAGGTGCGGCTCAGCGCCTGGTTCCACCCCGGCGGCCGGCTCACGCCGGAGGACATCGCCGAGACGTACGGCTTCCTGCTCGTCCGCGGGCTCCTCACGGATCCCACCAGCCTGGTGGAATAGCGGGCTTCTCTCTTTTTTGGGTGTTGACTAACGTTCGCTCGATAGATTAGGTTCCGCACGTCTATCACGTGCGCCGATTGCAGCCCGGCGTTCGCTGAGGCACCGGTCCTGGCGTTTCCCCTCTCGTGCGGACCGGGACACCGGGCCGGGCATGCTTCCGGGCATGCCCGGCCCGCCACGAGCTCCAGCGCTCCCGTTCGCTGCCTCTTTCCTTCCCGGACGGGCAGAACCCATTGACGAGCGAGCGTTCGATAGTTAAGGTGCCGCCCAAGCAGGCGCGGGGATCCCCGTCGCCGCCGCTTTGGCACAGGGAAGGGACACATGAATCGCGAAGATAACTACTGGCTCCGCCGCAGCTCCCGCCCGATTACGCGCCGCCGCTGGATTGGCGGCGCCTTCGCCACGGGCGCGGGGCTCGCCGCCGCATCCACCGTTGGCTGCGGCGATGACGACGACGACGCGACCGATTCGACGGCCACCACTGGCACGACATCCACAGCCACCCAGGCGGGCAACCCCTCGCCGACCGCGGTCACCGAGAAGCCGACGCGCGGCGGTGTCTGGCGCGCCGTGATGCCCGGCGACCCCACGAACCTCGACCCCTACGCTGGCACCAGCTTCACCACCACCCAGATTGGCGCCTGGGTCTACAGCACCCTCTTCCGCCAGAAGGCCGGCCCCGGCGTCGACCCCGGCCTCTATGCGCTCGAACCGGACATCGCGGAGTCGTACACCGCCTCCGAAGACGGGCTCACCTACACGGTCAAGCTCAAGAGCAACGCGAAGTTCCACGCGCCGCTCAACCGCCCGGTCGATGCCGACGACGTCGTCTTCTCCTGGAGGCGCTACACCGGCCAGATCGAAGGCACGCCCGCCAACGCCAATGCCGTCACCCTCAACGACTACCTGGGCAGCGTCGAAAAGGTCGATGCCTCGACCGTCGTCTTCAAGCTGAAGAAGACCCGCGGCGACTTCCTGAGCACCAACGGCTTCATCTTCATCATGCCCAAGGAGACGGGCACCGCCTTCGACCCGGCAACGAAAATGGTCGGCACGGGCCCGTGGGTCTTCGATTCGTACCAGCCCGGCACCGTGGTCAAGTTCAAGCGCAACAACGACTGGCACCTCGGCCCCGACGCGCCCTACTTCGACTCCGTCGAGGTCAACCTGATCACCGAGTACAACACCCGGCTCACCCAGTTCCTCGCCGGCAACCTGGACGAGGTGGACATCCTCGGCAGCGACCTCGAGCGTGCCCAGGGCACGGTCAAGGGCCTCCAGCTCTTTGTCGGCCAGTCGAACCTGCCCGCCAGCTACATCACCTTCGATGGCAGCCCGGCCGCCGCGAACGCACCCTGGCGCGACCCCCGCGTGCGCAAGGCCGTCTCGATGGCCCTCGACCGCGATGCCATGCTCGACGCCGCCTACAACCTCAAGGACATCGAGAAGCTGAACCTGGGTGCGAAGCGGCGCTGGAACAACGACATGCCTGCCTTCGAGTCCGGCTACTGGCTGGACCCCACCGGCAAGTTCCAGATCCAGGCCTCGGACCCGAAGATCAGCGCCGAGAACGCGAAGTCGTTCGCCTACAACCCCGCCGACGCAAAGAAGCTGCTCGAAGCGGCGGGCCACAAGGACGGCTTCAAGTCGAAGCTGCACACCACCACATCGCGCTACGGCCTCGCCTTCAACACGATCACCGAGCTCATCCAGCAGTACCTCGGCCAGATCGGGGTGGACCTCGAGCTCGTCGACGAGGACTACAACTCGGTCTACGTCACGAAGACCGCGCGCGGCGAATTCGACGGTCTCGCGCACATCCCGCGCGGTGGCGGCACCGGTTCGCAGTTCGAGATCTACTATCTGCCTGGTGGCATCCGCAATAACGCAAAGATCGAAGACGCGAAGCTCGCCGACGACGTCCGCGCGATGCTCGCCGAGCGCGACCGCGAAAAGCAGCGTGTCGGCATGCTGAACCTCCAGAACTACGTGAACGACAAGATGTACCTGGTCCCGAGCCAGCTCGGCGCGTCCGGCGTCTACACCGGCTACGCCGCGAACGTCCGCAACGGGCTCCAGTACCAGGTCAACGGCTATTACCAGGGCAGCTGCACGGTGCCCTACTACTTCAAGGCATAGCGCGGGGGCCGATGAATACGTACGTCATCCAGCGGCTCCTCCTGATCCTCCCGACGATGTTCGGGGTGACCGTGGTGCTGTTCATGGCCGTGCGCTTCCTGCCCGGCGACGCGGTGGACCAGATGCTCGGGGACTTCGGCGCAGCCTCCCCCGAGCTCCGCCGCCAGCTCGAGGAGCGCTACTCGCTCAACAACAGCATCCCGCAGCAGTACGTCGACTGGATGGGCGAGCTCGTCACCGGCGACCTCGGCACGTCGATCACCAGCGGGCGCTCGGTCTCTTCGGAGCTCCAGCGCCGGCTGCCGGCGACGTTCCAGCTCGGCCTGCTGGCGATGGCCTTCTCGCTGATGATCTCGCTCCCCATCGGGATCGTCTCGGCCGTGAAGCAGAACACGCCGATCGACTACGCCGCCCGGAGCCTCGCCATCATGCTGCTCTCCGTGCCCAGCTTCTGGCTCGGGCTGCTGGCGATCACGTACGGCTTCGCCTGGTTCGGCTGGACACCTCCCCTGCGTTACGAGCAGATCTGGGAGGATCCGATAGCCAACCTGCAGATCCTCTGGGTGCCGGCGCTCATCCTCGGCGGCCTGCTCTCCGGCACCACGATGCGGATCATGCGCTCCACCATGCTGGAGGTCCTCCGCGAGGACTACATCCGCACCGCGCGGGCGAAGGGCCTGGGCGCGCGCCTCGTGGTCATGCGCCACGGCCTGCGGAACGCCATCCTCCCGGTGATCACCGTCATCGGGCTCCAGGTGCCGGTCGTCGTGGGCGGCACCGTCCTGCTCGAACGGATCTTCTCGATCCCGGGCATGGGCAGCTACCTCCTCACCTCGCTGAGCCAGCGCGATTACCCGGTGGTCCAGGCGATCGTGCTGATCAGCGCCTCCTTCATCATCCTGACGAACCTGCTCGTCGACCTCTCCTATTCCGTCATCGACCCGAGGATCCGCTACCGATGAGTGCTGCAGCAGCTGGCGATGTCCTCGCCCCTCGCGAGCTCCAGGGCCCGTCCACGGCCGCCCGCTTCTACAGGCCCGCGTTGCGGTTCATCAAGAAGCAGCCGCTCGGCGCGTTCGGGCTGCTCATCGTCATCATCCTCGTGGTGCTCGCGGCCCTGCCGTCGGTCATCGCGCCCCAGCGCTACGACGACTTCGACGTCACCGCGCGCCTGCAGGCCCCGTCGATGGACTACTTCTTCGGCACCGACCAGCTCGGCCGCGACAACTTCAGCCGGATCATCTACGCCTCGCGCACGTCCGTGATCATCGGCTTCTCGGCGGTGCTCGTGGCCGCGGCGATCGCGACCGCCGTCGGCGTCTCGTCCGCCTACTTCGGCGGCTGGTTCGACACCGTCTTCCAGCGGCTGATCGACGTGTGGATGTCGTTTCCGGGGCTGATCTTCATCGTCTTCGTGGTCGCGATCTTCGGGAACGGCCGGGGCACGATCATCCTCACCCTGGGGCTGCTCTACGGCGCGGGCTCGTCGCGCGTCATCCGCAGCGCCGCGCTCACCGTGCGCTCCATGAGCTACATCGAGGCGGTGCGCGCCACAGGAGCCGGGGATTTGCGTATCATCCTGCGTCACGTGATCCCCAATGTGACGCCCATCATCATCGTGAATGCGTCTGTCCAGGTCGGCGCCGTCATCCTCGCGGAGTCGTCGCTCTCGTTCCTGGGCTTCGGGACGCCGCCGCCGTTCCCCTCGTGGGGGCGCATGCTCGGCGAAGCGCAGACCTACATGACCCAGCATCCGCACCTGGCGCTCTTCCCGGGCGCCGCCATCGCCCTGACCGTCTACGGCTGCAACATGCTCGGCGACGCGCTCCGGGACACGCTCGACCCCCGGCTCCGCCGCGGAGCCTGACACGGCAAGCTACCCGCACGCACAAGGAGGCCACCTGTGGAGAGTATCAAGGACAAAGTCGCCATCATCGGCATGGGCACCACCAAAGTCGGCGAGCGCTGGGACGCCGGCGTGGAGGACCTCCTCTACGAAGCCGCCTCCGAAGCCTTCGCCGATGCGAAGATCGACCCCAGTGAGATCGAGGCCGGCTACGTCGGCGGGCTTTCCGCGACGCACACGCTGAACCGGGTCCTCAAGCTGAACTACATCCCCGTGAGCGGCGTCGAAAACGCCTGCTCCACCGGTGGCGATGTCTTCCGCAACGGCGCGATGGCCATCGCCAGCGGCATGTACGACATCGTCATCGTCGCCGCGGCGGGCAAGCAGAAGGACGCCGGCACCACGGGCATCGACATGGCGGGCGACCCTTCGACCGTCGGCATGGAGGCGATGATCCACAACGGCTCGGTGCCGCGGCACTTCGCCCTCTACGCCACGCGCTACATGCACCACTACGGCTACTCGTTCGACGAGCTCAAGCTCACGCTCGCGAAGATCGCCGTGAAGAACCACAAGAACGGGACGCTCAACCCGAAGGCGCACTTCCAGAAGGAGATCAAGCTCGAAGACGCGCTCAACGCGCCCTACATCGCCTGGCCGCTGGGGCTGTACGACTGCTGCGCGAACATCGATGGCGGCGCCTGCGCCATCCTCGCCAGCCCGGAAGTGGCGAAGCGCTACCGCGACGACTACGTGCTCGTGAAGGGCATCGGCCTTTCGAGCGGCTGGCGCGAAGGGCGCATGTCCCAGAAGTACAGCTTCACGATGTTCCCGGAGAACGTGAAGGCCGCCCAGCAGGCCTACGACCAGGCCGGGATCACGGACCCGGTGAACGAGCTCTCCCACGTCCAGCTCCATGATGCGTTCACCGTGAACGAGCTCGTGGACTACGAGGACGTCGGCATCGCGCCGCGCGGCAAGGCGCCGCACCTCGTGAAGGACGGCTACTTCGAGATGGACGGCAAGATCCCGGTGAACACGGACGGCGGCCTGAAGTGCACCGGCCACCCCGTGCCCGCGACCGGCCTCAAGCAGCTCGCCGAGTCCTACCACCAGGTCCAGGGCACGGCCGGCCCGCGCCAGGTCAAGAACGTGCGCTACAGCCTCGCGCACAGCCAGGGCGGGCTCACCGGTTCGTTCTCGACCATCGTCACCGTCCTTGGCCCGCGCGACTGACGTGCGCGGCGTGACCGGACCGACAACCAGCGACAGGAGCACGGGATGAACCGGCGGGTGGCAATCATTGGGATGGGGTGTTCGGGGGCCGGTGTGCGCTCTGACGCGGGCCAGGAGGACCTGATCGTCGAAGCCGGCATGGCCGCGATGGACGACGCAGGGATCACCCCGGAGGACATCAACGCCTCCTGGTTCGGCTGCACGTCCGTGTCTGCGAACCATGCCCTGCTGAACTTCTCGCTCAAGCTCGGCTATACCGCGATGACCAAGGTCCAGAACGCGGGTGCGACCGGCGCGGACGCGCTCCGCGGCGCCATCACGGCCGTCGCAAGCGGCATGTACGACGTGACCCTCGCCGCCGGCGTCGAAAAGCCGACCGACAGCGGCTTCACGGAGTTCACCGAGGGCGGCCCGGTCGGCGGGTCCGCGGTGGGCGCCGATGCCGTGCTCGGGGAGTTCCGCACGCCGGCGTTCGCGACACTCTACCTGCAGCGCTACTCCGCCGTGCACGACATCCCGGCGCGGCGCATCCGCACCGCGCTCACGCGGCTGACCACGCGCAGCCGGCGAGCTGGCGCGCGCAACCCGCTCGCCGCCTTCCGCTCGAGCGTGTCCGAAGACGAAGTCGAAGGCGCGCCGGTCTCGTCCTGGCCGCTGACGGTGCTCGATTGCTGCCAGTCGCTCGATGGCGCCGGCGCCGCGATCGTCTGCTCGGAGGCGTTCGCGAAGAGCAGCGGCCGGCCGTACATCGTGCTCGAAGGCATCGGCGTGGCCTCGGGTGGCCTGGAAGGCCGCATGCAGCAGGACTACGACTACCTGGGCCTGCCCGAAGCGCGGATCGCCGCGCAGCGCGCCTACCGCATGGCCGGCATCGTCCGCCCGGACGAGGAGATCGACCACGCGCAGATCTTCGACCTCACGACCGCGGCCGAGCTCATCGCCTACGAGGACCTCGGGCTGGCCGCGCCCGGCACCGCCGTCGAGCGCGTGCTCGCCGGCGACTTCGACCTGGAGGGCCGCATCCCCACGAACACGGACGGCGGCCTCCTTTGCAACGGGTTCCAGGCGGGCGCGAGCGGCATCCGCCAGGTCTACGAATCGTACTTGCAGCTCACCGGCAGGGCGGGTGAGCGCCAGCTCCCGAACGTCCGCCGCAGCGTGGTCTACTCCGCCGGCGGCGCGGTCGGGTCGTTCAGCGCGTTCGTGCAGGTGTACGGGAAGCCCACGTAGGGACGCGCGGGGCAGAGCGAGTCACAGGGGGGACAACGTGAAGATCATCACCGCCGAACGGGCGGCCGAGCTCATCCCGTCGAACAGCAACGTGACGGTGAGCGGGCTGATCGGGAACATGGTGCCGGAGGCGATCCTCGAACAGCTCGAGGCGCGCTTCTTGGCCACCGGGCAGCCGCGCGACATCACCGAGATCCATCCGTGGCTCTACGGCGGGCCGAACGGCACCGGGCTCAACCGCTGGGCCCACGAAGGGCTGCTCAAGCGCATCATCGGGAGCACCTACATCCTCCCGACGCTGAGCAAGGACTCGGAGATCAACCAGTTCATCTTCGATGAGAAGGTACGCGCCCACTGCTGGCCCGCGAACGCGATCTTCCAGAACCTGCGCGCCACCGCGGGCGGCCGGAAGGGCTACCTCACGACCATCGGTCTCGACACCTTCGCGGACCCGCGCCGCGACGGCGGCCGGCTCAACGCCGCGGCCAAGGACGACGACCTCATCCAGGTCGTCAACCTCGATGGCGAGGAGCACCTCTACTACCGCTCGCTGCCGATCAACGTCGCCCTGATCAAGGCGAGCACGGCCGACACCGAGGGCAACCTCATCTGCGACGACGAGGGGCTCACGCAGGGCATCCTCAACCAGGCGACGGCCGCCCACAACTCCGGCGGCATCGTCATCGCCCAGGTCCGCCGCATCGTCCAGGCCGGCTCCATGCACCCGCTCATGGTCGAAGTGCCGGGCGTGCTGGTGGACTACGTCGTCCTCCACGAGGCGGGCCTCCAGTGGGATTACGGCGCGAACATGGGCGACGCCCCGGCCACGACCGGTGCCCGACGCCTGCCGCTCCCGGACATCGCCTACTTCCCCCATTCGGCGGACAAGGTGATCGCCCGCCGCGCGCTCATGGAGTGCAAGCCCGGCCAGGTCGTGAACATCGGCGCGGGCATCCCGGGCAGCATGATGCCCGTCACCGCCATCGAGGAGCACCTCGACGGCAAGATCAACTGGAGCGTCGAGCACGGCGTCTTCGGCGGCCACTGCATGAGCGCGACGCACTGGAACCCCACCGCGATCACCTCGCCGACCTGGCTCCTCGACTACTACAACGGCGGCGGCCTGGACCAGTCCTTCCTCGCCATGCCCGAAGTCGACCGCTACGGCAACGTCAACGTCGGCAAGATGGGCGGCCAGCTGCCCTGCCCCGGTGGTTTCACCGACATCGCCACGGGCACCAAGAAGGTGACCTTCTGCGGGGCGATGACGGGCGGAAACCTCCAGGTCGAAGCCGAAGACGGCACCCTCCGCATCATCCAGGAGGGCCAGCACCGCCGCTTCGTCGACGACGTCCAGATGGTCTGCTTCAGCGGTCGCCGTGCTGTCGAAACGGGCCAGGAGATCAAGTACATCACCGAGCGGGCCGTCTTCAGCCTGACGCCCGACGGCCTCCAGCTCGATGAAGTCGCGCCCGGCATTGATGTGAAGCGGGAGGTGCTCGCGGCTGTGGGCTTCCCGATCTGCATCTCGCCGGACCTCAAGCTCATGGACGATCGCCTCTTCCGGCCGGAGCCGATGTTCCTCGGCCTCGATTGAGGGCGCCGCCAACAACGTACATAACGCGCCGGTGAACCCGGTCGTGGAAGGGTGGAAAGCATGGCAGGGATTACCGACTTCGGGGCGTACGTGCCCCTCCATCGCCTCGGGCCGGCCACGGATGGCTGGTCCGGCAACAACGAGCGCTCCGTCGCCAACTTCGATGAGGACTCGATCACCATGGCCGTCGCTGCGGTCGAGGACTGCCTGAAGGGCCAGTCCCGGGCGGACGTCGACGCGCTCTACCTCGCATCGACCTCGCTGCCGTACCAGGAGAAGCAGGCCGCGACCCTCGTCGCAACCGCCACCGACCTCTCGGACGACATCTTCACCACGGACGTGAGCCACAGTCTGCGCTCGGGCACGCTCGCCCTCGCGATGGCACTCGACGCCGCGGCCGCCGGGCGCGTCCAGGGCGGCCTCGTCGTCGCCTCCGATAGCCGCCTCGGCCCCGCCGGCTCCGACTTCGAGAAGGCGACCGGCGACGGCAGCGTCTGCTTCCAGGTCGGCAGCGGCAACGAGATCGCGACGCTCGAGACGCTCGTCTCCGCCGCGAACGAGATCAATGACGTCTGGCGCCCCGCGGGCGAGACGATGATCCGCTCCTGGGAGGACCGCTTCGTCCAGCAGGAGGGCTACCTCGATTCGCTCCAGCGCGTCCTCGAGCTGCTCAAGAAGAAGACGGGCAAGACCGTCGATGACTTCGACCGCATCGTCCTCTACGCGCCGGATTCGCGCCGCCACGCCGAGGCCACGCGCCTGCTCGGCATCCCGCGCGCGAAGCTCCAGGACCCGATGCTCGACCGGCTGGGCAACACCGGCTGCGCCTTCGCCCTCATGCAGCTCGCCGCCGCGCTCGAAGCGGCCGGCCCCGGCGAATCCATCCTCGTCCTGAACTACGGCGACGGCGCCGATGCGATGGTCCTCCGCACGACCGACCGGATCGCGGACCGCCCGGCGCGCGGCAACCGCGGGCTCCAGGGCCACCTCGCCGCGTGCCTGCCCGTGGGCAATTACAGCGAATACCTGAAGTGGCGCGGCCTCTTCTCCGAGGACAGTGGTGTCCGCCGCCCGAACCTCTCGGGCCCGTCCGCGGCCGCCCTCCACCGCGAGCAGGACCAGGTGCTGCGCTTCAAGGGTGTGCAGTGCGACGCCTGCCAGGCGGTGATGTACCCGCCCCAGCGCATTTGCATCGCCTGCAGCGCCCGCGATGGGATGACGCCCATCCGGCTCGTCGGCGAACCGGCGAAGCTGTTCACCTACTCGATGGACTACATCGCCGGCACCACCGACGTGCCCCTCGTGCTCACCGTGATCGACTTCGATAATGGTGCCCGCGCGGTGCTGATGATGACCGACCGCGACGTCGATGCCATCAAGATCGACATGCCAGTCGAGCTTTCCTTCCGCCTGGCGCGGTCCGGTGGTGGGATCACCAACTACTACTGGAAGTCGATGCCCGCGCGCGAGCTGTTCGTGCGCGAACGGGAGGCTGTTGCCGCCGGATGAGCCTGCTCAGTGGGAAGCGCGCAATCGTGACCGGGTCCGGGCGGGGGCTCGGCCGCGCCTATGCCATCGCCCTCGCCCGCGAAGGCGCCCAGGTGGTGGTCAACGGCACCACGCCCGAGCTCGTCCATGCCGTCGCCGCTGAGATCACCGCCGAAGGGGGCAAGGCCATCGCCTGCCCCTGGTCCATCAGCACCTTCGACGGCGCGGAGCAGCTGGTCCAGGCCGCCGTCGATGCCTTCGGCGGCGTCGACATCCTCGTGAACAACGCCGGCGTCATCGCCGAACGCATGATGTTCAACATGACCGACGCCGAGTTCCGTGGCCCGATGGACGTGGACTACTACGGCACCTTCGCCTGCTCCCGCCACGCCGCGCGCGACATGAAGACGCGCGGCTGGGGCCGCATCATCAACACCGGCGACGGCTCGGCCCAGCACGGCGCGCTCGGCGGGACGAACGTGGCCGCGGCAAAGGGCGGCATCCACGCGATGACCTACACCTGGGCGATCGAGCTCGCCCGCTACGGCATCACCGTGAACTGCGTCATCCCCGGCGCCTACACGCGCATGCACGACCCGCTCTACAAGAAGGCGGTCGAGCTCGCCGAGCAGCGCGGCGACACGGACGCGCCGAGCTTCGACGAGATGGTCGCCGCGGCGGCGAAGCCGGAGGAGATCACGCCCTTCCTCGTCTACCTCGCCAGCGACGAGGCCGACTGGGTGACCGGCCAGGTCTTCTCGATGCACCGCGACGAGATCGCGCTCTGGTCGCACCCGGTGGAGAAGTCGCACTTCGCCGGCACGGGCGCGCTCACGCTCGATGACATGCGCGCCAATGCCCGCCGCGCCTTCGAACAGGCCATCGAGCCCGTCGGCCGCCAGCAGCCCTGGTCCGGCCACTGAGGCGCGCGCGGCGCCGCAGGCGTGGCCGCGGAGCACAGCTCCGCGGGTTGTCCGCACAATCGACCGGTAAACGAAAAAGGCCCGCTCCAACTGGAGCGGGCCTTCGCTTGTGTGCCGGGACTCGCGCGGGTTACTCGCGCGGGAGGCCGAGTGCACGCGTCGCGATGACGTTGCGCTGGATTTCGCTCGTGCCGCCTTCGATGGTATTCGCGACGGCGCGGAGGAAGTTGTAGTGCAGGCGGTCCGCCACCGAGCCGCTGGTCGTCGCCTGGCCCTGCATGCCAAGGACCTGCAGGCCGAGCGTGGCGATGCGCTGGTTCAGCTCCGCGCCGAACAGCTTCGCCATCTGCGACTCGCGGTTCGGGGCGATGCCGGTGCGCTCCTGCTCCGCCGCGATCTTGTAGCCCATGTTCCGCATCACCTGGACGGCGATCGCGACATCGACCAGCCGGCCCTTCACGCCGTGGTCCAGCCCGCCCGGCTTCGCCTTGGCCAGCCCGACGATCTGCTCGACCATCCGCCGCGCGGTCGAGGTCGCACCGATCGAGGACCGCTCGAAGTCGAGGCCGACGGCAAGGCTGTACCAGCCGCGGTTCTCTTCGCCCACCAGGTTCGAAACCGGGATGCGGACGTCTTCGAAGAAGACTTCGTTGAACTCGTGCGTGCCCGCCATGTTGACCAGCGGCCGGACCGTGATGCCCGGCGAGTCCATCTTCACGCAGACCATCGAGATGCCCTTGTGCTTCGGCACATCCGGGTCCGTGCGGACGGCGAGCCAGCCCCAGTCCGAGCGGTGGCCGCCGGAGGTCCAGATCTTCTGGCCGTTCACGACGTAGTCGTCGCCGTCACGGACGGCGCGGGCCTGCAGGCTGGCGAGGTCCGAGCCCGAGCCCGGCTCGCTATAGAGCGTGCACCACACGTCTTCGCCGCTGGTGATGCGCGGGAGGAAGCGCTCCTGCTGCTCCTTCGTGCCATAGAGCATGATGACAGGGCCGACCCAGGCGACGCCCATGCTGAACGACGGCACCGCGTTGTAGGCCATCATCTCGTTGTAGACCATCTGCTGCATCGGCGAGGCAGCGAGACCGCCGTATTCCTTCGGCCACGCAAGCGCGAGCCACTTCCGCTCGGCGAGCTTGAAGCGGATCTGCCGCTCGATGTCGGGGCGGTCTTCGGCGTCGGCCGTGTTCCAGCCAGCTGGCATGTCGTTCTGGATGAAGTCGCGCACTTCCTGCTGGAAAGCGGCGTGCTCAGGGCTCAGGTTGAAGTCCAATGTGGTGCTCCTTTGGCGGCGCAGGGTGAAGGGCGGCATTCCCGCCGGGCTTGGTGCGTCAATTCTGCCCTGCCCGGGGGTTGCGCGCGAAATAATCGCGCGATCCTACCACGCCGGCCCGCCTGCCGCGCTGCCCTCGTCCGCCGTCCGCGTTTCGCCCGGCTACCGGTTCCGCAGCCGCGGGTCCAGCACGTCGCGCAGCGCGTCGCCGAGCAGGTTGAACCCGAGGACGACGAGACTCAGCGCGACGCCCGGGAAGATCGCCATCCACGGCGCGTAGGGGAAGTACTTGCGCGCGTTGCCGCTGAGGTCGGCGCCCCAGCTCGGCGTCGGCGGCGGCGTCCCGAGCCCGAGGAAGCTGAGCGACGCCTCCACGAGGATCGAGGCGCCCAGGAGCGACGTGGCGATGACGATGATCGGCGCCAGCACGTTCGGCAGGATGTGCCGGAACATGATCCGCGCCGAGTCCGCCCCGGTGGCGCGCGCCGATTCGATGTACAGGCTCTGTTTCTCCGCCAGCACCACGCCGCGCATGACGCGGCCCACGCCCGGGATGATGGCTATCCCTACCACCAGCATTAGCTTGGAAATCGAGTTTCCGAAGACGGCCACCATGATCAGCGCGAGGATGATCGTCGGGAACGCCATCAGCGAGTCCATCAGGCGCTGCAGGATCGAATCGAACAGGCCGCCGAAGTAGCCCGACGTGAGCCCGATGAGCGCGCCGCCGACCGTGCCGATGAACGTCGCGATGAGCCCGACCTTGAGTGACGTCTGGCTGCCGTAGATCACGCGGCTGAGGATGTCGCGGCCCTTGTCGTCGGTGCCGAAGGGATGAGCTGCGTTCGGCGAGGTGAGCGAGTCGAAGTCGATGCTCGAGGGGTCGTGCGGCGCCACGACGCTGGCGAAGACGGACATCAGCACGAGAATGATCACGACCACTGCGCCGAACACGCCCAGCGGCTGCTTGCGCGCCGTCCGGCCGAGCTTCCGCAGCCGGGATGGCGGCGTGTAGGTGTCGAAGGTATCGAGAGGGAGGCTCTGGCCGGCTGCGGTGGTCATGAGTAGCGAATCCTTGGGTCCAGGAACCCGTACGAAAGGTCGACGAGCAGGTTGATCAGCAGGAAGACGACGGTCAGGAAGAGGACGAGCCCCTGGATGACCGGGTAGTCCCGCGCGAAGATCGAGTTGATGAAGAACAGCCCCACACCCTGAAGGTTGAAGATTGTCTCGATGATGACCGCGCCGCCGACGAGGCCCGCGAACTGGAGCCCCAGCACCGTCACCACCGGGATGAGCGCATTCTGGAGGACGTGCCGGACGATCACCAGCCGTTCCTTGAGCCCCTTGGACCGCGCCGTCCGGATGTAGTCGTTGCGCATGATTTCGAGCACGGACGACCGCGTCAGGCGCATGATGCCGGCGGAGCCGCCCACCGCCAGCGTGAACGCCGGCGTGATGTACTGCTGCAGGTTCGAAAGAGGGTCATCGAAGAAGCTCACCTTCGTCAGCGGCGGCAGGTAGCCCCACCAGATCGACGGCAGGATGAGCAGCAGCGTGCCCAGCCAGAAGCTCGGCACCGAGATCCCGGCGATGCTCGTGAAGCGGATGACGTAGTCGAGGATCGAGTTCTGCTTGACCGCCGAGATCACCCCGAGCGGGATGCCGATGATGACCGTGAGGATCATGCTCAGGATGAGCAGCTCGAGCGTGCTCGGCAGCCGTTCGCCGAGCTCGTCCGTCACGTCCGTGCGCTGCACCACCGAGGAGCCGAGGTTCCCGCGGAAGACATCGCTCCACCAGCGGAGGTACTGCACGGGCAGCGATTCGTCGAGGTGGTACTCCTCGTTGAACCGCTGACGGTCCTCTTCCGTGGCCTGCTGGCCGAGGGCGAGGGTTGCGGGGTCTCCGGGGACCATGCGCATCAGGCTCGCCACCATGATCGTGACGAAGATGATGACCGGGACCATGAGTAGCAGGCGTCGCAGGGCGTAGGTGCGCATAGTTCGCTCCGAGGCATTCGCGGCGGCGTGGCACAGCCCGGGACCGCTGCTTCCCGGGCCGCGCCAGCTGCCGGTGCCTAGCTCTTCAGGTGCTCGGCGTAGGTGAACACCTGGTACGTGCGCAGCGAGTTGTCGACGCCGCCAACCCGCTTGTGGTACGAGACGAACGCCTGCGGCGAAGCGAAGTTCATCATCGGCGCGCCGTCCTTCAGGAGCATGCGCTGGATCTCCAGGACCTGCTCCTTGCGCTTGTTCGTGTCGAGCTCCATCGACTGCTTGTCGATCGCCGCGGAGATCTCGTCGTTCTTGTAGTGCCACCAGCTGCCGCCGCCGAGGCCGTTGTTGTGGTACATCGCCAGCGGGATCTTCGGCGACTCGTACGGGTTGTGCGTGAACACCGTCGCGTTGAAGTCGCCCTTGAACAGCTTGTTGCTCAGGTACGACGACAGGTCGCTCAGCTTCAGGTTCGCGGTAATCCCGATCTTCTTGAGCTCCGCGACGAGCACCTCGGCGTGGTCGATGTAGAGCTGCACGCCACCGGAGGTCTCGATGTCGATCTCGAAGCCGTCCGGATAGCCGGCCGCGCTCAGGAGCTGCTTCGCCTTGGCCACGTCCGGCCCGATGTACGTCGCGAGCTCGCTCTGTGGCAGCGCCCAGAAGTCCAGGCCCGCGCTTACCGGGCCCATCGGCACCGCCTCGCCGAGGAACACCTTGTCGACGAACTGCTTCCGGTCGACGCCGACGTAGATCGCCTGGCGGACCTGCGGGTTGTCGAACGGCTTCACGGAGGCGTTCAGACCGAACGAGCCGTAGTGCAGCGCCGGCAGCTTCGTGTTGACCAGGTTGCTGTTCTTCTTCAGCTCCTCGAAGTCGAGCTTCGTCAGCAGCGCGCCGCAGACGTCGTGCTGGTCCGACTGGTAGGCCTGGAGCAGCGTCGACATGTCGAGGATCGTCTGCCACTGCATCTTGTCGAGGTGCGGCAGGTTCTTGTTGAAGTAGTCCGGGTTCTTCTTGATGACGAGCGTCTCGCCCTTCGAGTACGACTCGATCATGTATGGGCCCGCGCCCACGCCGCCGTTCGAGAGGTCCTTCTTCGCCTCGACATCTTCCTTCGCGACGATCGCCTTCTGGGTACCGCCGATTTCGGACAGCGATTCCGCGTAGGGGAACTTCGTCGTCAGCCTGAACGTGTTCGCGTCGACGACTTCCATCTTGTCGACGACCGACTTGAAGAAGTCATTGTTCTGTGCCTGCGGCAGGTCGCGGAAGCGCTCGAAGCTGTACTTCACGTCTTCGGCGGTCACCGCGCGGCCGTTCACCGGCGCCGTGTTCTGCCACTTCGCGTCCTTGCGGAGCTTGAAGACGAACTCGGTGCCGGCCGTCCCCGGGGTCTCCACCGTCTCCGCGAGCAGCGGGTGGAACGACTGATCCTTGATAGAGAACCCGCCGAGGAACGTGTACACCCGCGCCATCTGCGAGAGACCGACCGACACTTCGATGTGCGGGTCGATGCCGAGCACGTTGAGGAACGTGCCGGACCGGAGCGTCCCGCCCTTCTTGATGGTCTCCGTGGCGGTTGCGGTCGCCGAAGCGACGCCCTGCGTCGGCGGTGCCGTTGCAGGCGCGCTTGTGCTGGTAGCGTCGCCGCCGCCATCGTCATCGTCGTCGTCGCCGCACCCGACGAGCGCCAGGCCCGCGAGACCGGCCGTGCCACCACCCGCCGCGGCCAGTAGTCCCCGGCGTCCGAGCTTCCGCTGCTGCCAACGTGTCCAGTATCCCGATTCCATGTGCCCCTCCGTTGAAACCCGCTTCCCAAAGGTTTCTTGAGATGGCGCATCAAAGCCGCTTGGAAGGCTACCTGTCAAGTGCTCGATAGATCAGGGCCCAATCTTGCCCATCGATTTACTCTATCTAGCCCCGCGTCCCACGCCGTCGGCGCGGTCCGGGACGAGTCTGCGTGGCGCAGTGATACATCAAAGATGAATAGCGTGGCTCAATCGAACCACGTACATAACGCTTGTGGCCCAGCACTACCATGACGCCGCGAGGGCTACTCAATGACGCCGCCCGGAGCGGCCGCTCCGGCACCAAACACCTTCCGCGGCGCTATTGCGACGAGGCATGGCTGCCCCGGCCCGCTACCGCCCATGCGAAGCTCGCGACGGAGCTCCCCGCTTCCTTACGGGCGCGGCTCCGATGGCGTTACTCGCGGGGCGGTCCCCTGTGCCGCAGGAACGACTCGACGAAGGTCGCCAGGCGGGGCTCGCCGGCGTCGGCGTACTCATACCGCGCCCGCACCACGGGCAGGTCGATCCGCACCAGGGCTGCGAGGTCCGCCGGCGTCGCCGAGACCACGACATCGGCGCCCGAGGCGTTGATGGTCGCGGCCAGCGCGGCGAGCTGCCCGGCGTCGTACCCGGCGGCGGGGAGCACGCGCCCGATGTGCGGGTACTGCGCGAAGACGGCGGCGATCGCGGGCGCGGCCGAGGCGCGCGGGTCGACCACCTCGCTCGCGCCGCCGGCCGTCGCCGCGACGAACCCCGCGCCGTAGGCCATGCCCCCGTGGGTGATCGTCGGTCCATCCTCCACCACCAGCACGCGCCGCCCGGCGACCGCGCCCGGGTCATCGAGCCGTACCGGCGATGCGGCACGGACGATGGGCGCGGCGTGGTTCACCGCTCGCACTTCCGTCTCCACGGCCGCCGCGCCCCCTTCGCCGGCGCTATCCACCTTGTTCAGCACGACGACATCGGCCATGCGCAGGACCGCCTCGCCGGGGTGGTACGTCGCCACCTGCCCGGGGCGAAGCGCGTCGACGGCCACGATGTGCAGGTCCGGCCGGAAGAACGGGAAGTCGTTGTTCCCGCCGTCCCACACGACGACGTCCGCCTCCGCCTCCGCCCGCGCGAGGATCGCGGCGTAGTCCACGCCCGCGTAGACCACGGCGCCCCGGGCGATGTGCGGCTCGTACTCCTCGCGCTCCTCGACCGTGCACCCGGCGGCGCGGAGGTCCTCGACCGCCGCGAACCGCTGCACCGCCTGTGCGGCGAGGTCGCCGTAGGGCATCGGGTGGCGCACGACCGCCACGCGGAGGCGCCGCTCGCGCAGGAATGACGCGAGCCAGCGGGCCACCTGCGACTTCCCGGAGCCCGTCCGCGTCGCCGACACGGCGATGACCGGCTTCCGCGAGCGCAGCATCGTCCGGTCGGGCCCGAGGAGCTCGAAGTCGGCCCCTGCGGCCAGGGCCCGCGAGGCGAGGTGCATCACCGTCTCGTGCGTCACGTCGCTGTACGCGAAGACCACGCGCTGCACTTCGCGCGCGCAGAGCGCCTCGAGCTCGTCCTCGGGGACGATCGGGATGCCGTCCGGGTAGTGCGGCCCGGCCAGCGCCGCCGGGTAGCGCCGGCCCGCGATCCCGGGGATCTGCGTCGCCGTGAAGGCAACGACCCGCGTGCCGGGGTCGTCCCGGTACACGGTGTTGAAGTTGTGGAAGTCCCGCCCGGCCGCGCCGAGAATGACGGTGCGGACGGGCGCGGGTCCAGCCGTGCCGCTCACCCGGTCGCGATGTTGACGGTCTTCTTCTCCGGCGCGGGCGGCGCCACCCGCGGGATCCGCACCTCGAGCACGCCGTCCTTCAGGTTCGCCGCGATGTTGTCGGCGTCGACGCCCGGGGGCAGCGGGATGGACCGCTCGAACGACCCGAAGAACCGCTCCTGGTACGTCCGGCCCTCGTTTTCCTCCGAGCGCTGCGTCTGCTTTTCGCCGCGGATGGTCAGCTGCGACCCGGCGATCGAGACCTCCATGTCCTTCGCCTCGACGCCCGGCAGCTCGGCATGGACGATCACCTCGGCGTCCGTCTCTTCGACGTCGCAGCGCGGGCTCCATTCCATGGCCAGCTCGCCTCCCGGCCGCAGCCGGGCGAAGAAGTCACGCCCGAACAGGCGCGGCCAGGCCGGCGGGAACTCATCGAGCGGGTTCCATCGCGTCACGTTCGACATCTGCATACCTCCTGCATGGTTCGAAATCGATGCTCATCCCGGACCGGCCGCGGACACGACGGCCATTCGGGCCGCCGTAACGCGCCGTCTGTTCGGCATCCTGCTGCTATTCTCTCGCGCCCGGTCAAGCAGCTCGCTACGGCCGGAACGTGCGCCCCTTCGGTCCCAGGTCCTTCATCGATTCGTACGCGAGCGGCACCCACTCCACGAGCCGCGCCCGCGTGTCCCGCGGGTCGATGATCTCGTGGACAGTGAAGTTCTCGGCGGCCTGGAACGGCGAACGCCCCGCGTAGAGGGCATCCTCGATTTCGCGCCGCCGCGCCGCGGGGTCCGGTGCCGCGTCGATCTCGCGGCGGAACACCGCCTGCACGCCACCTTCGATCGGCAGCCCGCCCCAGTCGCCCGAAGGCCAGCCCAGCTTCGTGCCCTTCCACGCCGTCGTCGCGACGCCGTAGGCCCGCCGCACCAGCACCGTGATCCACGGCACCGTCGACTGGTCGACCGCGAACCCGTAGCGCGTCCCCGCCCGGAGGATGCCCGACCGCTCGGCATCCAGCCCGATCGCGTAGCCCGGCTGGTCCATGATGTTCACGATCGGGATGTTGAACGTGTCGCAGAGGTCGATGAACCGCACGCCCTTTTCCGAGGCGGCCGCGTTCAGCCCGCCGCCATAGTGGTACGGGTCGTTGCACAGCACGCCCACCGGGTAGCCATCGACCCGCGCCAGGCTCGTGATCAGCGGCCGCCCGTAGTACGGGGTCAGCTCGAAGATGGAACCGCGGTCCAGCACCGCTCGCAGGATGCGTCGCGCGTCGTACACCCGCTTCCGGTCGCGCGGGACCGCGCCGAGCAGCCACTCGTCCCGCCGGCCCGGGTCGTCTGACGGCGACGCCACGGGCGGCTTCTCCCAGGCGTTCAGCGGCAGGTACGAAAGGAAGCGGCGCACCTGCGCGAACAGGTCATCCTCGTCCTCCGCTTCGTTGTCGATGACGCCGGAGCCCCGCGTGTGTACCTGGTAGCCGCCCAGCTCCTCCTTGGGGATTGCCTGGCCGATGCCGCGCTCCACGATCGGCGGGCCGGCCACGAAGATCTGGCCAGTCTTGCGCGGCATCACGGTCCAGTGGCTCGCCACCGCGCGGATGGCCCCCAGGCCCGCCACCGAGCCCATCACCGCTCCGATGACCGGCACCTCGCCGAGCATCGGCACGATGTCCTCCCACACGTACGTCGGGCCGAACATCCGCGACGTGGTCTGGCCCGCGCCGCTCGTGTCCTTGCTGCCGACGCTGCCGCCACCACCGGAGCCGTCGATCAGCCGCACGCTCGGGATGCGCAGCTCGCGCGCCGTGCGGTCGGTCCAGACCATCTTGCCGCCGATGGCGCCCGCTGCCGCGCCGCCGCGCACGGTGAAGTCGTCGCCGCCAACCACCACCGGCCGGCCGCTGATCTTCCCGTGCCCCATCACGAAGTTCGCCGGGCGGAAGCCGGTGAGCTCGTTCCCTTCGCCGTATTCGCCCACGCCCACGAAGGTGCCGACCTCGCGGAAGGAACCGGGGTCGAGCAGCTTCTCTATCCGCTCGCGCACCGTGTACTTCCCGCTATCGTGGTGACGCTGGACGCGCTCTTCGCCGCCCATCTGCTGGACGAAGTCCCTGCGGCGCCCCATCTCTTCGATTTCCGGTTGCCAGGTCATGCGCGGCCTCCTTGGTGGCAGGCGGGATCCTACGGCGCGCCCGCCGGGGGCGCACGGCCCGCGAATCCCGCCCGATCGGCGGTCACCGCGCCCGCTGCCGGGCCGCATGCTGGGGTGAGCACAGATCAGGGGCTATCAACATGCGCATCGTCATAACCTGCGATGGCAGCGAGGTCTCCCGCAGGGCCCTCCTCGCCGCCGCGCCGCTCGTCCGCGAATGGGGCGCCGAGGTCACGGTCGCCGGCATCCTCGACCCGGGCCACCTGCACGGCACCATCTCGAACCGAGAAATCGGCCCGGACACCGGCCACCTTGCCGAGTTCGCCCGCGGCCGCGGCGCGCCCGTGACACCGCCGCCGCGCGTCGTCGAGGACCGCGGCGCTGCCATGGAATCGGCGCGCGTCGATGCCAAAGAGCTGCTCGCCGAGCTCGCCGCCCTCAACCTTCCCGGCATCGCAGCGGAAGTTCGCGTCGAATGGGACGACGACCCCGCGGCCGCAATCGTCCGCGTCGCGAAGGACGTGGGCGCCGCCCTCATCGTGATGAGCACGCACGGCCGCTCGGGCCTGGGCCAGGCGCTCATGGGCAGCACCACCGCCGACGTGGTGAAGCGCTCGCCAGTGCCGGTGCTGGTCGTGGGGAACGGCGTCCACGTGGGCTAGCCAGCCCCCCGCGCGTCGCGCATGATTCCGGCGCACGCAAGGAGGCCGCACCATGCTCGGTGGTCAGCCCGCCAACGGTGTCGCGAACAGGCAGTGGGACGCCCGCGACCTGCCTCCGGACGCCTTCCGCCCGCTCGTGCGGAAGCTGCTGACGCGGCCCTGGCGCACGGTCGTGGTCGATGACTACCGCGCCTATCGCGGCATCCATCTCTACGCCGGCGCCGTCCACCTCGCCGGGGAGATCGAGCGGCTCACGAAGCAGCCCCGCGTCGGGCTCATGTTGCCGACCTCCGGAATGTTCCCGCTCGGGCTGCTGGCCACCTGGTTCACCGGCCGCACCGCAGTGCCCGTGAACTACCTGCTCAAGCAGCAGGAACGCGACTACGTCATCGCCGACGCCGGGCTGGACCTGGTGATCACCGCCCGCCAGATGCTGAAGCAGTTCGGTGACCTGCCGCCCGGCGTCCAGCCGCTCTTCCTCGAGGAAGTGACGTTCCCGAAGCTGCCCCGCTTCCGCCGCCCGGTCACGCCAGACCCCAACGAGGTCGCGGCGCTGATCTACACCTCCGGGACGTCGGGCAGGCCGAAGGGTGTCGAGCTCACCCACCGCAACCTCGGCGCGGTCGCCTGGCAGTGCCGCCAGTGGGGCGAAGTCACCCCGCGGGACGTGTTCCTCGGCGTCCTGCCGCAGTTCCACAGCTTCGGGCTGAGCGTGCTTACGCTCCTGCCGCTCACGACCGGCGCGAAGGTCGTCTACACCGCCCGGTTCGTGCCATCGAAGATCGTCGAGCTCATGCGACGCCACCGGCCCACGGGCTTCGTCGGCATCCCGGCCATGTACAAGGCGCTCCTCGCCGACAAGACCGCCACGAAGGCCGACTTCACATCGCTGCGGCTGCTCATCTGCGGCGGCGAACCGCTCGCGCCGGCCGTCCGCGAGTCCGTCGAATCCCGCTTCGGGATCACCATCAACGAAGGCTACGGGCTCACCGAGACCTCCGCCGTGACGAACTGGGCCCGACCGGAGGACACCGGCCTGCACTCCGTCGGCCGCGCCATCCCGCTCGTCGAGCAGGTCATCCTCGACCCCGCGGGCGGCGAGCTCCCGCCCGGCGAGGAGGGCGAGATCTGCGTGCGCGGCCCGAACCTCATGCGCGGCTACCACAACCTGCCGGAGTCCACCGCCGCAGTCTTCGACGCCCGCGGCTTCTTCCACACCGGCGATCTGGGGAAGCTCGACGTGGCCGGTCGCCTCTACATAACCGGCCGCCTCAGCGACCTCATCATCGTCGGCGGCGAAAACGTCTTCCCGCGGGAGATCGAGGATGTGCTGAACCGCCACGCGAGCGTGAAGGACGCCGCCGTCATCGGCATGGCCCACGGCGCCCGCGGCGAAGTGCCCGTCGCCTTCGTGGAGCTCCAGGAGGGCGCGGACCTCGAGGAATCGCGCCTGCGCGCCTACTGCCGCGAACAACTCGCCGGGTACAAGGTGCCGCGCCGCATCGTCGCCCTCGAAGAGCTGCCGCGCACCTCCACCGGCAAGATCCTCAAGCGCGACCTCCCGCTCGACCTGATGAAGCGCGAGCCGGCAGCCACCACCGCCGACAGCGACGCAGACTGACCCTGCTAGTACAGGAACATCGGCTTGCCCATCAGGTGGCCCACCTTCGGCCGGTACTCGCGCGGGTCGTACAGCTCGGCCACGTCCACGCGCTTCGTGCCCAGGCTCGATGTCTCGATCGGCACGGTCGTGTAGACGCCGCTCTGGAGCGCCACCATCCGCCCGAAGTGGTTCTCCTCCATGAGCCCCACCGCCAGGCGCCCGTACGAGGTCGCGACCATCCGGTCGAGCGAGTCCGGCGCGCCCGCACGCATGAGGTAGCCGAGCTGCTGGTTCACGATGTCGACGCCCGTGATCCGCTTGAGCGCGTCGCCCACGATGCTGCCGATGCCGCCGAGCTTCTTGTGGCCGTAGGCGTCTTCCTGCCCGTACTCCACCACCTGCCCGCCGATCATCGTCGCCCCTTCCGAGACGGTGATGATCGCGTAGTTGCTCGGGTTCCGGCGCCGGTCCTCGGTCACCATCGCCGCCAGCCGCTCGATGTCGAACGGCACCTCGCTGATCAGCGCCCGGTCCACGTCCGCAAGGTAGGCCGAGACGAGCGACGTTTCGCCGCTGTTCCGCCCGAAGAGCTCGACCACCGCGATCCGCTCGTGGCTGCCCGTGGGCGTCCGCAGCGAGTTGATCAGGTCCACGCTCCGGGTGACCGCCGTGCTGAAGCCGATGCAGTAGTCCGTCCCGTAGACGTCGTTGTCCATCGTCTTCGGGACCGCGATGACGTTCACGTTCTCCCGATGCAGCCGCACCGCGTACGAAAGCGTGTCGTCGCCGCCGATGGCCACGATTGCGTCCAGGCCGAGCTTCTCGATGACCGTCAGCACGTAGGGGGTGCAATCGACCGTCTTCTGGCCCTCTTCGAACGGGTAGCGGTCGCGCAGGAAGTCCGGCAGGTCGCTGGAGCGCACCTTCTGCGGGTTCGTGCGCGAGGTGTGCAGGTGCGTGCCGCCGTACCGGTCGATCGTCCGCACCGCGTTCCGGTCGAGCACGTCGAACCACTCGTCGTTCTCCTCGAGCGAGCCGTCGACGTTGTAATGCAGCAGGCCCGCCCACCCACGGCGAATGCCGTAGACCTCCCAGCCGCGCTCTTCCGCGCCGTTGACGAAGGCCTTGATGCAGGGGTTCAGGCCGGGGACGTCGCCGCCGCCGGTCAGGATGCCGACACGCACTTTGCTTGCTCCACGTTGTGATGGCGGAATGCCGGCATGGGCGCCTGTCCCGCGCGGCCGCCTGGTTCCGCGTTCGATAGTACCACCGGCACGTGACCCCCCCGCCCCCGGGAGCTCCCCGCGCGTGGCCCGATACGGCGTTGACACACGGCACATCCGTATGGCGTTTGCCCACGGCGCCGGTATACTCCGCACCCCGTGCAGACCCTCGCCGATTACCTCCCGCAGCGCCCGGACCTGGTCTCGGGGCCGCTCCTGCCGCTCATGGCCGCGCAGGCTGTCGAAGCCGACCGCACGCGTTCCGTCGCCCCGGCGGTGATCGCGGAGATCAAGGCGAGCGACCTCATCCGGCTGACCGCGGCCCGGGCGCTCGGCGGCGTCGAAGGGAGCGTGCTCGCCGTCGGGGAGGAGCTCGAGGCCATCGCCGGCGCCTGCGCCTCCACGGCCTGGTGCATGTGGAACCATATGTGCGTGTTCCACCACTACGGCACGCTCTTCGGCACCGCGCCGGAGCTCCCCCGCATCGTCGCGGCGCACGAATGGGTGACCTATCCGAACGGCGCCGGCACCGCCGTCACTGGCGTCCTGGACGGCGATGACTACGTGCTCGACGGGAAGATCACCTTCGCGAGCGGGGCCCGCTACGGCGAGTGGGCGCTCGTCATGTTCACCCACGATGGCGGCGAGGGCGAAGGCACCGTCGTGAGCCACACCATTGCCCGGCTCGACGCGCCAGGTATCGACATCCAGCCAACCTGGGATGGCATGTCCGTCCGCGCCTCCGCCACCGACGACGTGCTCCTCCGCGGCGTGCGCACTCCCGCCGCCCTCGCCCGCCGCTTCTACCCGGACTACGGCGCCCGCGCCCGCGAGGCCGCCTGGCCCGTCGCGGACCACCGCTACCGGGAGGACTGGGTCGGGCTGTCGTCGCTCTGGCTGGCTGCGCAGGCCACCGGCAACCTCCGCGCCGCGCTCGACGACGCGGTCACCCAGGCCGCGACCCGGAAGGCCATCTTCGGCGTGCCGATGAACCAGCGCCCGGCCGTGCAGCTCCACCTCGGCGCGGCGGTCGCGCTGGCCGCTGCTGCCCGGGCCGCCTGGATGGCCGGCGCCGCCGAGACGGACGCCCGCATCGCCGCCGGCACGCCCCCGCGGGAGGCGGACTACCACCGCCAGGTCGGCCTCGCCTCCGCCTCGCTCGAGCTCAGCGGCCAGGCGATGCAGCTCCTCGTGCGCGTGCTTGGCGGCAACGGCCTGCGCGAATCCGGCGACTTCGAACGCCGCTGGCGCGACTACCAGGCCATGAGCGTCCACATCATCTCCCACCCGGACCGCGTCAACGAAGCCGCGGGCAAGTGGCTGATGGGCGTGACGCCGTAGCCGGGCCACGCCCCAGGTTAGATGTCGATCTCCAGGTCCCGCAGCGCATCCCCGAGGCCGTCGTGGCCCCCGCCCGCGGCCTGGCCGAACACGTCGCCGATGCCCGCGCCGTACTCCGTGAACCCCGCCGGCGGCGCCTGGTCCTCGAAGTCCAGCAGCGTCGCCGCCCCGTCGCCATTCACGTCGCCGGCGGCAACGGACTCGAAGCCGATCGAGCGGCTATCGCGCGCCTCCCGCACCACGTGCACGATGTCCGTGTCGTCCCACACCGAGGCCTCCGCGCCTCCCCTCACGTCCTCGCCCAGGATCGGCCCGCCGGCATCGAGCACCGCATCGTCGTCGTCCATGCCCTGGTGACTGAGAAACCCATCCCGACCGATACGCGCCCTGTCCATCACGTTGCTCCCTGCCTTGCGCCGGTTCGCCCGGCGGCTCACCCGGACTATGGCACGAGTGACGCCGCGGGTGACGGCCTCGCTCCCGTTCGTACACGAAACGTGGCGCGGCCGGGCCTGCCGCCGCCGGTGACTGGAACGCCGCCGAATGGAAGACTGTCCACGATGATGTGGTGGGGAGGGGAGGCAGCATGGGACGCTTGAGCGCAGGTCAGATCGCAGCGCTCGAAGAGGGCGACGCCCTCCCCGTGCTCGATATCACCCCGGGGATGGACCTCGTCATCCGCTACTGCGGCCTCACCGGGGGGCTCACGAACATCTTCTATGATGCGGAAGCGGCCCACGCCGCCGGCATGCCAGGCCCCATCGTCCCGGGCCAGCTCAAGACGTGGCTCCTCTATCGCGCGCTCGATACCTGGCTCGGCGGGGCCGGGTTTGTCCGCCACGTCCGCACCACGCACCGGCGCCCGGACCTCACCGGCCGCCCGATGTCGATTGCCGGCACCGTCGCGCGCATAGGCGAGGAGGGCGGCCAGCGCCTGGTCGACATCGAAATCGTGGTGGTCGGCAGCGAAGGCCAGCCCACGGTCAACGGCTTCGGCACGGTGCAACTGCGATGAGCATGCCCGAAGCGTCGCTCCTCACGCCGGAGATCCGCGCCCTCATCGGCACGGGCAACGAGCCGGTCGCCGTGACCATCACCCCAGCGGCCGTCCGCCGCTCCATGCGCGCCGTCTTCGGCGAGATCGCCACGCCCACGTTCGCGCCGGGCGAGGAAGTGCCCGGTTACGTGCTCATCGCGCTCCAGCCGGAAGGCGACGAGCTCCCCATGCCGGATCTCATGCCCGACAAGCTCGAGGTTTCGAACGAGATCGACATCGTCCGCCCCCTGCGCATGGGCGAGACGCTCCAGGTCCGCAGCCGCATCGGCCACATCGCCGAGCGCCTCGGCGGCCGCTTCGGCTACAGCCTGCTCATCCGCATGGACGTCGAGTTCAGCGAGCCCGGCGGCGCGGTCGTCGCCCGCTTCAGCTTCACGGCGATGCAGTACGACGCGAGCGCCGCCCTCGACGCGCCCGGCGACGGGGTCGAGCCCCGGTAAGGTCGGCCTGACGGCAGCCCAATTATGAGAAACATCTGAGCGTACTCTCAGAGAAACCGCACCCTCGGCTCCTACGGTGTGTTCAACCCGAAGGAGACCCCCATGCGTAAGACACTCGCTCTTGCACTCACCGGCACCGCCCTGCTGGCTACCGTCGCGACCGCCTGCACATCATCCAGCGGCGACGAGGCCACCACGACCACCATCGGCACCCAGGCCACAGCATCGCGGACCGCGACGTCGACCAGCTCCGGCACGTCGTCGAGCGGGACCGCCACGGCGCCCACGACCAGTGTCGCCACCACCGCCACCGGCGACACCCACGACGACCCCGCGGACTACGAGTGGGACGAATCCGACGAAGTCGAGGTGACGCTCAACGGGTCGAGTGCCTCCTCGTCCTCGGCCGCCGTCGATGTGGACGGCTCGACCGTCACGGTGACCGCCGCCGGGACGTACCGCCTCTCCGGCCAGCTCACCGGCCAGCTCGTCGTCGACACGGAAGACGAGGACGTGGTCCGGATCATCCTCGACGGCGTCGAGATCACCAACGACGACCAGGCCGCGATCGCCGTCATGAACGCCGAAAAGGTCGTCGTCGTCCTCGCCGATGGCAGCGAGAACACGCTCACCGACGGCTCGGAGTACACCTTCCCCGACGCGGACACGGACGAACCCAACGCTGCGCTCTACAGCGCCGCGGACATGACCATCACCGGCAACGGCGCACTCACCGTGAAGGGCAACTACAACGACGCCATCGCCAGCAAGGACGGCCTCGTCATCGATAGCGGCACCATCACCGTCGACGCGAAGGATGACGGCATCCGCGGCAAGGACTACCTCGTCGTGAAGGGCGGGACGATCACGGTCAGGGCCGGCGGCGACGGGCTCAAGGCGGACAATACCGAGGACGCCGCGCTCGGCTACGTCGACCTCATCGATGGCTCGACCACTATCACCGCGGGGGGCGACGGCATCGACGCCGAGACCAACGCCATCGTCCGCGATGGCACGCTCACCATCACCTCCGGGGGCGGCAGCTCTGCCAGCGTCGCCGCGGACGCCTCGGCCAAGGGCATCAAGGGCACGGCCAGCGTCCTGGTCGAAGGCGGCACCATCACCGTCAACTCCGCGGACGACGCCGTCCACTCGAACGGTGCTGTGACCATCAACGCGGGCGAGCTCGCCATCGAGACCGGCGACGACGCCGTCCACGCCGACGCGACGCTGACCGTGAACGGCGGCGTCATCGAGACCACGAAGTCGTTCGAAGGCCTGGAGAGCCTCGCCATCGTCATCAACGACGGCGAGATCAGCATCGTCTCCAGCGACGACGGCCTGAACGCCGCCGGCGGGGTCGATGGTTCCGGTGCGCAGCAAGCACCCGGCACGCGCCCCGGCCGCGACGGCTTCGCCCCCGGCAACGGCTCCATCGCCATCAATGGCGGCACCATCCTCATTTCGGCCCAGGGCGACGGCATCGACGCGAACGGCTCGGTCACGATGACCGGCGGCACCGTCACCGTCCAGGGTCCGACCGGCAGCGATAACGGCGCCCTCGACTACGATGGCAGCTTCGCCATCTCGGGCGGCGTGTTGCTCGCCGGTGGCAGCGCCGGCATGGCCCAGGCGCCCGGCACCGGTTCCACGCAGGCCTCCGTGCTCGTCCGGCTCGCCTCGGCCCAGAAGGCCGGCACCGTCGTCACCATCAAGACGACCGGCGGCGAGGAAGTGGTCAGCTTCGAAGGGACGAAGACCTTCCAGGCCATCGCCATCTCCACGCCGGACCTCGAGAACGGCCAGACCTACGACGTGTACGTCGGCGATACGAAGACGGCGACCGTGACCGCCAGCACGGCCCTCGCCAACACGGGCGGGATGATGCGGTAGCTCCCCGCCCGGCCAACAATCCCGGGGCCCGCGGCGCATGCCGTGGGCCCCGTTTCGCGTCTGCGCACAGTGCAGGCGTCGCGCGGCGTCAGTCGAGCAGCTCGATCGCATCCCCCGGCCGCACCACGCCCTCGGCGAGCACCGCGGCGTACACGCCCGCGCGCGAATCCCGCTCGCGTGTGACGTATTCGAGCACCGCCGGCACCGCTTCCGCCGTGTCCGGGTCCAGCGTGATCATCTTGCAGCGCGGGTCCCGCTCGACGAGCGTGATGGTCGTCCGTTCACCGATCCGGAGCGTCCGGCCAAGGAGCTCGTCCTCGGCGAAGGCGGCCGACCCGGCGAGGTCGGCCACGATGTTGGCCCGGTAGCGGCGTGGGTCCGGCGCGACGCCGCTCGCCTCGGCGATCGCGGCCACGGATTGCAGCGACAGGAGCGTCACCGGCCGGCAGTCCGTGAGCGGCCGCTCCGAGCGGAGCAGCTCGAGCGCGCCGCCACCGAGCCGCTCGACCAGCTCCGGGTCATCGATCGCGAACACCTCGCCGTCGGGCGTGGTGACGTCGATAGCCAGTTCGTCGCCGCTGCCGTACAACGGCGTGAGGCCCATCCCAAGGCCGATGGACTGCGCGGCCAACGGCGGCGCCAGGCTCGCGGCGCCGGCCCGGAAGCGCGGCGTGTGCAGCAGCATCTTCGCGTTCTCGCGCCCCGTGAGGTACGGGAAGACCGCCGGCCCGCCGGGCGACGTGAATGCGTACAGCCGGTCGCCATACACGCCCGCATACCCGGCGAAGATCTCGTCCGCCTGCTCGCCGCGCATGCTCTTCACCGGGTAGCGCCAGGTGCTCGCCACGGTCCCAATCACGGTCATTCGTCATCCCTCCGGACGGCGGAGGGTAGCACAAGCGGCCGAAGGTCGAAGGCGAAAGGCCACGGGCGAAGGGCGACGGGCGGACAACGAAGCAGGGCCCGCGTGCGCGGGCCCTGCATTCGCGGCTGAGCCGGGCGTGGAGCGTCAGGACGCGGCGCGCATCTTCCAGCTCGCCTTCGTCTCCTCCCACTGCATCGCCATCTCTTCGAGCTTGCCGGCGCCCACCTTTTTGAGCGCCTTGAAGCCCTCGGTCTCCTCTTCCTCGATGTGGTGGCGGACGTTCTCGGCGAGGACGATGACCTTCGCCTTGTAGGCGTCGTCCGGCCGCATCGCGGCGATTTCGCCCATCAGCAGCTCGGCCACGTGGTGCTCTTCGTGCGCCTCGTGGTACGTGTCCGAATCCGCCGACTGGAGCGCCGGGTACACGATCTGCTCCTCCATCTCGGCGTGCCGCGTGAGCTCTTGGAGGATCTGCTCGACGATCGTGGCGCTGCCTTCGAGGTCGCGTTCCGCCCGCGTTTCGAAGTCGTCGAACAGCTGCTTGACCTCCTCGTGCTCCTGCTTTAGCACCGCGAGGATGCCCGGCAGTTCGCCCGAGCCGTTCGACCGGCTGCGCGGCGACTTCGACGTGCCCTTCGAAAGCGCCTCCACCAGTTCGTCCTTCTTCATGCTCGAATAGCCAGTAATGCCCGCGTCCTTGGCCTGCTGTTCGAGCTCCTTCACCGACATGTCGCTCAGGTCTTGCTTAGTTGGCATCGATATACCTCCCGAATGTGCATCCACCGTAGCGGGCCGAGCTACGCGCCCGGCTTACGCGTGGCCCGGTTTCGTAACACTTGCATCGCCGGGCCGGGACGGGTTGCGAACGATGCAGGACGGCCGCGTTTGCACGCCGCGCCGCCCCGCGTAACATTGCCCGCGCCGAAGCAGGGGTACGATCGGCGGCCGGACGCCGCCCGCGGACACCCTCGCGGCGCAGGGCAGGGAGGCGCGCGATGGACAACTTCAGCGGCAAGATCGCCGTGATCACGGGCGGCGGGACCGGCATGGGCCGCGAGCTCGCCCGCCAGCTGGTCGCACAGGGCGCCAGCGTCGCCATGTGCGACCTTCTCGCCGACAACGTCGCCGAGACGAAGCGCATCTGCGAAGCCGATGGCCTGCGGCCGGGCGCCCGGGTCACCACCCACATCGCGGACGTCGCCGACGAACAGGCGATGCTCCGGTTCGCTGCCGAGGTCGCGCGTGACCACGCCACGGACCACATCCACCTGCTCTTCAACAACGCGGGCATCGGCGGCGGGGCCAGCTTCATCAACGCCCCCCGCGCGGAATGGGACCGCGTCTTCAACATCTGCTGGAACGGCGTCTACCTCAGCTGCCGCGCCTTCATGCCGATGCTGCTGAAAGCCGACGAAGGCGCGGTGGTCAACACCTCCAGCGCGAACGGCTTCTGGGCCGCGCTCGGGCCGAACATCCCGCACACCGCCTACAGCGCCGCCAAGTTCGCCGTGAAGGGCTTCACCGAGGCGCTGATCAACGACTTCCGCAACAACGCGCCGCACCTCAAGGCGCACATCGTGATGCCCGGCGGCGTCGGCACGCCCATCGGCCTCAACAGCCGCCGCATCCTCGTCGGCGACAACGTCCCCCTGACCGAGTTCGAAAAGGGGGAGATGCGCAAGCGCTTCGCGACGCTTGGCATCCCCGGCGCGATGGAGATGGACGAGCCGGCGCTCCTGGAGGCGCAACAGGAGATGATCAAGCGCTTCGAGACGATGGCGCCGACGACGGCCGCCGGGGCCGCGACGATCATCCTCGACGGCGTGAAGGCCGGCCGCTGGCGCATCCTCGTCGGCGAAGACGTGACCCGCCTCGACAAGCGCGTCCGCCAGAACCCGGAAGTCGCCTACGAAGTCGACTTCGCCGCCTACGCCCCCTTCGCCGAAGGCGAGGAACCGCGCTTCGGGTGATTCGCTCCCGCAGGCGGCACCATTACTATCCGGCTCGGGGCTTCCCCTTCCGGCTGACCGCGTTCAGAGCCGCCGCCGCGCGGACCAGCTCCGTGAACGCCTCGGCATCCACCGTTTCGCCCTCGCGGATGTCGATCGCGCGGCGGGCGTTGCCTTCGAGGCTCGCGTTGAACAGCCCCGCCGGGTCGGGCAGTGAAGCGCCCTTCGGGAACGTGAGCTTCACGACCGCTTTGTACGTCTCGCCCGTGCAGACGATCCCGTCCAGCTCCCAGGTCGGAGTCCCGGCGCTCCCGGCCTTCACCCACTTCACCTGCTCGACGACGCCGGGCTCGGCCGCGCGGATGAGTCCCCGCATCCGCGCCAGCGTCTCCCCGCGCCAGTCGCCCAGCTCCGCGATCCGCCGGTCGATCTGTTCCCCCGCCGGCACGCCCTCACCCGAAGCACCCTCTGCCATGCGCTCCTCCCTGCTCCGGGACTGTACCAGACCACGGACCGGGCCTGGCGGTGCGTGCGCGCCGCTCACAGTGGTTCCCGCAGCCCGAGCTGGTCGCCCGGACGAACCTGCTCGAAGCACTCCTTGCACAGATCCCGCTCCCTACGAACGGTATGATGATGCGCCAGATGACGATTCGACCGACTCCGCGGGCCGGGAAGGGCGTGCGCTGATGGTGCCCGTGCTGGTGTTCTTCGGCATAGCGGCCCTGTTCGGGGGCGTGCTCGGGGTCATCCTGCGGCTGCGTCTTCGAGCTGCGGCTCGATAGCCTGATGCGTCCGACGGCGAGCTCTGTGAGCTCAAGCGGGCGAATCGGATCACCTCGGTCGCCGTGATCGCGTCGCTCGCCGGGCTCGCCGTCGTCGCCCTGGCCTACGTGGTCCTGGGTTGAGGAGCTGGTCGAACGACTCCTAACGGCGAGTGCTGGGACGCCCGCGCGAACAGCATGGCAGCTCCCATCGGCGCCACGCGCACCCGCTACATCAGCCGGATGGCACTGACGATCGCCCCGGCCAGGAGCAGCAGCGCGACCACCGCGAAGGCTGCGGTGACGGGCCAATCGGAACTCGGCTCAGACATGTGAGACTCCTTTCGCCTATCGATGTGGGTGAAGGTTCGGGGCCGGCGCCGGGATTACCCCGGCGTGCAGCTGGAGGGCAGGTTTCGCGCCGGCGGCGTCCACTGCTCGCGCACCCGCGTGCGTCCGAAGGGCCGCCGATAGCGACTCCAGGGCCTGTGCGAACGGGTCCCTCGGCGAGCTCGTGACACGTGCCAGCAGGCGCGTCGCCTCGGGGTCGTCCAGGATCGCGGCCCAGCAGCGGCCGGCCGCGATGAGCCGGTTGTCGTCGGTCCGCCGGCCGCCTCGCCCGACCGCGGCGAGCACCTGTGGCCGCAGCGCGTCCCACTCGCTGCGCGGCTCAACCCAGCCGTTCATCGCTGCGACGACCGCAGCCGTGGCGTGCTGCCATGCCGGTGCCCGGCCCCTGGCGATGCCGGCTATCTCGTGGCGCGCCTCGGGCCGGTGACCATGCCGCAGCGCGAACCAGTGCTCCATGGCATACGCCCAGCGGCGCCCGGCACCGGGATCGACTGGCGCGAGCGCGGCCGCGAGCAACGTGCCGTCGAGGAGCTGCACCCAGCCGGGCTCGCTCGCTGGCATCCCCAGCCGCGCTCGCCGGGCAGCTCCCGGGGCGTCCCTGTCGTCGCCGCCCACCAGCACCATCGCGGCACGGACGTGCGCGTTGTCGTCGCGCACCGGATCGCGCAACGCCGCCCGGCCGAGTAACGCGACCAGCCGTCGTCCGCGGTCATGAGCGGGGTCACCAAGTGCCTGCCGGAGGAAGTCGCGCGGTGGCGCTGCGCCGCCGGCCCGCCGTGCGATCTCCCAGAGCGACACGGCCCGCGCCCGGTCGGGGAGCGGCAGCTGCGTGATCGCTGAGGCGTCGGCCGGGCGCCGCCGCTGCCGCACGGATGCGAGGTGCTCCACGAACGGGATCCGGCGCACCAGCGTCCCCGCCCAGTAGACCAGCAGGTAGACCGCCATCAACCACGTGAACTCGTGTACGGCGAGGACCCGATCGGGCGCGAGGACCCCGGCCGCTGCCCCATGCGTGTGCTCCCCGGTCGGGACGGCGCGGACCGTGAGGACGATGCTGAGCCACCACGTTGCGACCATCGGCCACACGGCGCCCCAGCGGAACCACGCCCAGGTGCACACGAGCGCTGTCACGAGCAGGCCGATGGCCACGCCCACCTCTTCCGGGAAAAGCCCAAGCCCGGGTGCGATCGCGCTGCGCGACACCGCCACGAGGGTCTCCGGCAGCGGCAGCAACCCGAGCGCCGCGACATCGAGCGCGACGAAGACGACCACGATCGGCACCCGGAACACCGCCCGGGACAGGAGCGGCCCCGGTGGCATGCGGGTGTCGATGGCGGCGCCGGGCACGTCCGCCTAGACCGGGCGCACGATGGTCGTCACCCTGCCCGCGAGGTCGATGCTGGCTTCGCCGGCGCCCGTGTCCGACGTCGTGAACGTCGCACCATTGGATTCGATGACGTAGGCGGTGTTCGGCCGCAGGCGTTCGAACGCGAGCGGGAAGCTCCCGGGCGCCACGGTGGGTTCCAGCGTGAGGCAGAGCTCGCCATCGCGTCCGTTCGCATAGGTCACCAGCACTTCCGGGTGCGGCGCGCTGGCCAGGATTGGCCCTTCATACTTCGGGATCCGCGCGGTCAGGAAGTCGTCGCCCTTGTACAGCCGCCCCCAGCGGGCGCGGCAGGCGGTGGTCACGAACGAGAGGCGGCAGTTGTACGGGCGCGGCGCATCCTTGCCGAGGAAGCTGTCCGCGTCGAGGCCCCGGATCGCCGCGTCGGCGACGTCGTCGTACCCGTACTGGCGTGCCGAGTCGGCGATGGACGCATATGCCGGCACGTTCGTATGGCCGCCCATCGGCCACACGCCGCCTTCGGTCAGGTCGACCCAGGCGCCGGAAAGGAAGTGCCTCGGCGACGGCATCCGCCAGCGCCAGTAACTCCAGTCGAAGAGCCCCGCTCGTTTTCGCGGTGCGGGCGCGGGCAGCCGCATGCGGCCGTTCTCGATCGGGAGGTGCGCCCACATCTCCGAGCTCCCGCTCAGGGCGAAGAGCCGCGCCGCAGCCTCCGGCGACATCGTCCGGCCGCTCCCTGCGATCGCGCCGTTGCCGTCCATGAACATCGGCGTCGTGCCGTCGTTCCAGCCCAGCGAGCCGACGTTCATCCCCAGGCGAGTGTTGTAGTGGCCGTAGTAGTCACCGTTCGGCTTCATCCACTCGGTATCCAGGGCCGCCTGGTAGCGTTCTTTCACGCGCGCCCAATAGTCGGTCCCATGCAGTGCGTCGAATCCGCTGACACCGGCTGCGCCCTGCTGATTGCAGATCATGTACACCTGGTTCGGCTCGCACGGCCACAGCGTAAGCGGTGACTCCGCGAAGGCTTGCGAGCAGTGCTCGGCGATGTCCTCATAGCTATAGCTGAACGTGCGTCCATCCTTCCACACGAAGACGAGCGACCCGGGCTCGTCGTACCGGTGATCGTGCGTCGAGGCTTCGTAGTGTGCGAGGTGTTTCGCGAGAAAGCCGCCGAACATGATGTTCTGGAACCGCGCGCCCCGGATGGGGTCCGGGTTCATCGTCAGGTTCCCCCAGAAGTTTTCGAGGAACCAGTACCCCCAGACCTTCCGGCTCTGCGCGCGTTCGATCACGTTCCGTTGCGCCTGCCCGTACAGGCTCGGGTAGGCCGGGACGTAGTTCGCCTGCAGGTAGGCAAGGGCGTAGCCGACATCGTTGACCTGGTAGCGGAGCGCGCTGTCTTCGAAGGGCCCCGGGCGCCAGTCCCAGCCTTCGAACGAGTCCACGGGTTGCAGGCTCAGCTTGAGAAGCCAGCTGACGAGCGCCGCATCGGCGTCCCCGACTGGCAGCGGCGGCTGTCCTTCTTCGACAGCGAGCGGGTCGAATGGCCGCTCCGCCTGCCGGACGGCTGGCGCCTCGAAGGACTCGACCAGCTTCTCGCGCGCCGGCGCAGGCATCGATGCGAGATACGCGTTCCGGTCGGCACGCGTCCTGACGGCGCGGCGGTAGCCACGCTCCCAGCGCACCAGGTGCTGGATGACATACAGCGCCGCCCCGAGGAGGAGGACGGGAATAGCCCAGTCCCAGTTCGTCCCGCTGGCGACACCGAGCCGGGGCCCTTCCGCGAGCGCGATGCCACCGATGAGCTGGGCCAGGTAGACCACGCCCAGGTGGAAGATCGACCCGAAACCCACCCAGAAGCTCCACGCCAGCCACCAGCACAGCCACGTGGCGACGAACAGGATCGGCCAGGCGTCGTACAGAAACCCGCCTCCCGGGACGATGAGCGAGATGCCGGCAGCGGTCGCGTACGACGAATCGACCGCGAAGATGAGCACGAATGCGGCGACGACGAGCAGCGTGGCGAGGACGGCCGAGCGCAGCAGGTAGCGCCGGCGGACGGACCCCCACCGGGCGACGGACGGGATCCGGAAGATGGCCGCGGGATCGCGCAGGAGGTTTCCGCTCGTCGGGATGCTTGCGGGCTGTGAGGCCATGGCGGCTCCTCCCTGGTTCGCGGGCTTATCCCCAGAGGCGCTTTCGCCGCCGGGTCCAGGTGATTGCGACGCCGTAGGCGAACAGCAGGGCAAGCGTGCCAACGCCGAGAGCTGCCAGCCAGAGCGCGTTCTCCGCCCAGGCCGCCACGTCGAGCGTCGACGCAAGGACGGCCAGGACGATGGCGACGGCGGCAGTGACGAGCGACGCAGCAGACACCCTGCCCTCCGCGGGGCGGCCCCGGTATCGCAATCCCGCGACCCTCGCCGCCGCCGAGCGCCGCAACACTAATCAGCGCACACACCCGCGTCAATCCCGGGCTGCGCCGACGGGCTGCGCGGTGCGATGGCGATGGTGGCGGGATCCGAGCCCCGGACGTGGTCTACCTGGCGGGGTTCACCATTGCACGAACATGGGCATGACCACGTGGACGTAGTTGCCGTCTTCGTCCAGTGTGCGGCCCTGGTCGTCCACCGGGCGGAAGACGCCCTGGCTCGAGGGGCTCGTCATCTCCAGTGCCACCTTGCCCGTGAGCGCGTTCAGCACGTCCGAGAGGTAGCGCGTGTTGAACGCGATCTTCGCCGCCTCGCCCGTGCTCGATTCGATCTCCGCGTCGATCTCGCCGGTGTTGTCGCCGATCTCGTCCGCGCGCGCACTCACCGAGAGCTTGCCGGGCATGCCGTTCCCCGCCTGCAGCTGCAGCCGGATGATGCCGCTGCCGTCGCGCGCGAAGATCGCCGCGATCCGCGCCTCGCGCTTGAACTCGTCCACGCTCACGACGGCGCGTGTCGTGTATTCGCTCGGGATGAGCTGGTTGTAGTTCGGGAACGTGCCCTGGATGAGCTGTGCCACCAGCTCGACGTCCGTCATCGCGAAGAGCACCTGCGTGCGCTGCGGGTTGATCCGCATCTCGACTGGCTCGTTCGCGTCCGCGATGAGCCGCGCCAGCTCGCGCAGGGCCCGCGCCGGGATGATTACCTCGACCGCCTCCGAGGGCGCCTTGGCGAGCGTCACATCCGAGACTGCGAGCCGGAAGCCGTCGGCCGAGGCCATCGTCAGCCGGTCGCCTTCGGTCTTGATGTGCACGCCGGTCAGCACCGGCCGGGAATCGTCGCTGGCCGCCGCGAACTCCACCCGTTCGATCGCCCGGCGGAGGACCCGCGGGTCGAGCTCGATGCTCACGCCGTCCTTGATCTCCGGGATGCGCGGGAAGTCCTCCGCGTCCATCGAGTTGATGGTCGATTCGTTGCGCGCGCACTCCAGCTTCACCTGGCGGCTGCGCTCCGGGATCTCCAGGTTCACGGTTGCCGGGGGGAGCTGGCTCACGAAGTCGCTGATCAGGCGCGAGGGGATCGTCGTCGCGCCTTCGTTGTCGATCTTCGCGCCGACCCACGCCGAAAGCGCGATGTCGAGGTCGGTGGCGGCGAGCTTGAGCCGCCCCTTGTCGGTCGCGAAAAGGACGTTCGCCGTAATCGGCAGCGTCGATCGTGTCGCCACGGCGCGGCCGACGATGGCAAGGCCACGCTGGAGGTTTTCCTGCAGTACCTGGACTTTCACCCGTTCACCCGCCTACGCGATTCGCACGATTATAGGGAGCCACACTCGTGCCGGACAACAAGAATGCGTAGGCGCATGAACAATTACCGAGCCTCTCATGGCACAATTCGCACATAAACCGCGACGTTATGGCTTGCGGACCAGCTCCCCGGCCTGCGGCACGCCATCCACCATCTCGCGCGGCACCATCTTCTTCTCGCACCAGCGGTCCAGCGTGTCCCGGTCCGCGACGAACTCCATCCGCGGCACCGCGTACCCGCACGAGGTCTGCACCTTCTCCACGTCGATGAAGAACGCCTGCCGCACGTAGGGGTGGAAGTCGTCGCGGAACGCCTCGCGGTGGGCCGCCAGCTCCGGGTCGTCCAGGTCCGCGCGGCGGCCTCGCCCATAGAGCCGCGTGATGCCCGCCGTGGGTCCGAAGTTGCAGACCATCAGCGTTACGAGGCCGTTCTCTTCCACGTGCTTCGCCGTCTCGTTGCCGCTGCCCGGGTAGTCCAGGTAGCCGACGAGGTTCGGCCCCAGCACCCGCAGCAGCGTCCTCCCCTTCGGCGAGAGGTTCGGCCATCCCGGCTCGGGGCCGCTCGGCGCCGTTGCGACGAAGAACACGTGCTGCTGCTCGATCGTCTCGCGCACCCGGTCGTCGATCGACGTGAACCATTCGGCCATGAGCTGCCTCCTCGATGTCGCTCAGTATCGCGTCGCCGCGCCGCCCGCATAGTCGCCACTTCGCCTGCGCGGCGGTGGCGAAGTGGCGCTACTCCGGCCGCACCGCCACGAATACCTCGATCCCGGCCTCGACCTCGCTGTGCGGCTCGTTCGTCGTGAACGCCGCGAACCCGGCCTCGCTGAGCAGCCGCAGCCACGTCTGCCGCGGGAACATCCCGCAGGTGTGCACGTCGTGGACCGCGCGCGTCTCCGCGCCCTCGCGCAGGACGTAGGTGAACGTTGTGATGTACGTGGTGTCCGCAGGGTCGGGGTCGAACTGCCACTCGAGGTAGCGCAGCGCGCGGCCGTCCGTCCCGTCGTGCCCGCCCGTGAGCGCGTCCTCCGCGAACGTCTCGCGCACGACGTCGGGCACGAACAGGGCGACGCCGCCGGGCCGCAGGTGGACGTATGCCGTTGCGATCGCCGCCGCCACGTCGTCCTCGGTGAGCATGTAGTCGACCGCGTCGTGGACGAACACGGCGTCGAAGTCGCGGCCGAGCCGGAGCGAGCGCATGTCGCCCTGGACGTGCTCCAGCTCCGGGTTGAGCGTCCGGCTCTGCGCCAGCATCGCCTCCGAGAGGTCCGTCAGCGTCATCTCGAACCGCGCCTTCATGTACGAGGCGTTCGCGCCACCGCCGGCGCCCAGCTCGAGCACCGTCCGCACCTCCCGCCGGGCCGAGGTCTCGATCAGCCGCGTGAAGATCGCCGCTTCCTCCTCGTAGTCGCCCGGCGCGGTCAGCAGGTAGTACCAGTCCGCGAATTCGGTGTAGAGCAGGGGCAACTCGAGCGCGTCAGCCATGGGGGCGGGCTCCTCGGTGGGAATCCGGCGAGCATAGCTGAGGCACGCGCCATCCGTGGCGCCGTGTTACGTTGCCCCCGCTTGATACCCGGGAGTGCACGTGGTGCATCTGCCAGTCCGGAGCAGGTTTCGGGCCCGAACGCCGGGCGACATACTGCCGCGCATGCTGACCTGGACGGCGGCGGTGCTCTCGGCTGTCCTGATTGGCCAGGCGGGCTGTTCGTCCTCCGGCGACCACATCAGCTTCGAGACTGTCGCCCGCGGATCGTCCAGCATCCCGTTACCCCCGGCCACCGTGCTCGTCGTGCGCTCGCCGCGAGACGTTGCTTCGCTCCGGGGACAGATCCCGCCGACCAGCGGGATCTCTCTGGATGCCGTCGCCGGTCGCACGTTGGAGGACGCGCTTTCCACGATCGACTTCGACGAACGCGTGGCGGTCGCCTACTTCGCGGGAATGAGCAGCGTCGTGATGGATGAGGTTTCGGCGATAGACCAGATCGTCAAGGACGGACAAACCGTCGTATTGGAGCTCGAGTCGCACCCAGATGAGTTCGAGGACGATGACGACATCGTCCTCTTATCGTTCCACATCGTGGTCGTAGACAGGGCAGCTGTTCCGGCTGGCGCAGTCGTTGAAGCGAGGTTTGGGGGCAAGGTGGTCGCCACGAGCGCGCCATAGCGCGGGGGGGCGGACGAGGATACCGCTTCCGCCCTATCGCGGCCGCGGGAACCAGGTGGCGGCGTCGTCTTCGCCGGGATCGTTCGTCACGCGCGTCAGGCCGGTGCCGTCGGGGCGCACCAGGTAGACCTCGCGGTTCTCGTTCGTGTCCCGGTTCGATGTGAACGCCAGCCGCTGCCCGTCCGGCGACCACGCCGCGTGGAAGTCGTCCGCGGGGTCGTTCGTGAGCCGCCGGGGCAACGTGCCGTCCGCCGCGCTCACGTAGATCTCGCGGTTCCCGTCGCGCCGGGAGGTGAACGCGATCTGCGTGCCGTCCGGCGACCATGCGGGCTGGTCATCGTTGCCCGGCGCATCGGTCAGGCGCACCAGGTCCACGCCCTTTGCGCCCGAGACGTAGACGTCCCGGTTGCCGCCGCGCAGCGACGCGAAGGCAATGCGCGTGCCGTCGGGCGACCAGCTCGGGTGCATGTCGTCGCCGGGGTCGGTCGTGAACGCCTCCTGGCCGGAACCATCCGCCGCCATCACGTAGATGTCCTTGTTCCCGTCCCGCGTCGAGGTGAACGCGATCCGGGTGCCGTCCGGAGACCACACGGCCTCGTTGTTCTCCGCGGGTCCCCGGGTGAGCTGCCGGGCCTCGCCGCCGTCCATCTCCAGGATCATCACCTGCCGCACGCCCTCGACCCGCGCCGTGAACAGCACCCGCGTGCCATCCGGCGACCAGGAGAGGTCGGAGTCGTATCCCGGCACCCGCGCGAGCTCCCGCCGGCCCGTGCCGTCCGGCCGCATCGCGAAGACGGTCGCGCCGGCGGTGCCCTTCGAGACGTAGACCAGGTCGCCCGGCGCCCCGGCGGTCGGCATCGCTGTTGCGACGGTGCCGGGCGTGCCGATCGCAGTGGCCGTGCTCACCGTGGCGGTCGGCGTCTCGGCGCTGGACGGCGTCGCCTCCGAGCCCCCGAACACGGTGAAAAGCACGACCCCACCCAGCGCGATCGTCAGCGCGCCTGCCGCAAAGAACGCCCGCCGCGGCCCGAGCCAGCTGCCCCCGCCAGCCGCTGCACCGACCCCCGCGAGCACCGCCTCCGGCCCGGCCCAATCGAGCGCGTAGACCCGTACCGGCCGGTCGATGCCGCGCAGCTCCTGCACGCCACGGTCGGCGAACCGGAAACCCTTGCCGGCCACGAGCTCGTGCACGACCAGCGAGACGAGGATCTCGCCCCCCGCGGCCAGCCCCGCAATCCGCGACGCCGAGATGACCGACTGCCCGAAGAGATCGGACTCCTCCGCGATCGGCTCGCCCGCGTTCACGCCCACGCGGACGCGGAGCGGGTGCGGCGCCGTGGCGTTGTATGCCGCGATGCTGCGCTGGAGGTCGGCCGCGCACGCGAGCGCGGCCTGGGCGCTGGCGAACGCCGCCATGAACCCGTCGCCCATCGACTTCACTTCGCGGCCGCCGTGCCGGGCGAGCGCCTCGCGGACGATGCGCTCGTGGTCGCGCAGCACGTCGCGCCCGGCCGCATCGCCGAGCTGCTGCATCATCGCGGTGTGGCCCTCGATGTCCGTGAAGACGACGGTCGTCGTGGGGGAGTGGCCGGTTCGGGGCATGGGGGTGCACCTTCGCGGCCCCGTGTGGGGCTCCGGCGATTATGCGCGATGACGCTGCGCCCCACGTCCGCCAAAAGACGCACGCGCTGACGATTCGCCGGTGACCCCGACCGCTACAGTACCGCCGGGTCGTAGTCCATGGCGATGTGCCCGCCCGCCTTGAGCGCCTCGTACTCCTCGTCGCTCACCTGGAGCAGCTCGCGGTAGACGTAGTCGTTGTGCTCCCCGAACAGCACGGGCGGCTGGCGGAACTCGACCGGCGTGCCTTCGAAGTTCCAGACCGGCCCGACGTACTGGTTCGTGCCCGCACCCTCGTGTGTCTGCGTCCGCGGGAAGCCGCGCGCCAGGAGCTGCTCATCGCTGAACAGCCGCGAGGCTTCGAGCACCGGCGCCGCCGCGATCCCCGCGCGCTGGAGCAGGTGCATCACGTCGTAGTCCTCCTGCTCGCGCGTCCAGGCGGCGATGTGCGCGTCGATCTCCTTGGCGTGCTCCTCGCGCCCGGCGTTGGTCGCGAATCGCGGGTCGGCCGCCCAGTCCGGGTTGCCGATGGCCGCCCCGAAGGCGCGCCACTGCTCGTCGGATTCGACATGGATCGAGACCCAGTGGTCGCCCATGTCGACGGCGGTCCCGGGCGACTTCGCCGGGTACACGCCGCAGGGGTAGCGCCCGAAGATGTCGCGGTTGCCGATCGCGCCCTGCACCCGGCGGTTGAGCGTGTAGTCCATGATCGCCTGGGTGAACATCGCGGAGGCGTTCTCCGCCTGCCCGATCTCGATGAGCTGGCCCTTGCCCGTCTTCTCCCGGTGCCAGAGCGCCGCCATCGTCGCGAAGGCGCCCTGCGCCCCGGCCAGGTAGTCGCCGGAATAGATGGCCGTGTTCACCGAGGGGTCCGCGTCTTCGTAGCCGCGGAGCATGGTGTGGCCCATCACCGCTTCCAGGTGCACGCCGAGCGCCCGCGCCGTCGAATATGGCCCGGTGTTGCCATAGGCCGGCACGCGGACGTAGATGATGTCGTCCTTGATCTCCTTCAGCCAGCCGTAGGTGATCCCGAGCTTCTCCATGGTGCCCGTGGCGTTATTCTCGTAGACCACGTCCGCCTTCTCGACCAGGCGGCGGAGGACGTCCATGCCTTCCGGCCGGCGCAGGTCCACCGTGAAGCTCTTCTTGTTGCGATAGAGGCTGACGAACGTCGGGTTGTAGTTCCACGGGCGCTCGCCGGGCACGTTCCCGGGGAGGCCGCCGCCCCACGCCGCCGCGGCGTTGATCATCAGCGTGCTCGGCCGCGCCAGGGCGCCGCGCGTCATCGGCTGGAAGACGAACGGGTTCTCGGGCTTGATCACCTCGGCGCCGAGGTCCGCCATGAGCAGCGTGGCGAACGGCCCCGCCCAGACCACGCACAGGTCGACGATCCGCACCCCTTCGAGCGGCTTCTTCACGGCTGCGCCTCCTTGTTGGCCGCGACGACCGCGGCGATCTCGGCGTCGCTCAGCCCGGCTTCGCGCAGCACTTCTTCCGTGTGCTGGCCGAGCAGGGGCGCGGGCTGGCGCAGCTGCCATCCGCCTTCGGCCATCATCAGCGGCCGCCCGGGGAGCTCGACTTCGCCCATCGCCGGGTGCGTGACCTTCGTCCAGAACCCGCGCTCGCGGAAGTGCTCGTCCTCGTACATGTCCTCGACCGTGAAGAGCGGCCCGCACATCACCTTCGCGCGGCGCGCCTCCTCCCAGATCTCCCGCTTCGTCCGTTCGAGGCACCAGACGAGAAAGTTCGCGTTCCATTCGTCGATGTACTCGGGGTTCAGCCGGTTTTCGGGGATGAAGTACTTCTCGTCTGTGGCCCATTCCGGGAAGCCGACCATGTCGAGGATCCGATCTGGCCGGAGGCCCGCGTTCGTGAAGTCGACGTAGCCGTCGGCGCAGGGGTAGATGCCCTGGGGCATGCCGCTCCCCGCGCCCGCCAGCCGGAGCGTCTTTCGCCCGCTGAACTGGCTCGCGATCGCCGTCGCGTGCCGCCGGTCGACCCCGCCGAAGTGCGTCTCCGTCAGGGCGATGTCGACGTGCTGTCCCTCGCCGTTCGCGCGGTTCGACCAGAGCGCGCCCATGAGCGCCGCCGAGATCGCAGCCCCGGATTCGAACAGCGCCGCCGTGCCGGCCATCTTCACGGGCTCGCGCTCCGTCGCGCCCATCGAGTACATCTCGCCGGCGAACCCGTAGAGCACCAGGTCCGTGAGCCGGTAGTCCCGGTAGGGCCCGTCCTGCCCGAAGTTCGAGACCGAGATCATCGAAGCCTTCGGGTTCAGCGCGTGCACGTCCGCCCAGCCGATGCCGAGCGCCTCCGCGACGCCCGGCCGGAAGTTCTCGACCACCAGGTCGGCGCGGGCGGCGAGCTGCCGGAGCGCCCCCCGCCCCGCGTCGCTGTGCAGGTCCAGCACCACGCTCCGCTTGTTCGTGTTCAGGAAGAAGAACAGCCCGCTCTTCTCCGGGTGCGGCTCGTCCCCCTGGAACGGCCCGAATCGCCGGGCGATGTCGCCGCCCGGCCGTTCGATCTTGATCACGTCCGCGCCGAAGTCCGCCATCAGCTTCGTTGCGTACGGCCCGGCGATGTGGTGCGTCAGGTCCAGCACCACGACGTCGTCGAGCGCCTGTCCCGTTCCTGTCCCGTGCGTCACGGTTGTCTGCCCCCTCGTGTGGCCGCGTGCAGCCGCGGCCGTCTGCTCCCGCTCGCGCTACTTGAGCGCGTAGACCTCGTAGGTCACGCTGCCGCGCGCCGGCGCCCCATGGGCCACCGCCTGGAGGTTGTTCAGCCAGCTGTAGCGCGCGTCGCCGGTTTCGAACAGCGGCGCCGTCCGCACGGCGAGGCCGCTTTCGCCCCGCGCCGCTATGCCCTGGTAGGTCATGAGCACGTGCGCGCCGTCGGCGGTGCGCAGCGTCAGCCGCACGTCGAGCTTGGCCGAACCGTCTGCGCGCACGGTGATCCAGTCGCCGCCGCCCTCTTCGATCGTGCCCTTGATCCGCGGGCCTTCGAACGTGCCGCCGGTCACCCGGACGAGCGAGCGCGTGCCCTGCGGGGCGCCATCGAGCACCGCGACCTGCTCGGTCGTCGCGGTCAACGTAAACAGGTGCTCCACCGGGAGCGATGATTCGGCCACAGGTTCCCCTCCGTCACCACTGCGAATGATTGCGCGGCACTCTAGCAGAGGGGACGCGTCGCGCGCACGCTCGTATGCGAGAGGATGGCGGCAGCTGGCCGCCCCGGCGCCGTAAACGCGCCCTCTTTGGCGGGTTCGATGTCGCTATACCCTGCCGCCATCGGCGCGTACCATGTCGTCATGACCGCACGCCAACCGCGCCGCCGCCGCCGTACCGTCGCGGCCGCGCCCCTGCCACGCCCCAACGCCGGCGACGCCGCCTTCGACCCAGAGTCCGGCGAAGCAGTCGCCGCGCCCCTTGCGTCATCCTCGTCCCGCCGCCAGGCCCCTCGCCGCCCGGTGATGCGCGAACACCACGTGATGACCGACTACGGCTACGTCCACCGCGATCTCCTCGCGATCGGCGTCTTCGGCGTCGCCTGCCTCGCGTTCATCGTGGGCATGACCTTCGTCGTCTAACCGCCCCAGCTGCTCCCCACGCTTCGAACCGACTCGGGCGACACCACATACCGCCCCGCGCCAGCGCGCGACGACGCTCACCTCGGCGTGAACCGTGAATCGTGAACCGTGAATTCAGAACGAGCGCAGGTTCTGGTACGCCAGGTACGCCCCGATCGCGACCGCAAGCAGCCCGAACCGCGCCACATCCAGCCCCACGATGGCCGCCTGCGTGCCCCACGCGATACCGATACCCGCGATGGCGAAGCCGACCACGATCGGCCCGCGCTTCCGCCCGGTCGCGAAGTCCATCACCCGCGTGAACGCCCACGCCAGCCCGGCGCCGAGGAAGATGCTGAACAGCCCGACGCTGAACGGCAGGAGGATGAACCCCCAGGCGAGGCCCATCGCCACGCCGCCGATGGCCGCCGCCGCAGCGGCCCGGATGATGTGTTGCGTCCCGAGCGTGTAGATCGGGTTGCGCATCGCCTTGCCGCAATCCTTGCAGCGCTGACCGGCCGGGCCGGCCACCATGCACTTCGGGCAAATCGGCGTGTCGCAGCGGCCGCAACGCAGCGCTGTCTCCACGCCCGGGTCTCGCGGGCACATCACCACCTGGGTCACGGCTGGCATGGTAAACGTACGTCCTTTCCCGTTCCATGCGGCCGCCCACCGCGCGCGCTCCCAGCGATCGTACGGCGATCCGGGTAAAGGCGCAGGGGAGAGTGGGTGACGGCTACGCGCCTGCGCTCGCCGGGTCGGCAAGCGCGAACATGATCGTGCCCTCCGCCGCCAGCGCGCCGTCGACGGTCGCCTTCACGCGGCCCTTGCCCACCGGTCCGCGCATCTTCTCGAGCTCGAACTCCAGGCGGAGCTGGTCGCCCGGCACCACCGGCCGCCTGAACCGCAGGTTCTCGATGCCGCCGAAGAGCGGCAGCTTGCCGCCCGTGTCCTGCCCCTTGAGCAGCGTCACGGCCGCCACCTGGGCCAGCGCCTCGATGATCAGTACCCCCGGCATGATCTTGCGCCCCGGGAAGTGCCCCTCGAAGAACCACTCGTTCGCGGTCACGTTCTTGGTGCCAACCGCGCGCTTCCCCTCCTCGATCTCGTCGATCCGGTCGACGAGGAGGAACGGGTAACGGTGGGGGATGATCGATTCGATGGCCTGGACGTCGAGCATGGCCCGATTGTCCGCGGTTCGCGGCCGGCAGTCGAACCGCCCCCGCGCCGCCGCCGCCCCCAGCCGCGCAGCGGTAGTCCGCCGAGCCCAGCCTCGGCGGTGCGTCAGCCCAACGCATGCCCCGCGGCAGCCGCGGCCGAGGGCGGGAGCTCCGCGACCGCCCGGCTCGTCGCGTGAGGCTCGTCGCGGGCGACGGTCGCGCAGCCGCGAGGCTGAGTACCGGGGCGCGCCCGGGCGCTCGCTCACGCCCGCGCTACTGATCGCGCGGCCGCCATGGCGTACCAGCCTCCCGGCGGCGGCTACCGGTCATGCCCTGCGCGACACCCGGCGTAGCCGCGCCCCTCGTGGGCGCTGGCGTCAGCCCAACGCATGCACTGCGGCAGCCGCCGCCCCGAGGGCGGGAGCTCCGCGACCGCCCGGCTCGTCGCGGGCGGTGGGCCCGCTGTCGCGAGGCTGAGTACCGGGGCGCGGCCGGGCGCTCGCTCACGCACGCGCTACTGATCGCGCGACGGCATGCCCGAAGGCCCTGGCATCGAGGCCACACGTCAGCCGCTTTCCGCATCAGCCCGGCGGAAATCGGAATCCCTAGGTCCCCGTGTCCACTCCCCGCCCCTCCAGGTACCCCACGAACGCCTCTACCGCTGCATCCGGGAAGGGGATGTCGCCGATCTCGCGGTCGTCCGGGTTGCCCAGGCCGTGGTAGTCGCTTCCGCCGGAAAGGGCCAGGCCGAGCCGCGTGCCGAGCTGGCGCATCGTCTCCACCGTCTCGGCGTCGTAGTGCTTGTAATAGGTCTCGAGGCCATCCAGGCCCCAGGCGGTGAGTTGCTCCACCAGCGCCGGGTACTCGTCGCCCATGAACACGGCGTGCGCGCAGAACACCACGCCGCCGGCTTCGTGGATCTTCGCGATCGCGTCCTGCGGCGAAAGCTTCGGGCGATCGACATCCGCCGCCTTGCCGTTCCCGAGCCAGAGGTCGAATGCCTCCTGGACGCTCGCGACGTGGCCGGCTTCGACCAGCGCACGGGCGACGTGCGGCCGCCCCACCGTCGCCTCTCCCGCGATTTCGAACACGCGCTTTACGTCGAGCGGCATCCCGTTCTCGCGCAGGATCTCGACGATGCGATGCGTCCGCCCGATGCGGCCGTCGCGCTGGCTCTTCAGGAAGTCCTGGAGCGGCCGGTCTTCGATGTCGAACCCGAAGGCGAGCAGGTGCGTGTCGATCGGCCCCATGTCGGTGCTGAGCTCGATCCCGGGGATGAGCCGCAGCCCCAGCCGGTCCGCCGCGGACTTCGCCTCGGCCCAGCCCTCGGTCGAATCGTGGTCGGTGAGCGAAAGGACGCGCACGCCGCGCGCCGCCGCCGTCTCCATCACCCAGGTGGGCGTGTGCACGCCGTCGCTGGCCGTGCTGTGCAGGTGGAAGTCGCCAATTGCCATCCGCCCGATGCTACCAGAGGCCCGGGCTGCGCTCCCCGCGCGCTACCGGGTGGGCCCCGAGACACCCGACGCCGCAGGCGCCGGCTCAGATCGCCCGCATGCGGTTGTTGCGCGGCTGGTGCTCCACCTCCGCGAGCCCCAGCGCTTCGAGCACCGGCGGCACGTACATGCCGAACCGCCCGCGATACCCCTTGCGCAGCCCGTACCAGCCGCCCACCGGGTTCGACTCCGACCGTCCCCACGCCTCGACCGTGCCCGCGGCGGCGGGCTTCTGCTCGTCCGCGCTGCCGAGCGGCATCCAGGCGCCGTGGGCCCTGAGCATCGTCTGCAGGTCCTCGATGCAGCGGAGGGCGTAGCGCAGCTCGGTCTTGCCCACCTGGCACACGAGCGCCGGCGGGTCGGCCGCCTCATCCCGGTACACGGTGTATTCGGATCCGCCACTTGGCGTGGTCAGCGTCCACGGGTCAGCCTTCGTCCCGCCGCCAGTAGGTGTCGGCATAGCCATCCTCCTCGTCGCGATGGGCGAGTGTACGTTGGCGCGTTATGCGAAACCACCATCGTTTCGCGATGAAGGTCAGCTTCCGGTCTATGACATCTCGGCGACAGGACTACCGACGACGCCGTTTTCGCGAGATAGTTCGGCAAAAGCGAATCAAGGGTGTCGAGTGGCCCCACGTCATCGCTGGCTCCCAGCTTCCGTCGCAGCGGCCCTGCTCGCGGCCGGCGTCGCGTTCCTGTTGATGGCCGCGGCCGGCAGCGCCGCGCCGCTCCCGAGCAAGCCCGGCCGCCCCTGGCCGAATATCGTCATCATCCCCGGCATCGCCGTCACCGATATCGCGACTCCGCCCCCGCTAACGCCCACCCCGCCGCCTGACGTGCCGCCGCCGCCCGGCGAGGACCTCCTCGCCCTCCAGGCCCAGATGGAGCGCGCGATCGCGGAGGACTGGTCCGGCGGACGCCTCGCCGTCGCCGTCACGGACCTCCAGACCGGCGAGACCGTGCACGTTTACGGCGACCGCTACCAGCTCTCCGGCTGCGTCGCGAACTTCTTCGTCCTCGCCCGCTCGGTCGCCGACTGGCACGGCGACCGCGTCTCGATCGACACCGTCGACGCGCTCATCCGCCAGACGATCTGGGCCAGCGACGCGCTCGCGGCCTACTACCTCTACACGATCGCGGGCGACGGCGACCCGGTCATGGGCGTATCGCGCACCCGGGAGCTCATCGCCAGCCTCGGCCTCGACGAGATCATCCTCGACCACCCGCCCGCCTTCCCCGGGGACACCGTGGGCGTGGACCCGAACAACTGGGTGACGGCGATCGAGGTGAACCGCGCGCTTTCGATGCTCTACCACGGCCAGATTTTCGGCGAGCCGGGCCGCTCCTACCTGCTCGAAGCGATGACGAACGTGAAGCCCGGGCTCAACTACCTCACCGCCGCGCTCCCGCCCGAAGCCGTCGTCAGCCACAAGAACGGCTTCTTCTGGAACCCCGACGGCTACATCGATAGCGACGCCGGTATCGTCCGCTTCTACCGCGGCGGCCGCGAGTACGCCTACGCCATCACCTTCCTCTCCGAAGCCGTCCCCGTGAAGTACGACGACATCCCGACCGCCCAGGAGCTCTCCCGCCTGGCGTGGGACACGTTCCAGGCGCGCTACCCGTAGGGCGTTGTCCGTTGTCCGTTCGCCGTTACCCGATGCGCAGCCATCGGACGCGAGACGGCCTACAATCCGCGACGGTTGGTCCGGACAACGGACAACGAAGGACGGACAACGATGACCTCGCTCGCCGAACAGATCGCCCAGCAGGAGCAGTTCTTCGCGCTGCTCATCAGTGAGCCCGAGGGGGTGACCTTCACCCGCGACGAGCTCGGCGGGGTTCCCGTCGAGTGGACCGCGCCGGCGGGTGGGCCCACCGACCCGGGGCTCGTCGTGCTCTACCTCCACGGCGGCGGGTATTCCAGTGGCTGCGCGAAGTGGGCTCGCCGCGCGGCCGCCCGCCTCGCGCTCGGGACCGGCGGCCGCGTCGTGGCGCCGGACTACCGGCTCGCCCCGCGCTTCCCCTTCCCCGCGGCGCACGAGGATGTCCTCGCCGTCTACCAGCACCTCATCGGCCCCGGCGGGTTCGAACCCGAGCGCGTGGCGGTGGGCGGCGACTCCGCGGGCGGCTCGCTCACGGTCTCTCTCATGGCCGACTGCCGCGACCTGGGCATCCCGATGCCCGCCTGCGGGATGCTCAACTCGCTCTGGGCCGACATCGCCCTGAACACACCCTCGCTCGATGACCCGGTGCGCAACCGCTTCGACATCCGCCGCGAGCTGGTCGAGCGTCTCTCCGCGACGCTGCTCTCCACTGGCGGCGTCGACCCCTACGACCCGCGCCATTCGCCGGTGTACCGGGACCTCCGCGGGCTGCCGCCGCTGCTCATCCAGGCTGCCGGCCGCGATGTCTGCCACGACGACAGTGTCCGGCTCGCCGCGAACGCCCGCGCGGCCGGCGTGACCGTGAAGATCAGCGAGTACCCCGATGTCGAGCACATCTGGATCCTGAACGGCGGCTGCCGCCTCCAGTACGGCCCGAAGTACCCCGAGGACGGCGCCTGGTTCGTCGATACGGGCGTCGAGCCGCCTGAGGCTGCCACCGCCGTCGAAGAGATGTGCGACTGGATCCGCCAGCACACCGCCTGACCACAAAAAGGCCGCACCCATGCCGGGCGCGGCCTTCGATTGATCGCGGACGAGCTGCCTCAGCCGGAAAGGGCCGCGCTGATCTCCGCGAGCGTGCGCTCTTCTTCGGGCGATGTCTTGCCCATGCCTGCGAACCCGCCGGCCGCCTTCGCGATGGCTTTCGCCCGCGCCACGATCGCCTCGCGGAACTCCGTGCGCTCCGCTTCGTCGAGGTCGGCCGAGACGGCGCGGGCATAGCCGCCCCACGCCTCCATCAGCGTCGCCGGGGGCGCCTGCTGGAGCCACGATTCGAGCAGCTCGTACTCGGCGCTGCCCTGCGTGACGCCCGAGTCGGCCGCTTCTTTGAGCACCTCCGCGCGCTCCTTGTCTTCGAGCTTGCGGTCGGCCCAGGCCACGGCGACGAGCGGCGCCAGGGCCAGCGCGGCCACGCTCGCCGGCGAAAGCCCGTGGTCGAGGAGCCTGTCGAGCGCTTCGGCGTGCGTGATGCCGGTCGCCGCGGCCATGTGGCTCCGCGCCTCGTCCCGCGCCTGGGTCGCGCGGAGCTTCGCCACCAGCTCGGCGTTCTGCCGCTGGAAGAACTCCTCTTCGAGGGACTTACCGCGGTCACGTAGCTGATCGTCCAACTGTCTCACCTCCGGGATTTGCCCAACCAACGTAGCATCAACACGTGGAAAAGGAGCGTTCGCCCGCTCGGCAGCACCTCGCCGAAACGCGAACCGCAATATCGCGCATCGGGTAGGACGGCGCGCGGGCGGCCGGTGCACAATGCCGCGCCATGAGCAGCGGGGCAACGCGGGCGCAGATCGACCGGCTGACGGACACGCAGAAGCAGGTGCTGGCCCGGGTCGCCGCGGGCGAGACGAACTACGCCATCGCCACGGCGCTGGGCATGACGCTGGACGGCGCGAAGTACCACGTCTCGGAGATCCTGGCCAAGCTCGGCGTTGATTCGCGCGAAGAGGCCGCGGCCGCCTGGCGGGACGCGCAGCGCAGCCCGCGCGCCCGCCTCGCCCGGCTATTCGCCCTGCCCGCAGCGAAGTGGGTCGCAGGCGGCGCAGCTGGCGTGGTCGCCGTCGCCGGCGGCCTCTGGCTCCTCACCAGCCTCGCCCGCGAGGACGAGGCGCACGACCCCGGTGCCTACCAGGTCGCCTACATCGCGCCCGACGGCGTCGAAGACCCGCCCGGCCAGCTCGTCCCCGCCCACCTCGTCGTGCTCACGGACGACGGCAAGACGCGCCGTCTCGGCGATCCCTTCTTCCCCTTGGGCTTCGCGCCGCGGTGGTCCGCGGACGGCCGCTGGATCGTCGTGGTCGAGAGCATCCCGGACACGCCGGAAGATCGCGCCGCCGTCCGTATCTTCGATGTCGAATCCGGTGACTCCCGGGTGCTCTTCGACGGCTTCGCCGAACCCCTGTGGTCGCCCGACGGCCGCCACATCGCCGTGTTCGAGCACACGCGTGCGCACATCTTCACGCCGGACGGCGACCGGGTCGCGTCCGTGGATATGCCGGTCCAGCTTGACGATGGCGCTGCGGCGCTTGGCCCGACCATCCTCTGGGCCCCCGATTCCCGGCGGGTTGCCTTCAGCTACGACGGCATCCTCGCATACCTCGATATCGATGGCGGCGGCGCGATGCTCGAACCGCCCGCTGAGTTCACCGGACGCCCGGTCCTCGTGCTCGAATGGCACGGTTCGGAGCTGATCATCGCCGCGCCGGAGGTCTTCGAGGTCCCGCTGAGCTCACCGCCACCCGTCCGCACGTGGGCACGGGATATCGCAGCGACCGATGGCACCTGGGTCCCGGGCGAACGAGCGCGAGACGAGGTCGTACCCGGCATGCTGGCGTTGGCTGCCGCGCAGGAACGGGCCCGGCCGCTGATGCCCGGGCTGGAAGGCATCCGGCAATGCCAGGTGTGGGGAGGGCCCGCGGTTGTCCATGCGTTCTCGTCCGGGCGGGGGGATCCCATCTTCGCGCTTGCCATCGAAATCGACGGAGCGCCGCGCCGGGTCGACCTGCCCGAACCGGTAGCGATACTCACCGCGCTCAGCGTGCGTGGCTGCGCAGTCGGCGTCTGGATCCCGCCCGGCGACTGACTACCAGCCCACGCGCCGGTCGCAGCGCTCGATGCCCGTTGCGAGCTGGGTCGCGTCGTCGGCGTCGATCAGCAGGCCGTTGAGCACGGCCGGGCCCTTCGCCGCGGGCAGCCGCGTGGGCATCTGCGTCAGGAAGCGGCGGAGCACCGCCTCCACCTCGTCGCCGATGATCGAGTCCCGCGCGCCGCACATCCCCGCGTCGCTGCAGAACGCCGTGCCCTTCGGGAGGAGCCGCTGGTCCGCGGTCGGAACGTGCGTGTGCGTGCCCACCACGGCCGTGACGCGCCCATCGAGGTACCAGCCCATCGCCTGCTTCTCGCTCGTCGCCTCCGCGTGCAGGTCGACCAGGACGAACTGGCCCGGCTTCACCCGCGCCAGCGCCGCATCGACCGCGCGGAAGGGGTCGCCGTAGTCGCCGCCCATGAACGTCCGCCCGATGACGTTGATCACGGTCAGCTGGCCGAAGGTCGCGACCCCGTGGCCCGGAACGCCCTCGGGGTAGTTGATCGGCCGCAGCAGCCCGGGCGTGTCCTCCATGTACTCGTACACCTCGCGGTGCTGAAACGAGTGGTTCCCGCCGGTGATGATGTCGACGCCCGCACGGAAGAGGTCGTCCGCGTCGCGCGGGGTGATCCCGCGCCCGCCCGCGATGTTCTCACCGTTCACCACGACATAATCGAGCCCCAGCTCCCGACGCAGCCCCGGCACCGCCCCGCACACCGCATCCCGCCCGCAACTCCCGACGATGTCGCCCAGGAACAGCAACCGCATCCGTCGACTCCTGTTAGTCGCTCTCTCCCCTCTCCCGCGCACGGGAGAGCGGCCGGGGGTGAGGGCCCGCCGCCCATGGCACCAGGGGCCGCCGGCCAGAGCTGCCAGCCAACAGCCAACAGCTAATAGCCAACAGCCGTCGTCCGCCTACCGCGCGAACTCGGTCGCTCGCGTCTCCCGCACCACCGTGACCTTGATCTGGCCCGGGTACTCCATCGTCTCTTCGATCTGCTTGCTCACATCCCGCGCGAGCCGCATCGCCTCCAGGTCGTCCACCTGTTCGGGCCGGACGATGATCCGGATTTCGCGGCCCGCCTGGATCGCGAACGCCGAATCGACGCCCTTGAAGCCCTTGGCGATGCCCTCCAGCGTCTCGAGCCGCTTGATGTAGTTCTCCAGCGACTCGCGCCGCGCGCCCGGCCGCCCACCGCTGATCGCGTCCGCCATCATCACGATGACCGACTCGACCGTCGACGGCTCCACTTCCTCGTGGTGCGCCTCGATCGCGTGCGCGATCGGCTCCTTGACGCGGTAGCGCCGTGCGATCTCCGCGCCGATCCGGGCGTGCGTGCCCTCGACTTCGTGGTCGACAGCCTTGCCGAGGTCGTGGAGGAAGCCGCCCGCGCGGGCCACGTCGACATCGGCGCCGATCTCGCGCGCGATGAGGGCGGCGATGTGCGCGGTCTCGATCGAGTGGCGCATCACGTTCTGCCCGTAGCTCGTCCGGTAGCGCAGCCGCCCGAACACCTTGAGCACCTCCGGGTGCAGGTTGAAGACGCCCGCCTCCGCCGCCGCGGCCTCGGCTGCGTCCGCCATCGTCTGTTCGACGTCGCGGCGGGCGCGGTTCACGGCTTCTTCGATGCGGGTCGGGTGGATGCGCCCGTCGTGCACCAGGTTCGAAAGCGCCACCCGGGCGACTTCACGCCGCACGGGGTCGAAGCAGCTCACGGTCACCGCGTCCGGGGTGTCGTCGATGATCAGGTCCACGCCCGTGGCCGCTTCGATGGCGCGGATGTTGCGCCCTTCGCGGCCGATGATGCGGCCCTTCATCTCCTCGCTCGGGATCTGCACCACGGAGACGGTCGATTCTGCCGTGACTTCGGACGTATACCGCTGGATGGCGGTCGCGAGGATCTTCCGCGCGCGCTGGCCCGCGGTCGTCTCCACTTCCTTCTCCATCTCGCGGACCCGGCGGCTCGCTTCCTCGCGGATCTCGCCCTCGACGGCGTGGAGGAGCTGCTGACGCGCCTCCTCCGTCGTCAGGTTGCTGATCCGCTCGAACTCGGTCAGCTGCCGCTGACGCAGGTCCTCGGCCTCCGCCCGGATGCGCTCGATGCTCTCTTCGCGGTCGCGAAGGGACTGTTCGCGGCGCTCGATCGACTCGAGCTTGCGGTCGAGGTTCTCTTCCTTCTGGGTGAGCCGTTGTTCGATGCGCGCCGCTTCCGCGCGCCGCTCCCGGACCTCCGCATCGAGCGTGTTGCGGAGCTTGAGGTTCTCCTCCTTCGCTTCCAGCAGGAGCTCTTTTTGTCTCGTTTCGGCCTCGGCGAGGACCCGGCTAGCCTGCTCCTCCGCCTGTTGTAGCGATGTTCCATCGGCGCGGCGGCGCAGGGCGAACCCCACGCCAACACCAATAACCAGTGCCACGAGGCCGACGACAACCGCGATTATCGCCAGCATGTACAAACCTCAGGGACGTCGTTGCGTACGACATTTCCAAATCAGTACGCCCAATCACTGGGATAGGCGTTCCTGTTCGATCGTACGCCGCTGGTAAGAGGGGCGTCAAAAGGTCGTTCGCGTGCGAGTTTGTCGCCGCGCAACCTCCCGTGCGCACCCGGCGGCATGCTTGCCCGCGCGCGTGCCCCGGCTTTGGTACCCTTGCGCGAACCGCACAGCGAGGGACCCCACCGTGCCGCCTGCCACCCTTCCCCCCGGCCTCGAGCACAAGTACGCCGAGATCAACGGCATCCAGATGCACTACGTCGAAGCCGGCGCCGGCGACGAAGTCATCCTCTTCATGCACGGCTTCCCCGAGTCCTGGTACTCCTGGCGCCACCAGCTCGCGTTCTTCGCGCCGTCCTACCGCGTCGTCGCGCCGGACCAGCGCGGCTACAACCTCTCCGAAGCCGCCGGCCCCTACGACACCGACACCCTCCAGGAGGACATCCTCGCGCTCATCCGCCACCTCGGCGTCGAGAAGGTCCACCTCGTCGCGCACGATTGGGGCGCGATCGTGGCCTGGCTCATCGGCATCCACCACCCCGAGGTGCTCCACTCCCTCACGATCTGCAACGTGCCCCACCCGGCCGTGTTCGCGAAGAAGGTCGGGCGCAACCCGCGGCAGTGGCTGCGGAGCTGGTACATCGTCTTCTTCCAGCTGCCCTGGCTGCCCGAAAAGATGCTCGCGCGGCAGGGCTACCACGGCCTCGCCCGGATGATCATCCGCGATACCCGCCCCGGCACCTTCACCCGCGACGACGTGAAGGAGATGCTCGAAGGGTGGCGCCGCCAGGGGCTGAGCGCGCCGATCAGCTGGTACCGCGCCGCCGTCCGCCAGCGCAAGCCGCTCCCGGAGCCCGTGCCCGTGATCGAGGTGCCCACCATCGTCGTCTGGGGCGAAGACGATGTCGCGCTCGGCAAGGAGCTCACTTACGGCACGGAGGAGTTCGTGCACGACCTCCAGATCCACTACCTCCCCAACACCAGCCACTGGGTCCAGCAGGAGGAGCCCGCCGAGGTGAACCGGCACATCGCCGAACTGCTGGAGCGTGCCCGCCCTCGTGCCTGACCAGGAGCATCCACACCACCTGCCCCACCCGCACGTGCAGCTGCCCGGGGTGGAGGCCTTCGTCTACGAAGGCGAAGCCACCCCGCTGCTCCTGCGGAAAAGCGTGGTCTTCGCGCTCGTCGCCGCGTTCGCCGTCATCGCCGCCGGCTACTTCGCCGCCGTCGCCTACTTCGACATCCCCACGACCTTGGACGCCGAGCCCTTCCAGGACTGGGTCGAAGACCGCGGCGCCCTCGGCCCGGTCGTCTTCATCCTCGTGATGGCGGTCTCGGTGCTCTTCGCCCCTATCCCGAATGTGCCCATCTTCATCGCGGCCGGCCTCGCCTGGGGCGTCGTCCTCGGCACGGTCTATTCCATGGCCGGGATGATGCTCGGCAGCACGATGGCCTTCTACGCCGCCCGGCTGGTGGGGCGAAAGCACCTCGCCCGGCTCATCGGCCGCAAGACCGCCGACCGCCTGGACCACCTGGTCGACCGCTTCGGCGGCGGGCTCGTGTTCTGGGCGCGGATGCTGCCGGTGGTGAACTTCGACTGGATCAGCTTCCTCGCCGGCATGACGGCGATCCGCTTCCTGCCGTTCTTCGTCTACAGCTTCCTCGGCATGCTCCTGCCCACCATCATCGCCGTCGTGGCCGGCGACAGCCTCGGGAAGGACATCCGGATCAGCGTGGGCCTCCTCGGCGTCTGGGTGTCGGGCATCGTCTTCAGCGCCGGGTTCTTCTGGTATCGCCAGCGCAAGGGCCGCGCAACAACGACGGCAGCTCCCTGAACGGTTGCGTGAGCGATTTCACGATAGCAACGGAAGTGCGATGCGATGCGTGACACACGTCAATGTCTCGTCGCGCCAACCCGGCGTACCTTCCGCTGGACGAGGTCCGGCGCTCCCCGTGAAGGAATGGGGAATGCCGGGCCGCAATGTACGGGCATTCCCTGCCACCCGCTTTCCGAAAACGGGCAGAGAATGCAGCACAACACGATCGAGGCATCCGCCATGGCCACCACCCTCCCCCGCAACCTCGTCGCCTTCCAGCAGCATGGGACGCTCTCGTTCCTTGCGCCGCGTGCCACCGGCAGCACTGCCGCGCACCGGCCCGCCCGCCGCATCCTCGGCCGCGAAGACCTGCTGGACCGCCTCGAAGTCATGGGCGAGCTCGGCCCCACCGCCCCGCTCTCGTTCCTCCTGGTCGAAGTCGAAGCCCCCGGCACCCCCGCTCGCGGCGTTATCGAAGCCGTCGCCGAGCGCACCGCCGGCCTCGTCCGCGCGATCGACGCGGTCGGGCTGTTCGGCCCGGACACGGTGGGCGTGGCCCTCCAGGGCTCCGGCATGACCGCCGCCGGCGCCGTCGCCGGCCGCCTCTCGCTCCACCTGAACCACGCGCTCGCAGAGATGGCCCCCGGCCACCGCGCCCGCGTGCACGCCGCCACCGGCTGCGGGCTCAATGCCCTCACGCTCCCCCTCGCCGCCTGCGACGAGCTCGACGACATCTGCTAACGCGGCAGCCGGCGCCGCAGGCGTAGCCGCGGAGCATTGCTCCGCGGGATTGTCCGTGCCATGCCCCGCGGCAGCCCGGGGTCGTCGCGCGTCGGCGCGCTGCCGCTGGGCCGGCGTACCTGGCCCGAGTGCGGCCTGCCTATCGGTGTCGCATCCGTTGGGCTTAGACGCTCCGCCGAGGCCGGGCTCGGTGGACTACCGCTGCGCGGCTGCTCGGCGCCACCGTCGGGGCACCAACAGCCAACAGCTAACAGCCAACAGCCACCAGCGGCACGCTCACGTCCTCCCGCTCCACCAGGTCCCGCACCACCGCCACTTCCTTGCAGTTCGTGAAAAACGGGCAGCGCACGCATTCGCCCCAGACCTTCTGTGGGAACTCCATCACGTTCGCGACGCGGAAGCCCTGCTTTTCGAAGAACCCCGGCTTGTACGTGAGTGCGAACACCCGCTCAAGCCCGAACGACTTCGCATCTTCGATGCAGGTGGCCACGATCGCAGCTCCCACGCCCTTCGCCTGCACGTCGTGGCGCACGGCCAGCGAACGCACCTCTGCCAGGTCGTCGCCGAGAATGTGGAGCGACCCGCACCCCACGAATTCGCCGTCGACCGTCGCGACCTTGAAGTCGCGGATCAGCTCGAAGATCTCCTGGGGCGTGCGGTGCAGCATGTCGCCCCGGTCGGCCCAATAGGTGACGAGGCTCTGGATCGCTTCGACGTCGCGAAGCCGGGCGGGTTCAACGCGGATCAACGGGGTCTCCTGGTACGGTGGGCGGTCGGAACGCGCGGGACCTCGAACTAGCCGCGAACAGGGGCGACGTGCGTTTCGTCGCCCCGGACCATCCCTGTACCATCGAATGCGTTCATGCCGGCACCAGTGTACGGCAGCCCCGTGCGCGCGTGCACGGCGAGGAGGATTGGCATGCGGGTGACCATCATTGGCCAGGCAGCGTTCGGGGAAGCCGTCCTCCACCGGCTCCAGGGCGACGGCGTCGACGTCGTCGCCGTGAGCGCCCCCGCGCCGGCCGAGGGGGCGAAGCCGGACGCGCTCTGGGCAGCTGGCGCCGCCGCCGGCGTGCCGCTCATCCCGACCGCGGGCCTGAAGGACCCCGCAAACCTCGCCGCCTGGCAGGCGTTTGAAGCTGACCTCTGCGTCATGGCCTTCGTCACCGACATCCTCCCGGACGAGGTGTTCGCGGCGGCGAAGCAGGGCGCCATCCAGTACCACCCCAGCCTCCTGCCCCTCCACCGCGGCTCCAGCGCGATCAACTGGGCCATCATCAACGGCGACCCCGAGACCGGCCTCACCATCTTCTGGCCCGACGACGGCATCGATACCGGCCCGGTCCTCCTCCAGAAGCGCGTCCCCATCGGCCCCGAGGACACGGTCGGCAGCCTCTACTTCGACCAGCTCTTCCCGCTCGGCGTCGAGGCGATGGCCGAGGCGGTCGCGCTCATCGCCGCGGGCGAGGCGCCGCGCATCGACCAGGCCCACGAGCTCGCGACCTACGAGCCGCCCTGCCGCGATGAGCACGCGCAGGTCCGCTGGTACGAAGGCGGCGAGCGCCTCCACGCGCTCATCCGCGGCTGCAATCCGCAGCCCGGCGCCTGGACCCTGTACAACGGTGAGAAGCTCCGCTTCTTCGATGTCCGCCTGCTGGCCCAGCGCGAAGCCGGCATGCCCGGCCGCGTCCTCCGCGTCGACGCCGAAGGCTTCGACATCCGCCTCAACGGCGGCCACGTCCTCCGCGTCCTGCGCGTGCAGCCCGCGGGCGGCAAGAAGATGCCCGCCGGCGAGTGGGCCACAAGCGTGGGTCTCGCGGCGGGCTATCGGTTTCGGTAGCTATCGGCTGCCGGCCGTCGGCTGTCGGCTGTCAGCTGTCGGTCGGGCGGCGGCTGCGTGCCCCAGGCAGGCCGCCCCGGGGCCACGCGACACCGTCCATACCGGCGTGAATCGTGAATCGTGAACCGTGAATTCGGCTCGCTCAACCCCTGAACTAAAACACCCCCGGCACGAGCCGCCACCGCACCCGCGCGCGGTACTGCGCGTAGTCGGATGACCGGACCAGCAGGTTCTCTTCCGCGCGGATGCGCAGCACCATCCCCACGAATGCGACCAGGACCAGGACGGCGTTCATCGCGCTCGGGTTCGCCATCACGAAGCCGCCCATCGTGATCGTGTGCGAGAGGTAGATCGGGTGGCGCACCACCTGGTACGGCCCGCGCACCTTGAGCCCGCGGTTCGCCGCCACGATCCCGAAGCTCCGGCCGAGGTAGCTGAAGCCCACGATGGTGAGCGAGAGGCCCGCCACCTGGAGCGCCAGCCCGGCCGACGCCAGGGCCGTGCCCGAGTCCTCCACCGGCCGCGCCAGCATCGGCAGCCAGCTCGTCGCCGCGATGGCCCAGTCCCACGGGCTGCGGGATGTCTCGATGCTCCGCCGCCGCGTCAGGAACAGCACCGCGAGCAGCCCCTGTTCGACCGCGAACGGCACGCTCGCGAACCGGCCATCCAGCACGGCGCTCGCGTGCGCGAACGTGAAAAACACGCACATCGCGATGAGGATCACGTCCTGGCCGAGCGCTGCGACGCGTTGCCAGCTGGCCCGTCCCGGCGCTGCCGCCTGCGAATTCTGTTCCATGCACTCCTCCCCGGGGCTCCGCCTGCCGTCTTCTCTATGAGAGTCGGCACCCCCCCACGACCCCGGCAGGGGTTCGGTGGACGGCCCGGCAGACTCGGAGAAGGGGGCTGCAAGTTCCCGCCCGAATCTGCCGGCGAATTGAAAGGGGGCCGGGCGGTAGAAGTCGGGTGAACAGCCCAAAACACCCTTTAGGAGTCCCCGGAGCCGACGAATTTCCCATTAGCTCCACCTGGTGGCGCACCGGTCCCGACCAGAAGGGCCCCCGGAGACCACCCCGGTCCGCCGGGGCGGGGGAACAACGGAAGGGACTGGCCCGGCAGCGGTAACGCCGAAGGGCCGGGGAGGCACGGGATGCCGGCAGTGGAAGCACACACCACGGGAAGCACCCAAAGGAAGAGGTAGGAACCAACCATGTCGAAGATTCGCAACGCCGCTCTCAAGTCCGTCGCCAAGTTCCAGGCCAGCCGCGAAGACGGCCAGGGCCTCGCCGAATACGGCCTGATCCTCGCCCTCATCGCTGTCGTCTGCATCGGCGCCCTGACCCTCATGGGCACGAGCATCGACGGCAAGCTCGGCCAGATCAACGCCGCCCTCTAGGCAGCAACGTTCAGGATTCGGGGTGGGTGGCGAGCTGCTGCCCACCCCGTTTCGGTTTCTGTCGCACCGGCTGTTGCCGGGCGAGAACGACGAGGTCTCGTGACATGAAGAAGCTGCTGCCGTTCCGAAGGTGGCGCGAGACGGAAAAGGGACAGGCGCTCGTTGAGTTCGCCTTCGTCCTTCCCGTCTTCATCCTCCTTTTGTTCGGGCTCGTCGACTTCGGCCGGGGCTTCTACACCTGGCTCGTCGTCACCAACGCCGCCCGCGAAGGTGCCCGCGCCGCCGCCGTCCAGTCCGACTGGTCAACGACCCAATCCAAGATCTACGCCAGCATCTGCGATAGCTACCCGTCCGATTGCGCACTTGACGTCGGGGACATGACGCTGACGCCGGTCAACATCCAGGGCCCCCGCGGCTCGCAGGTCACGATCACCGTCGACTACGACTTCGAGTTCGTCACACCTATCGGCGGGATCATGGCCCTCATCGGTGGCAGCTCCATTTCCTCGCCCACCATCTCGTCAACATCTTCCATGCGGTTGGAATAGCCTCACCGCCAGCCAGGAAGGGACCACTATGTTCAGGAAGCTCGTCCACCGCATCCGGGCGCACGATGGCCAGGCCCTTGTCCTTTTCGGGGCAGGTGTCATGGCTTTTGTTGGCCTGACCGCCATGTCCATCGACGTCGGCCGCTACGTCTGGGCGCGCACGCAGATGCAGGCTGCAGTCGATGCCGCCGTGCTCGCCGGCGCCCAGAGCATGCCCAACGGCCAGGCCGAAGCCGCGATGTACGCCGAGATGTACTGGGATGCCAACAGCGGCTTCATCCAGAGCCAGGGCGAAAACGTCTCGTTCGTCGTCTCCTATCCGAGCGGCAACCGCGCGATCAAGATGAAAGGCGACGCCGACATCCCCACCTGGTTCGCGAAGATCTTCGGCATCGATTCCTGGCACGTCAGCGCCGAAGGCACCGCCGCATCCCAGGTGCTCGACATCGCCGTCGTCCTCGACATCTCCGGGTCCATGTGCTTTACCAGCTACCCGCAGACCGAGAGCACAACCAACATCTTCGTGATGAGCCCCGGGCGGGCATCGCCATCCGGCGGCGACTTCCCGCGGCTCGCCAGCGCGATCAACGCGACGACGACGAGCATCACGCTCACCGACGCCAGCATCTTCAAGAGCACGTCTTCGAGCACGAACCGCACCAACTTCGGGTCCAGCTGGGATTCGTCGAGCCGCTACTACGAGCGTGACCCCGACGGTGGCGGTAGCGCCCGTTCCGGGATGATCCGAATCGACAACGAGCTCATGCGCATCACCAGCATCTCGGGCGACACGCTCACGGTGCAACGCGCCCGCACGAACAACTACGCCGGTACCAGTACGGTTGCGACAAGCCACGCGGCGGACGCGGAGGTCTGGGCGCTCCGCAGCGCCGACGGTTCCCAGGGGTACTGCCAGAACGCGTCGTACAACAACCCGACGACCAGCACCAACGGCCCACACCAGCCGTTCGACTCCGCCATCGACAACGCGAAGTACTTCGTCTCGCTCTTCAACCAGAGCTACGACAAGATCGGCCTCGCCGAGTACTCGTCCGATGGCTCCATCGTCCAGGGCCTCAGCAACAACTGGGGCACGCTGAACTCGTCGCTCGATAGCATCCTCGTGCCCAACGGTGGCACGAACATCGCCCACGGGCTCGCGCGCGGCCGGGCAATCCTGGACGGCGCCGGGAAACGCCCCAACGCGGTCCGCGTGCTCGTCCTCCTCACCGATGGTGTGCCGACGAACCGCTGCACCAACGGCTACGAAAGCCCCAGCTGCACGCAGGCCACCGGGTCGACACCGACCTCGTGTGGGACGACGACGCAACCGATGTCCGACGCCTATAGCCAGGCCACCGTGGCCGGCAACGCCGACATCATCGTCTACACCATTGGCCTCGGCGACGGCGTGGTCGACTGCGTCCTCGAGGAGATAGCCGAACGCGGCGGAGGCGAGTACTTCAAAGCGCCAACCACCGCCCAGCTCGACGATGCCTTCCAGGCGATCGCCGCAAAGACCCACATCGCCCTCACCGAATAACCCCGGCCGGGCGCAACACACACGAAGCGGCCGCCGTAAAGCGGCCGCTTCGCTGTCAAGAAGGCAAACGGTGAAGGAATCGGAGCAGTGATCTGCGGCACGGCCACCGGGTGGCCGATATAGCAAGGGGAGGAGTACCCACGTGGCACGTTCAATTACCAGCACCGCAGCGGCATCTTCGAGCCGGAACAAGGGCGTCCTCATGCTCGCCCTCCTCTTCGGCATCCTCAGCGCGGCCCTCATGTTCGCGTTCCTGAGCTCCAAAGGCGGAGGCAAGGACCTCAGCGAACAGCTCGGCGCCGGCGAAGGCGCAGAGTCCGTCGTGGTCGTCGTCCGGGACATCGCCGCCGGCGAGAAGATTGAACGCGGTGCGCTCGAGATGCGCACCATCCCGGCCAACGGCCTCCTCCAGGGCCGCTTCACCACCCAGGACGACGTCGAGGGCAAGGTCGCGACCGCCCCGATCTTCGCCGGCGAACAGGTGATCGAAGCCAAGCTCACCTCGTACGCCACCGCCGACGAGATCGCCTACAAGATCCCGCAGGACATGCGCGCGCTCTCGCTCATGGTCCCGCACGAAGCCTGGATCGCCGCCGGCCTGCCCCAGCCGGGTGACCGCGTCGACATCCTCGGCATCACCACCCTGATCAAGATCGATCCGCTGACCGGCCAGGAGAAGCCCGACATCATCGCCGGCCTCATGGCCCAGGACGTCGAAGTCCTTGCCGTCAGCCAGCGCCTCGTCCGCAAGGTCGTCGGCGTCGAAAGCCTGCCTGGCGCCAGCACGACGCCAGCTGCCGGCACCGAAGCCGGCACGAACCCCGACCCCGCCGTCAGCACCGCCACCGAAGACGAAGGCGACGGCGAAACGTTCGAGACCTCCATCTCCATCACGCTCGCGCTCGCCCCGGACCTCGCGGCGAAGATCGCGATCATCGATGCGATGGATGACAGCCAGGGCCAGTACCGCATTCTGCCGCGGCAGAAGGGCGACACCAAGAGCATCGACGGCCAGCAGACCTGGTCGCTCGACGAGGTGTTCAACACCAAGAAGTAAGCCGATAACCCACGCAGTGGCCGGTCCACCCTGGTCCCGGACCGGCCCGCAGTGGAGGAACGACCCCGCAGACCGGGAGATGGTGGGAGGACGAAGATGGCGAGGGTGCCGCAAATCATAGTGGTCGACCCCGACCGCGAAAGCAGTGCCGAAATCCAGAAGATGCTGAGCATGCTGGGTTTCGCCGTCATTGCCAGTGCCGGCTATGGCGTCGAAGCGTTCACGCTCGCGTACCAGATGCGGCCCGATGTGATCCTCATGCGCATCGAGGAGCCGCTCGTGCGCCCCGTCCAGACGCTTTCCCGCCTGAACGACGGCATGCCGGACCTCCCGATCGTGGTCTTCTCCACCGAGGCGAACATCCGGCTCATGCGCCAGTCCATGGTCTCCGGCGCCTCCGACTACCTCCAGGAGCCGCTGAACCCCGAGGAAGTCGAGGCCTCCGTCATCCGCGTCCTCGAAAAGAAGGAGCGCGAGGCGGCACGCCGCCGGGGCGAGCTGGAAGACCCCATCCCCCAGGGCACGATCATCACCGTCTTCGGGGCCAAGGGTGGCATCGGCAAGACGACCATCTCGTCGAACCTCGCCGTCGCCCTCGCCGGCGAAGCCCACCAGACCGTCGCCCTCGTCGACATGGACACGCGCTTCGGCGATGTCGCCATCACCATGGACATCCCCGTCGAGCGCTCCATCGCCGACCTCGCCCGCAATCTCGACAACGTCGACCGCGTGACCCTGAAGGACTACCTGGTCCAGCACGAATCCGGCGTCCGCATCCTCCCGGCCCCCACCCGGCCGAGCGACTGGCGCAACCTCAGCGCCCGCCACATCCGCGACGTCGTCGACGTGCTCGCCCAGACGCACGACTTCGTCATCCTCGACACGCCGGGCACGTTCAACGAAATCGTGGCCGCCGCCATCGAAGTCGGCACGATGATCCTGCTCGTTACCACCCTGGACATGGCGAGCATCAAGGACACCGTCCTCGCCCTCGAAATGCTCCACGAGCGGTTCGGCAACGACGAGGAGCGGATCAAGGTCGTCCTCAACCGCGCCGGCATGGACACCGGTGTCCGCGAGAAGGACGTCGAGCGCACCCTCGATGCGCCGCTCTGGTGGCGCATCCCCCAGGACAACGAAGTCATGAAGGCTGCCCAGCTCGGCCGCCCGATCGTGATGAGCCGCCCGAACAGCAAGGTCTCGCTCGAAGTCCGCGAAATGGCGCGTGCCCTTGCCGGCGTGCGCAACCGGTCGAAGAACCAGAAGAAGGGAAGTGGCGGGCTCGGCAAGATGTTCCGCCCCTTCATGAAGAAGAGCGCCTGACCGGCGTGACCCCGGAGGAGCCCTGCGATGGCTGATGACCTCGAACGCACTGGCACGGATGGCGAACGGCCCTTTGGCTGGTCCGGTGTCCGCCGGCGCTTGAACGCCGTCCCCCCGCAGGGGCCCGGCCCCGAAAACAGGGCCGCCCCGCCCGCTGCCCATCCCCCGGGCGCCGAGCCCCCGAAGCTGCGCCCCTCCGGCCAGCTCTCGTCCCAGGCCCGCAGCGGCTGGGGCGCGGCCGAAGACATCGAGCCCCGCCGCCAGGCGCCCGCTCCCGATGGCCCGAAGCTGCCGCCCTCCGGCGCCCTCCGCCCGGAGCGCCCTGCCGCCCAGGTGCCGCCGCCGGCGCAGCCCGCCCCCGGCCCGCGCCGCCGCCCCGAAGCCGACCCCGCCCGCGGCAATCCAACCGCTGAGGCGACGAAGATCCGCCTCCACGAGCTCCTCATCGAAGAGCTCGAGCACGGGTCGCTCGAAGGCCTGCCGATCGAGCAGCAGCGCGAAGCCGTCACGCGCGCCGCCCGCGAGCTCATCGCCCAGGAAGCGCTCCAGCTCGGCGGCATGAGCCGCGACGAGCTCCTCGATGCCGTCGCCGACGAAGTCCTCGGCCTCGGCCCCCTCGAACCGCTCCTTCGCGAGGCGTCCGTCTCCGAAGTCATGGTCAACGACATCGACAAGATCTACTACGAGCAGGAAGGCCGCATCTTCCGCAGCCCTGCCCGCTTCCGCGACAAGCAGCACGTCATGCGCATCATCGAGCGGATCGTCGCGCCGCTCGGCCGCCGCATCGACGAATCCAGCCCGATGGTCGACGCCCGCCTGCCCGACGGCTCCCGCGTCAACATCACCATCCCGCCGGCCTCGCCCAAGGCGCCCAGCATCACCATCCGAAAGTTCCGCGCCGACAAGATGCGCATGGCCGACCTGATCGCCGTCGGCTCGATGAGCGAAGCCACCGCCGAGTTCCTGGCCATGTGCGTCCGCGCGCACCTGAACATCATCATCAGCGGCGGTACCGGCACCGGTAAGACGACGATGCTGAACGCCCTCTCCGCGTTCATCCCCAACACCGAGCGGATCATCACGATCGAGGACCCGGCCGAGCTCCGGCTCCAGCAGGACCACATCATCACGCTCGAAGCACGCCCCGCCAGCGTCGAAGGCAAGAACCAGATCAAGCAGCGCGACCTGGTCAAGAACTGCCTCCGCATGCGCCCCGACCGCATCATCGTCGGCGAGGTCCGCGGCGAAGAGTGCTTCGACATGCTCCAGGCCATGAACACCGGCCACGATGGATCCATCTCCACCGTCCACGCGAACACCCCGCGCGACGCCATCGCCCGCCTCGAGAACATGGTCCTCATGGCCGGCATGGACCTGCCCGCTCGCGCCATCCGCGAGCAGATCTCATCCGCCATCCACGTCTTCATCCAGGTCAGCCGCCTCCAGGACGGCTCCCGCAAGATCACGCACGTGACCGAGATCAGCGGCATGGAAGGTGACACCATCACCCTCCAGGACATCTTCCTGTTCAAGCTGGACCGTGTGGACGAAGACGGCAAGGTGCAGGGCCGGATGCTCCCGACCGGTATCCGCCCGTCGTTCGTGGCCAAGTTCAAGCTGGCCGGGATCGAGTTGGGGCCCCACCTCTTCGCCCCGCCCGCCCCGGAGCGCCCGGAGGTGCAGCGATGATCATCGCCGCCCTCGCCGCCGTCACCCTCGGCGTCTTCGCGACGACGATGACGCTCTGGTTCACCGGCTTCGCCTCGGTCGGCGCCGGCGCCGCTGAGCGTCTCTCCCGCATCCGCGGGCTCGATGAGAAGCTCAGCGCGACCGCGCCCCAGGGTGGGCTCAGCCTGCGCAAACGCGCCAGCCTGAACTTCGGCGGCATCAACCTCGTCTCCGCCAACGTCGTCCAGAAATGGACCGTCGACCTCCAGCGCGCCGGGCTCACGCTCAACGTCCGCGAGTTCTTCATCCTGCGCGTCGTCGTGGCGATCGCCATCGCGGCGATGCTCATGCTCGTGTTGCCGCTGCCGCAGCTCGGCCTGCTCGGCGCGCCGGTGGGCTACCTTGCCGTCGGCATGTGGCTCAGCCGCCGCATCAACAGCCGCCGCAAGAAGCTCGAGGCGCAGCTCTCCGAGCTCCTCCAGATGCTCGCCAGCGGCCTGCGCGCCGGCTTCGGCCTCCTCCAGGCGATGGAATCCGCCGGGGACCAGCTCCCCGCGCCCATCTCCGTCGAGATCCGCCGCACCATGCGCGATACCGCCATGGGTGCCAGCGTCGAGCAGGCCCTCGCCTCCCTCAACGAACGCGTCGGCTCGCCCGATTTTGACATCGTCATCACCGCCATCATGATCCAGCGCTCCGTCGGCGGTAACCTCGCCGAGATCCTCGACAACGTCGCCAACACCATGCGCGAACGCGAACGGATCCGCGGCGAGATCAACACCCTCACCTCCCAGCAGCGCATGACCGGCTACGTGATCGGCGGCATCCCCATCGGCCTCGGCGCCGTCTTCTTCGTGATCAGCCCTGATTTCATGAAGGTGATGTTCACCGACAGCTGGGGCCACATGATGCTCGGCGGCGCCGCCTTCATGGAGTTCTTGGGCTTCATGGTCATCCGCAAGATCGTGAACATCGAGGTTTAGCCATGGAGCTCATGATCGCCTTCGGCACCTTCCTCGCCGTGACCCTCATGGCCTACGGCCTGCTCTATCGCCAGGCCGGCGACGACCCGATGGGCACGCGCCTCGGCGGCCTCCGCTACAGCCGCCCCGGCCGCGACGCCCTCCCCGATCCCGACGCCGCCTTCACCGTCCGCGTCATCCGGCCCATCGTCCGCAACGTCACGGCCCGCCTCAACGCGGTCCTCCCGTCGACGATGTCGGAGCGCATGGAGAAGGCGATCACGCAGGCCGGCCTGCGCCTCAAGCCCGGGCACTTTCTCCTCATCGTCGGGTTCAGCGCCGGCATCCTGCCCATCGCCGTTACGGCGCTCATGGCCAGCTCCGGCCAGCCCCCGAAGACGCTGTTCATCGCCTATGGCGTGACCTTCGCGATGGGCATCTATGGCCCGCGCATCTGGCTACTGGGCAAGATCAAGCGCCGCCAGAAGGAGGTCTGGAAGTCCCTCCCCGACGCCTTCGACCTGATCACGGCCTCGGTCGAGGCGGGCCTTGGCATCGACGCCTCCTTCAACCGCGTCATCGAAAAGGTGAAGGGCCCCTTCGCCGACGAGCTGACCCGGACCATGCGGGAGATCTCGATGGGCCGCAGCCGCCGCGAATCGCTGGTCGACATGTCCGAGCGCATCGGCGTCGACGAGCTTCGCCAGCTCGTGAACGCCATCGTCCAGGCCGAGGCCATGGGCATCTCGATCGGGTCCGTCATCCGCGTCCAGACCGGCGTGATCCGGACGAAGCGCCGTCAGCGGGCGGAAGAAGCCGCGATGAAGGCGCCGATCAAGATGGTCTTCCCGCTGGTCTTCTTCATCTTCCCGACGATCATGGTCGTCATCGGCGGCCCCGCCATCATCCAGATGCGGGACGCGTTCTAGGAGCTGCCCGGGCTGCAGGCGTGGCGGGCCGCGGCGCTCCCCGGCGCGATTTCGGGGCTGCCCTCCATAACGTGGATGACAGCCCTCGCTCCCATGTGACAGACTGCCCCATGCGCCCCGGGTTTTCCGCCCATGCGTCGAGGAGCGGCAGTCACGTGACTCTGCGACAATGCGTCCATGAATGGCAGATGGCTCGTGATGTCGATGGTGGGCACCGCCGTGGCGCTCGTCCTGGTGTTCCAGGCGCTCAACGAGTTCTCCTGACGCGCCAACCCGCCCAGCCAAAAGTTACACAGCGTTTACAGCCGTCATGGCCGCATTGCTTCGCCTTCGTTGACCGGATGTGGAGCCCAAACGACACTTCGGAACGATGAGGAGTGTGCTAATGGAGCGAGTACGATTCAAATCCGTCGCATTCGCGGCTGCGCTTGGTGCGCTGGCCCTGGCCGCCGTCGTGGCCCAGGATGCCGGTGCGAAGTCGGGCCTGCGCGACAACCTCACGGCCGAGAAGCTGCCGTATAACCAGGTGCTGCCCGCGCTGCTCCCGAACAGCAAGGAAAACACCAGCGTCATTGCCCAGAACAACGGCACTGCCGCGGCAACCATCGCCATGGACATCTACACCCCGCAGGGCGTCCTCGTGCCTTCCGCTTCGAAGGTCGAGACCAACGTCCCGCCCGGTGGTACGCGCACGTTCGCCCAGGCCATCAACACCGGCCTGACGCCCGGCTTCCGCGGCGTGGGCGTGCTCTCCAGCGACCAGCCGATCAACGCGCTGCTCGTCCGCGACATCGAGCAGGCCGGCACCGGCCGGAAGTCGTACTCGATCCACAACGCCTACCCGACCGGTGGCAGCGTGGTCACGCTTCCGTACATCTCGAATAACCTCGACAACACCTACAACACCCGCTTCGCCATCGCGAACACGGGTAGCGCCACCGCCTGCGTCACCATCGCCTACGCCTACGTCGGCGGCGGCGGGACCACGGACGCCGGCACGGGCGGTAGCGGCTGCGCGACGGGTCACCCGATCCCGGTCGGCGGCCAGATTGCCTTTGGCCCGCAGACCGTGACCGCCGAGGCCACCCAGGCCATGCCTGCCGCCACGGCCGGCCGCCTGATGGCCGCGACTGTCACCAGCACCGGCGCCCCGGTCACCGTCGGCGTCGATGCCTACCTCACCAGCGGCCCGCGCAAGCTCGGCTCCTACGACGGCTTCATCGTCGACACCGGCAGCCCGGCCAGCGACGACCTCGGCACGACCATCTCGATCCCGCTCGCGCTCAAGCTCGACGGCTACTACAGCCAGGTCCTGATGTCGAACCCGAACGGCACCGCCGCCAACGCGACCATCACCTACCGCAGCCAGGGCGGCCAGACCTACACGGTCAACCGCACCATCCCGGCGAACGGCACGGCGAACCACAGCGTCTACGAAGCCGACGGTGGCATCCCTGAAGGCTTCATCGGCGCCGCTACCATCACCTCCGACCAGCCCATCGCCGCCGTCCTCTTCCGTGCGAAGATGACCGCGCCGGGCAGCTACATCGACGAAGACCTCTACACCGCGGTCAACGGCGTGCCGACGGACCGCGCCACCACCACGGCCAAGCTCCCGCTCATCTTCCGCCGCGCCTATGGCAACAACGCCACCTGCGAAGCGCAGGGCGCGCTCTGCGGCTATAACAGCTGGGTCAGCATCACCGTCCCCGGCGGTGGCACGGCCAACGTCACCCTGACGACGATCAACGACCCGACCTCTGCTGCGCCCGGTTGCTCCGGCGCCGCCACCTACACCACGACCTTCGCCGTCACCGGCTCGTTCGTCTTCTACCAGAACGCGAACAGCAACAACGGTCTCGGTGCGAACCCGGCCTGCCTCTGGGGTGGTATGACCGTGACCAGCGACGTCCCGGTGATCGCGATCGCCGACGTCACCACGGACCTCCAGCCCGGCGACAACGACGGTCTCTACAACGCCTTCGGCTCCTAGCGAGCTCCCGGCAACAGTCACCAGCGAAGGGGATGGCCCACCGGCCATCCCTTTTTCGTTGCCCGGCCCGTAGGCACCTCCCGTCGTAGCATGGGGCGGATGTCCATCGCGTTCGGCGGCATCGTCGCCTTCCTCTTCCGCGGGATGAACCTCGCGGTGGCCCTCGCCACCGTCGTCCTCACCTCCCGCCTCCTGGAAGAAGCCGAGTACGGCCGCTTCGTCCTCGCGCTCACGGTTGTCGGCATCCTCAACGCGGTCACCGGCGGGCTGACGGCTGCGGTGGCCTACCAGGTCTCGAACCAGCGCCGGCCGGCCGGCACCGCCTTCCTCGGCGGCGCGATCCCCGCGGGCGTGCTCGGGCTCGCGGCCATCGGCATCGGTATCGGCGTCGGCGCGGGCCTCGGCGGCGATGGCGGGGGGCTCGCGGCGGCCGCCGGCGCCGCGGGAGCGGCGGTGATCCTCAACAGCGTCGCCGCTGGCGTGTTCCTCGGGCGGGGCTCGCTCGTCCGCTACAACGTCGCGCTCGTCCTGCCGCCGCTGCTCTCGCTCGTGTTCATCGCCGTCACGTTCCTCGCCCTGGACCAGCGTTCGCCCGCAGGCGCCCTCTCGGCCTACGCCGCCGGTCAGTGGGCCGCGCTCATCCTGCTCACCCTCACCGGCGCCGGGCAGCTCTTCGCCGGCATGCGCTTCGAAGGCGCGCTGGCCGCGACCGTCGTGCGGTTCGCGCTGCTCGCCGGGCTCTCCAGCGGCATCTCCTACCTCAACTACCGCGCCGACCTCTTCGTAGTGCGTCACTTCGAAGGCGACGACGGCGTCGCGACGTACTCCCAGGCCGTCTACATCGGCGAGTCCATCTGGCAGGTCAGCGGATCCCTCGCGCTCGCCATGTACGCGCGCGTGGGGTCGCTCACCCGGCCGGAGGCGGCCGAGCTCACCGCCCGCGTCATGCGCCACACAATCGTCCTGCTCGGCGTGCTCTGCGTCGTGCTCCTCGCTGGCGCCGACCTCGTCCAGCTCATCCTCTTCCCGGACTACGACGGGATGGCGAACGCGCTCCGCTTCCTCGTGCCCGGCGTGCTGCTCTATGGGCTCGCACAGTCGTTCTCGGGGTTCTACACCTACCAGCGCGGCCTGCCATGGGTGGCGGCGGTGGTCGCCGGCACCGGCCTGGTCGTGGATATCGGGCTGGCGACGCTCCTGGTCCCCGCGCTGGGCGTGAACGGCGCCGCCCTCGCGAGCTCCATTGCCTACGGGACCGCGATCATCGGCGGGCTCGCGGTGTTCCTCCGCCAGGAGCGGCTCCCCGCCTCGCGCATCTTTCGCTTTAGCCGCGCGGACCTGGCTGACTACCGCCAGCTGGTCGAGACGCTCCGCGCGCGCCTTCGCCCGGCCCCGGGCGATGTCGCCCGCGATACGCCGTAGCGCCTACCCGTCGCGCGGGTCCGCCACGTTGACGACGATCGCTTCCTGCGTGTTCCGCGCGAGCAGCAGCTCCGCCTCGCCGTTCGGGTCCAGGTTCTCTTCCATGTGGACCTCGTAGGGCGGCACGAAGACGAAGTCGCCCGGCTCCGCGTCGACGACGTTCTCCAGCCGCTCGCCCCAGCGGAACCGCACCCGGCCGCGGAGGATGTAGATCCCGGATTCGCTCGCCCCGTGGTGGTGGGCCCCCGAACGTGCGCCCGGTTCGTTGACGGCGGTGCCCATCCAGAGCCCGTTCGAACCCGTGAGCTTGTCGGAGATCCCGGCTTCGCGCCGCATCCCCGGGGTTTGCGCCGTGGACCGGTCGCGTTCTGGCCGTCGAGTCACCTTCACCATGGCCCGCGATTCTAGGCGCGCCTCGCCGCCGGGGCATCCGACTAATGGATGAGAGATCCGGTCCGCCCGGGCACTTCGAGCAGCCCGCCGCGCAGGCGCGGCTCCGCTCCGAACCCGCCGTAGCGCACGCTGTCCGAGCTGATCAGCACGCCGTTCAGCGCCGTCAGCCCCTCGACCGCCACGCACTCGTCCCGGTCGCCGAGGTTGACCGCGATCCAGCGCCGCCCGCCGCCCGCGCTCACTTCGACCACGACTGCCTTGCCGCTCGTCCACATGCGCAGGGCCGGCCGGCCGCTTCGCGCCGCCCGCAGCACCGGGTCCTCGCGCCGGAGCGTGAGCAGGTCGCGGTGGTACTCGTGCGCGAGCGCACCGATCCCGCGCGAGGCTTCCTCCAGGCGCAGCACGCTTGCCGCGAACGTCGCCTCCGCCTGCGGGTCCGGGATGCGTTCGCGCATTGCCGGGTCCTGGAACGCCGAGAACCCCTCGAACTCCTTGCGCCGCCCCTCCGTGACCAGCTGCCCGAGCTCCGCGTTGTGGTCGGTGAAGAACAGGAACGGCGTCGAGGCGAGGAACTCCTGCCCCTGGAAGAGCATCGGCGTCTGCGGGAGCAGGAGGAGCAGCGCGGTCGCGGCCAGCACCTCCGGCACGCCGGCCAGGTGGTGCAACCGCAGCCCGAGCGCCTGGTTCCCCACCTGGTCGTGGTTCTGGATGCAGTACACGAACTGCCGCCACGGCTGTTCCCGCGCCTGGGTGCCCCGCGGCTCTCCGCTGAACGGGTCCTCCTGCCCTTCGAACAGAAACCCCTGCTCGATCGTGCGCGCGAGCTCCCCGGCCGAACCGGCGTAGCTCCCGAGGTATCCTTCGCGGCCGCGCGTCACCATCGTCCGGACGGCATGGTGGAAGTCGTCCGCCCACACGCCATCGAACCCGAAGCCGCCGCCGGACAGCGGACGCAGGTAGCGCACCTCGTTTTCGTTCGATTCGGCGATGAGCCACGGCACATGGCCGTCGCGCGGGTGGGCGTGCACCGCCTCGGCGAGGTCGGCGAGGAAATGTCGCGACGAGTCGTCCACGATCGCGTGCGTCGCATCGAGCCGGAAGCCGTCGACGTGGTATTCGTGCAGCCAGTGCAGCAGGTTCTCGCGAAAGAACGCCCGCACCTGCGCCGCGCCGTCGTCGTCGAAGTTGAGCGCGTCGCCCCAGGGGGTGTGGTGCCGGCCGGTCAGGTACTGCTTCGAATACGCGCCGGTGTAGTTCCCGTCGGGCCCCAGGTGGTTGTAAACCACGTCGAGGATGACCGCGAGGCCCGCGCCGTGGGCCGCGTCGACGAACCGCCGGAAACCCTCGGGCCCGCCGTAGGGCTCCGCCGGCGCGTAGATCGCGACCCCATCGTAGCCCCAGTTCCGGCGGCCGGGGAACGCCCCGATCGGCATGACCTCGATCGCGGTGACTCCGAGCTCCCGCAGGCGCGCGAACTGCCCCGCGGCCGCCGCGAACGTCCCTTCCGGCGTGAGCGTGCCGATGTGCGCCTCGTAGATGACCAGCTCCTCGATCGCCGGCGGCCGCCAGCCGCTGTCGCTCCAGGCGAACGCGCGCGGGTCCACCACCTCCGACGGTCCGTGTACGCCCTCCGGCTGCCGCCGCGAGCAGGGGTCCGGGAACGCCTGGCCGTCCACGCGGTAGCGGTAGCGCGCCCCGGCGAGCTCCCCCCCCACGGACGCGGTCCAGTACTCGCCCTCGCGGGTCATTGGCACCGGTTCGCGGCCCTCGATCGCCAGCTCCACGAGTCCGGCGCGGTCCGCCCACACCCGGAACGGCGTCCCGTCGGGGCCCGGGCTCGCGCCGAGCGTGCCCTGCCACGGGGGTTCGCCGCTCAACCCCCATCCTCCTGCGCGAGCACCGCGATCGGCAGGTCGTCGAGCACGCACGTCAGCGGGATGCCGCCGTCTTCGGACTTCACGTCCTTGCCGGTCAGCAGCTCGCGCCAGCGGCCCGGCGGCGCCGCCAGCCGCCCACCGGCCCATGCGTCCCGCGGGACGCCGTCATCGCCGAGCAGGTGCGCGACGTGCACCGGGACGACGGCGAGGAGCCGCCGCCCGCCCTGTTCGCGCATGAACGCGAACGTGTGCGCCGCTGCGCCGCCCGTGACTTCGACCGGCACGTAGGCGCCATCGGTGAGCACATCCGCGAAGTGCGCGCGGATGCCCAGGAGCGCGCGCGTGAGCCAGAGCTTGCCACCCGGCGTGAGCAGCTCGGCCGGACCCGGCGCAGCTACAGGGATGTGCGCCAGCGCGGCCGTGAGCGCCCCGAAGTCGACCGGGCGCCGGTTGTCCGGGTCGGTCACGGTGAGCGCTTCCCACTCGGTGCCCTGGTAGAAGTCCGGCATGCCCGGGGCGAGCGCCTTGAGCACCAGCGCCGTGCGCCCGTTCCAGGCGCCGGCAGGGCGGATGCGCTGCACGAACGCGCCCATGCTCCGCACGAACGCCCGCGACCGCCGCCCATCGAGGATGCGGTCGGTGAACCGCAGGACCGCGGCCTCGTACTCCTCGTCCGGGCGCACCCAGCTGGTCTCCACCTTCGCCTCGCGCATGGCCTTGGTGATGTGCGTCCGCATGCGCTCGCGGTACTCCGCATCGGGGCCGCCGTTCTGCCATGTCCCCGCCAGCGCCTGGTACAGGTAGTACTCCGTGTTCGGCGAGGGAGCGGAATCGCCGTTCAGGTCGGTCCGGTGGCGGTCGTTCATCCGCTGCCAGGCGATGACCGCCGAGCGCCATTCGTCCGGGACTTCGGAGAGCACGTCCAGCCGCGCGCGCACGTCTTCGCTGCGCTTGGTGTCGTGGGTCGAGCTGGCGAGCATGCCCTGCGGCCAGGTGCGGCTCCGCTCGGCCATCCACTGGTGCACCTGCGCCTGTGTGCGACCGAACCGCCCCGGCTCTCCGCCCACGTCGTTGAGCGAGACCATGCGGTTGTAGCGGTAGAGCGTGGTGTCTTCGAACCCCTTGGCCATCACCGGCCCGGAGATCTGCTGGAACCGGCGCCGGAAGTGCACCCGCCGGGCCTGCTCCTCGTCCTCGACCTCCGCCTCCAGCAGGAGTACCTCCGCGAGGAAGTTGAACGCCTCGTCCGAGACGCGCACTTCCCGCGCCCGCGCCTGCTCCATCGCGAACCGCAGGTAGGCCGTGCTCTGTTCCGTCTGCCCGAGGTACGTCCGGTAGACCGGGAAGCTCGCGAGCACCGCGCGGATCGCAGAGCGCAGCTGGCGCAGCGTGTTGTCCCGGTGCAGGCGGTGGCGCTGCGCGATCCGGTGCAGCTGGTAGGCGAGCACGTTGATCTCACCCGCGAACGCCGCCTCCGCGACCTGCACCCGCGCCTCGTACGAAACCTGGTCGAGCCGCATCCGCAGCCCCGTGAACCGCCGGAACGTCCCTTCCATGGCGTTGCGGCCGCCCGGGTCCACCAGCAGCCCATCGACCACGGCCATGAACTCGTACCCGGTGGTGCCCGCCACGGGCCAGTCGCCCGGGAGCTCTTCGTCGCCTTCGAGGATCTTCTCGACATAGATCGGCAGGGGCAACTCGGTGTGGGCAGCCGCAGCCGCCTGTAGCCCCGCGCGCAGCCGCGCCAGGTAGGCCGGCGGGTCGTATAGCCCGTCGACGTGGTCCACCCGCACGCCCGTCACGATGCCGCGCTCCACGAGCTGGAACAGCAGCCGGTGCACGTCATCGAACACGTCTTCGCGCTCCACCCGGATGCCGGCGAGGCCGTTCACGTCGAAGAAGCGGCGGTAGTTCAGCTCGTCGCCGGAGATCCGCCAGTCCGCGAGCCGGTAGTGCTGCTCCTGGAGGATGCGGTCGAGCCGGTCGAAGCTGGGCGAGTTGCCAGGCTCGCCGTTGATGCCATCAAGGGCCGCCCGCACGTACGCCTCGAAGGCCGGCTCCTCGCCGACGATCTCGCGCCAGCGCGCGAGCAGCGTCTCGCTGTGCGCGGGGTCGGCGCGGCCCAGCTCGTCGAGCAGGTCGATGAGCGCCGAAAAGGCGGCCGGGTCGCGCATCTCGCCCCGCAGCTCGGGCGGCAGCAGGCCGAAGATCTCGCCGTAGCTCCGCGGGCTGATCGGCAGCACGTGGTCGAAGTACCGCACCACGACTTCGCCGCCGTCGATGTCGAGCCGGAGCTCGCCGTCTTCCAGCGCGCGCCCGAACGGCTTCCCCAGGACCGGGACGATCAGCACCCCGCGCGCCATCTGCGGCTGCGCTTCCCAGTCGATGTCGAAGTGCTGCGCGAACTTCGAACGCGGCCCGTAGCGCAGGACATCGCGCCACCAGGGGTTGTCGCCGCCAATGCCGACGTGGTTGGGGACGATGTCGAGGATGAGCCCCATCCCGGCCGCGATGAGCGCGTCGCCGAGCTCGTAGAGCCCCGCGAGCCCACCGAGCTCCGGGTTCACCTTGCTGTGGTCGATGACGTCGTAGCCGTGCTCACTCCCCGGCCGGGCCGCGGAGATCGGCGAAAGGTACAGGTGCGAGATGCCCAGGTCGCGCAGATACGGCACGACCGCGCACGCGTCGGCGAACGTGAAGCCGGCGTGCATCTGGAGCCGGTAGGTGGCGCGCGGCGGCGCGTACCGGGCGGTGCTCATGCGTCACCGCCCCGGCACGTTGCCGCCGGGTGCGCCTCTTCGGTGGTGGTGCTCAGCGGGACATGCCCCCTGCCAGCGGCGCCTGCGGTTCGTCGCGCCGCACGACGCGCTGGGAACGCAAGTCGACCACCCAGACAGCTCGCGGCTCCTGTGCGCGAGCGAGGGGCACCGGCTGTTCGGTGACGGGCGGAGGGAACGGATCCTGGCGGGAATTGTCCATCGTCCTGTCCTTTCTGCGCCGGGGACGCGAACGCGGCGTCCCTGCGGAACGGTGGGAATCCGGGCTCAGCTGTGTGCGACAAGGGTATACCAGCGGCGACCGCGCGCTGCCACGGTCTGTGCGTAATATCTATCTCAGAACCGTCACAATGGCTTCCCATCCGGTAACCCGCGGACCGCGCCATCCGTTCTCCGCGGGAAGCTCAGAACGACAGGTCGAGCGAGATGTCCAGCGAGCCGGCGCTGTGCGTCAGCGCGCCGATCGAAATCGCGTCCACGCCGGTCCCGGCGATGGCCCGCACGTTCGCGATGCCGATGCCGCCGCTCGCTTCCAGTTTTGCGCGGCCGGCGCAGCGGCTCACCGCCTCGGCCATCTGCTCCACGCTCATGTTGTCCAGCAGCACCCACTCGGGCCGGGCCTCGAGCGCCGCCTCCAGCTGGTCCAGCGAATCGACCTCCACCTCGACCGGCGTGCCCGGGCGCCGCTCGCGGATCGCCCGCACGCCGTCGGCGAGCGAGCGCCCTTCCCGCGCCAGCGCCTCGCGGTGGTTGTCCTTGATCATCGCCATCACGGCGAGGTCGCGCCGGTGGTTCGTCCCGCCGCCGCAGCGCACCGCGTACTTCTCAAGGTCGCGCAGCCCCGGCGTCGTCTTCCGCGTGTCGAGGATGACCGCGCCGGTGCCGGCGATCGCGTCCACGAAACGGCGCGTGAGCGTGGCCGTGGCCGAAAGCCGCTGCACGAAGTTCAGCGCCGTCCGCTCCGCCTGGAGCAGCGCGCGCACGGGGCCTTCCACCGCCGTGATCTCGGTCCCGTTCCTGAACGCCTGCCCCTCGGCGACGAAGCGGGTCAGCGTGCACGCCGGGTCGATTTGCCGGAACGCCTCGGCCGCGACATCGAAGCCCGCGGCCACGCCGTCCGCCTTCGCCAGGAACACCGCCCGCCCGCGCAGCCCGGCATCGACCGTCGCGAGGGTGGTCGCGTCCTCGTGCGCGCGGTCCTCTTCGAGCGCCGAACGCACACAGCGCTCGATCGCCAGCTCCATTCCCTCGTCAGTCGGCATACCGGAACACCTGCCTTCGCTTCCAGTGGATGTCGTCGATCTCCGGGTAGTCCCGCCGGTAGTGCGCGCCGCGGCTTTCGGTGCGCTGCAGCGCCGCATGGAGCATGAGCCGCGCGACCGTGGCCATCTGCCGCCGCTCGATCGCCTCGCGGGTGAGCTCCGGCGGGGCGTCGGGCCACGCCGTCGCCGCCGCGAGCCCCGCGCCCATGCTCGCTTCGCCCGGCCCGCCCGCGCGCTCGATGCCGGCGCAGCGCCACATCAGCCGCTGCAGCTCGGCGTGCGAAGGCGCCGGCCCGCCCGCGAGGGCGATGGCCTCCGCCTCCCGCGGGCGGTAATCCGCCCACCCGTCCGCTGCCAGGTGTTCGACCACACGCTTGCCGAAGACGACCGTCTCCATGAGCGAGTTGCTGGCCAGCCGGTTCGCCCCGTGCACCCCGGTGCAGGCCACTTCGCCCACTGCGAACAGCCCCTCCACGTTCGTCCGCCCCCAGATGTCGGTGCGCACGCCGCCCATCATGTAGTGGGCCGCCGGCGCCACCGGGATCGGCTCCTTGCGGATGTCGATGTCCGCGGCCATGCAGTGCTGGAAGATGCCCGGGAAGCGCGCTGGGAGGTCGATGTGCAGCGCGGTGCAGTCCAGCCAGGCGTGGTCGCTCCCGGCTGCGTGCATCTCGGCCGTGATCGCCCGCGCCACCACGTCCCGCGGGGCCAGGTCGGCCAGCTCGTGGTAGCGCGGCATGAACGCCTCGCCCCCGGCGTTGCGCAGCACCGCGCCTTCGCCCCGCACCGCTTCCGAAATCAGGAACGGCGGCCCGCCGCGCAACCGCAGCGCCGTCGGGTGGAACTGGTAGAACTCGATGTCGCCGATCTCCGCACCGGCGTCGTATGCGAGCGCCACGCCGTCGCCGGTCGCGACCTCCGGGTTCGTCGTGTGCGAAAAGAGCTGCCCGGCGCCGCCCGTCGCGAGGACCACCGCCGGCGCCTCGAACGCCTCGACGCCGCCGCTCGCCAGGTCTACCGCTTCGACGCCGGTGATCGCGCCGCGCTCGACGACGAGCCGCGTCACGATCGTGTGGTCCAGGATCGTGATCCCGGGGAGCCGGGCCGCGCCCGAAAGCGCCGTTTCGATTGCCGCCCCGGTGCGGTCGCCCCCCGCGTGAAGGATCCGCGAGGCGCTATGCGCGGCCTCCCGCCCCAGCGCCACCTCCCCGCCGACTTCGTCGAACGCGACGCCGTAGGCGATCAGGTCGCGGATGCGCCCGGGCGCTTCCGTCGTGAGCACGCGGGCCGCTTCTTCGTCGACCAGCCCGGCGCCAGCGGCGATGGTGTCGCGGTAGTGCTGCTCGGCCGAATCGAGCGCGCCCACGGCCGCGGCGATGCCGCCCTGGGCCCAGCGCGTATTGCAGTCGTCGATGCTGCCCTTGGTGAGCACCAGGACCGGGCCCAGCCGCCGCGCCTCCAGCGCGACGAACAGGCCCGCGATGCCGCTGCCGATGACGATGACCCGGTATCCCCGCGGGATGCTCACATGCTGTCCTTCCCGGGCTCCCTGCCCCTCGCCGACTTAGTGTACCTGAGACACTAAGTCCGTAAGCAAGCGGTATATCACACTTCCGCGGTACACTACCGCACGCGGTTGCGCCGCACACCGAATCCGCCGGAGACCCGCATTGGCCATCCTCCCCATCGTCCGCGCCGGCCACCCCGTCCTGCGCGAAAAAGCTCGGCGCGTCCGCACGATCGACAGCTCCATCCACAAACTCATCGAAGACATGTGGGAGACGATGTACGACGCTCCCGGCGTCGGCCTCGCCGCGCCGCAGATCGGCGTCGGCCTCCGCGTCGTGGTCATCGATGTCGGCGACGACAACCCCTTCGCGCTCGTGAACCCCGAGATCGTGAAGCGCTCGGGCGAGCGCGTCCTCGATGAAGGCTGCCTCTCCGTGCCCGGCTTCCGCGGCCAGATCACCCGCTCCGTGAAGGTCCTCGCCAAGGGCATCGACCCCGCGACCGGCAAGGAAGTCCGGATCAAGGCGGAGGACAACCTCCTCGCCGAGGCCCTCGAGCACGAGATCGACCACGTCAACGGCATCCTCTACATCGACTACCTGGAAAGCCCCGATGCGCTCGTTTCGCTGAGCGACGCACCGGAGGTCCGGCGCTGAGCGACGCCCTGCGCCATACCGCCGCCGCCGCGAACCATCGGGCGGACGCTCGCTAAGGAGTACCCCGTGTTCATCCAGGACCTGACCGCCCGCGAAATCCTCGATTCCCGCGGCAACCCGACTGTGGAAGTGACGGCGATCCTCGAGGACGGCGCCATCGGCACCGCCGCTGTCCCCTCCGGCGCCTCCACCGGCGCGCACGAGGCGGTCGAGCTCCGCGATGGCGATGCCCGGCGCTATGGCGGCAAGGGCGTCCTCAAGGCCGTGGCGAACGTGAACAAGGAGATCATCCGCGCCCTCGAAGGCGTCGACGCGACCGACCAGCGCACCGTCGATCGCATCCTCATCGAGCTCGACGGCACGCCGAACAAGGGCCGCCTCGGCGCGAACGCCATCCTCGGCGTGTCGCTCGCCGTCGCCGTGGCCGCCGCCGATTCCGTGGGCATGCCGCTCTATCGCTACCTCGGCGGCCCCAACGTTCACCGCCTGCCCGTCCCGATGTTCAACATCCTCAACGGCGGCAAGCACGCGGAGGACTCCACGGACTTCCAGGAGTTCATGGTCATGCCCGTCGGCGCCGAGACGTTCAGCGACGGTCTCCGCATGGGCGCCGAGATCTACCAGGCCCTCAAGGCCGTGCTCCACGACCGCGGCGCCGCCACCAGCGTCGGCGACGAAGGCGGCTTCGCGCCCTCCCTGCCGGGCAACGAAGACGCGGTCATGGTCGTCCTCGAAGCGATCGAGCGCGCCGGCTACAAGCCCGGCGAAGACGCCGTCATCGCCCTCGACCCCGCCTCGACCGAGCTCTTCGGCAACGGCCAGTACGCCCTGGCGAAGGAGAAGCGCGTCCTCACCAGCGACCAGATGGTCGACCACTGGGCCTCCTGGATCGCGAAGTACCCCATCCGCTCGATAGAAGACGGCCTCGCAGAGGACGACTGGGAGGGCTGGGCGAAGCTCGTCGCCCGCGCCGGTGACCAGTGCCAGCTCGTCGGCGACGACCTCCTCGTGACGAACCCGGAGCGCATCCGCCGTGCCATCGGCGAGAAGGCCGCGAACAGCGTGCTCGTGAAGCTGAACCAGATCGGCACCCTCAGCGAGACCCTCGAGGCGGTCGAAACCGCCCAGCGCGCGGGCTGGACCGCCGTCATCAGCCACCGCTCCGGCGAGACCGAGGACACGTTCATCGCCGACCTCGTGGTCGCCACGGGCGCGGGCCAGATCAAGACCGGCGCCCCTTCCCGCAGCGAGCGCACGGCCAAGTACAACCGGCTCCTCGCGATCGAGCAGGAGCTCGGCAAGGGCGCCGTCTACGCCGGCTGGGACGCGATCAAGCAGCTCGGCCCGCGTGCGCCGCGCCCGGAGGGTGCGAAGGCCGCCCCCAGCCGCGCCCGCCGCTCGCCGCGCACCCGCCACTGAGCCCCGGGACGTCCGCATGACCCCCGAGATGCGCGCCTTCGCGGACAAGCTCATCCTGGACGTGGCGAACGTGCAGTACGTCGCCGCCATGGCCGGGAAGCGCGGGCTGGAGGCGCGCGTCCCGGGCGGCGAATGGACCGTCCGGCAGGTGCTCGGCCACCTCGCCTTCGCCCTCGAAGCCAGCGCCCAGGCGATCCCCGGGCTCGCCGAACCGTCCGCGGAGGCCGCGCCCATCGACCGGGACGCGCGCAACGCCGGGTTCGCCGCGCAATCCGCGGACATGCCGCTGCCCGACATCCTCGCCCGCATGTCCGAAGCCCGCGACGGCTGCATCGCCGCCGCCGCAGACCTCACGGACGAGCAGCTCGACCGCGTCGTGCCGGGCCAGGGGACCGTCCGCGGCGTCCTGCGCTCCTGGCTGCCGCACTTCGAAGAGCACTCCCTCGACCTCGCCGACGCGCTCCCGAAGCTGCGCCTCGACCCGATGGTCCTGAACTGGATCCTCTACGCCGACATGACGTATCGTCCGGCCCTGCTCGCCCGCCAGCAGAAGCTCGCAACCGAAGCCCGGGACCGCTACGGCGACCGCCTCCCGGAACCGGACGAGGAGGACGAAGAATGAGCACGACCGTGTCCGAGGTCATCGCCGAGCTCGATGCGCATCGCGTGCGTTTCGAGCAGTTCTGCCGCTCGCTCTCGGAGGAGCAGCTCAACCGCGACGTGCCCCAGAGCACCTGGAAGGTCCGCGACTTCATCGCCCACCTGGCGACCATCGATGGCCCGGTCGGCGAGATGTTCCGGACGGTCCACGCCGGCCAGGACCCGGGCATCCGCGACAGCGACGGCGGCAGGTTCGACGTCGACAACTGGAACGACCGCCGCGTGCTGGAACGCCGCGAGCGCACCGTGGAGGAGCTGCTCGCCGAAGCGGCCACCTCTCGCGCCGAGCTGCGCCAGCACCTCGCAGCGCTGACGGACGAGGACTGCGCGAGGACGATGAAGTTCGGCGGCGATTCGCGCCGCCCGCCCGCCGAGTTCCCGCTCGGCCAGTACCTGCGCGGCTGGTGCAAGCACGACCCCATGCATGCGGTCGACATGTCCCGCGCCATCCCGGAGGCGATCACCCCCGAGGTCGCCGAGTGGTTCGCCGACCCCGTGGTCCAGGGCTACCAGCGCCAGATGAACCCGAGCTGACTTGTCCGTTCGCCGTTGTCCGTCGTCGGGCGTGTTCGATTGCCACTTCCGGCGTGCCGGCCATCAGTAGCCCGACCATGAGGGACGGGCAGGTGTGCCCTGAGCTCGGCGCTGCCCCCTTCCGGCACCACGCCACACGCCACCGCTGCACTGCCGTGCGACGCGCCTCGCGCCACCAGCCGGGCGGTTGCTGCGCTCCCGCCCTCCGTCGGGGCTACCGCGAGGCTGCCGTTGGGCTGACGCCAGCGCCCACGAGGGGCGCGACTGCGCCTGCGGCGCCGCTCCGGCGTCACCGCCGGGGAGGGGTCGTCCACTCGTAGCCCCACCCCTGCTACCCTTCCCCGCGATGAGAGTCTCGCCGCCGCGCATCACCCCGGATCCCACGCCCGCGCCAAAACCGCCTATGGGCGCGCCCGGCGCCGACGCCTACCGCCAGGCCGGCTTTGTCCTTGGCGGCGATACCGCGCTCATCCTCGACGGCCTCACGCTGGAGGGCGCGGTCGCCGCCGCCTCAGCCGATGCGAAGCACCGGACGCAGCAGCTCGCCGCCGGCATGGGCCAGTGGTCGCGGTCGTGGCTCTGCCGCCAGCAGGCCCTCCACGCGGTCCAGTCCGGCAACTACGCCGCCGCATTCCCGCTCGTACGCGCCGCCGCTGATTACCTGGCCGCCGAGGTCGCCCTCCTTCGCACCGGCGCGGCCGAGTGGCAGGGGTGGCTCGACACCGGCGGCATCGCCCAGGCGCCCGAAGCGCACGCCATGGAGTTCCGCCTCCACGCCTTCCGCTCGGCCGAGTCCCTTGCCTCGCTGCCCGAGCTCGGCGCCCTCTACCGCCAGGCCAGCGACCTCGCGCTCTCGCACTTCGGGACCACGCTGCTCCTCGCCGGGAACGAATCCACGCCCGACCGCGTGCTCATGACCTTCGGCGACCGCGACTTCCACCTCGGGCTGGCCGAGCTCGCCCTCGGCTTCCTGCTGACGCTCGGCGCCGTCCAGGGCGACACCCTCCGCGAGTTCGAAGCCGTGTTCAACCTGCCGGACGCCGCCGCCCTGGAGGCGCACGCTGCCTCCGCGCGTGCGCTCGCGGCCGGCCGGGACCGCTGCCGCATGGAAACCACCGAGCTGGGCGGCGAGACGCGCTACCTGGTTTCGAACTGGCGCCGCCAGTCCGGCGCGGCGCCGAAGCGCGTCCTGCTCTGACCTCGCCCGCTCCTTACCGCATCCGGTGCTAGCATCCGAGCATGCTCAGACTGCGCTGGCTCTCCGCCGCCCTGCTCCCGCCCGTCCTCCTCGTCGCGGCTGCCTGCGGCGGCGGCGATGACGACGAAACCGCGGATGGCGGCGACGGCGGCGGCGACTCCCAGGCGACCGGCACGCCCCTTTCCGACACCGAGTACCTGAAGACGCTTTGCAGCGGGCTTACCGCCTACCAGGAGTCCGTCCTTTCGACGCCGGACCCGGACGAGATCGCGAAGGTGGTCGAAGACTTCGCGGCCGACATGAAGGCCGTCACGCCGCCCGAAGACCTGCAGGACTGGCAGGCCGGCTTCGTGAAGTATCTCGAAGACGCCGTCGAAGAGCCGACGTCGCTGCTCACCACAGCTCCCCCGATGCCCGACGACGACGTCCGCCAGCGCCTCGCGAACAAGGTGCCGGAGGTGCCGGAGTGCAAGTACCCGACCTTCCTCGGGGAGAAGCGCTGACGCCCGGCGAGGCATGTCCGAACCGGCGGCCCGCCGTATACTGGCCCGAGCCCGGACTCACCGGGACATAAGGAGAACCCGATGCCGCAACCGTACGCGTACCTTCGCGGGGAGATCGTCCCCCTGGAGCAGGCGAAGCTGGGCGTGATGACGCACGCCTTCAACTACGGCACTGCGGTATTCGAAGGCATCCGCGGCAACTGGAACGAAGAGCACCAGACCGCCTACCTCTTCCGCCTTCGCGAGCACATGGAGCGCCTCGCCCAGAGCGCCAAGATCCTCAAGATGGACCAGCCCGACACCGTCGACCGCCTCTGCGAGATCGCGGTCGAGCTGACCGAGCGCTCGGGCTACACCGAGGACGTGTACCTGCGCCCGATGGTCTACCTCTCCGGCGAAGTGCTCGGCGTCCGGCTCCACAACGTCGAAGTCGACAACCTGATCTTCCTCGCGCCCTTCCCGGCCTATCTGCCCGAAGTCGCGCATTGCCACACCAGCACCTGGCGCCGCGTGCAGGACACCGGCATCCCTCCGCGCGCCAAAGTCACCGGCATCTACGTGAACAGTGCCCTCGCGAAGACCGAAGCGAACCTCAACGGCTTCGACGAGGCCATCATGCTCAACGAGAACGGCCACGTCTCCGAAGGCAGCGGCGAGAACATCTTCATGATCCGCAAGGGCAAGCTCATCACGCCCACACCCGCGGATAACGTGCTCGAAGGCATCACCGCGGCCAGCGTGATCGAGCTCGCCCGCGAGGAGCTCGGCATCGAGACCGTCGAACGCGAGATCGACCGCACCGAGCTCTTCATCGCCGACGAGGTCTTCATGACCGGTACCGCCGCCCACCTCACCCCCGTCGTCGAAGTCGACCGGCGCAAGGTCGGCGATGGTACGCCGGGGCCGATCACGAAGAAGCTCAGCGACCTCTTCTACGACACCATTCGCGGCAAGAGCCAGAAGTACGCCCACTGGTGCACCCCGGTACGCGCACGCGTCACGAGCTAGAACCGGTCGCCTTCCGGCCGCCGCGCGCCCTCGGTGTGATCACCGGGGGCGGCTTCGTGGCCTGGGCGCTGGTCCTCGCGGGCATCCTCGCGAACATCGCCATCGGCGCCGAGCCCGAGTTCAAGACCCTCCTCGCGTGGGTCGGGGCCGTCGGCATGGCCGTGCTTGCGCTCGCTTTCGCGAACTGGACCTATAGCGTCGCCTCCCTCGCCTATGTCATCGATTCCGACAACCTCACGATTGAGTGGGGCTTCCGCCGCGTCGTCGTCCCCATCGCTTCCATCCAGCGCATGATCCCCGGCCGCACGATCGACACCGCCGACATCGGCGGGCTGAACTGGTGGGGTTGCCACGTCGGCACGGCGGACGTGAAGCGCGTGGGCTACACGATGTTCTACTCGACCCACGGCGCGCCGGAGGAGCTCCTCTACCTGGTCACCAGCGAGGCGTCCTACGCGATCACCGTGCTGGACCAGGCCGCCTTCGCCGAGGAGGTCCAGGCCCGCGCGGTCGTCGGCGCCGTGCAGCGCGTCCCCCAGCGGTCGGTTGCGGTCGGCCTCGCCGCCTGGCCATTCTGGCGCGACCGCGTCGCCATCGCCACGCTCGCACTCTCGACCGTCGCCTGCGTCGTCCTCTGCGGCTACCTGATGGCCGAATACCCGGACCTGCCGCGCGTGATCGAGCTCAACTTCCCCGCGCTCGGCGGCGTCGTCCGCATCGGCGAGAAGGACGAGATCCTGCGGATCGCCTACCTCGGCGCCGGCATCCTCGCGGCGAATTCGGTCGTCGGCGTGGCAATCCACGCCCGCGAGCGCGCGGCCGGCCTATGGCTGCTCGCGTCGAGCGGCCTGCTCCAGCTCGTCCTCCTCGCCGCCGCCGTCGCCGCCATCCAGCAATCCTGACGCCCCATCAGTGGCGCACCATCAGCGGCACCATCAGTGGCGCGACCAATAGGGAGCGCTCGGCCGCGCCCCGGCACACCGCCCCGCGCCAGCGCGAACCACCCGCCGAATCAGCGGTCCTATAAGTGGCGCGACCAATAGGGAGCGCTCCGTCGCACCCCGGTGCACCGCCCCGCGCCAGCGCGAACCCACCCGCCGGATCAGCGGCACCATCAGTGGCGCGACCAACACGGAGCGCTCCGCCGCGCCCCGGCACACCGCCCCGCGCCAGCGCGTGCCAACCCCCGCCACCCACGCCCACTCCCGCCGTCGACCCACCGCCCCTGGCCCCTACGCCCGAATCTTCGAAAGCAGCCGGATCCCCTCCCGGATCCCGTCCTCGGTCACGCTCGAATACCCCATCAGGAATGAGGCTCCCGGCGGCGGCGTGAGCGTGTAGTACGGCTGCGCCGAATAGATCCCCACGCCGAGCTGCCGCGCCTCCTCGATGAACTGCGCCGGGTCCGCGACGTCCTGGATGTGCACGAGCACGTGCATCCCGCTCTCCGTGCCAGTCACCACCGCGCGCTCGCCGAAGTGCTCGTGGAACGAAGCAAGCAGCACTGCCCGCCGCCGTTCGTACACCTTCCGCATCCGCCGCAGGTGCCGCTCGAAGTGCCCCTCCTCGATGAACAGCGCCAGCACCGCCTGGTAGAGCAGCGCCACATGCCGGTCCGTCAGCCACTTCGTGCCCGCGATGGCGCCGTGCAGACCCGGCGGCGCGACCACGTACCCCAGCCGCAGCGCCGGCAGCAGCACCTTCGAAAGGGTGCCGGTGTAGAGGACGCGGTTGCCCTCGTCGAGCCCCTGGAGCGCCGCCAGCGGGCGCCCTTCGTACCGGAACTCACTGTCGTAGTCGTCCTCGATGATGATCGCGTCCGCCTGTTCTGCCCAGCGCAGCAGCTCCAGCCGCCGCGCCGCCGACATCACCGCCCCTGTGGGGAACTGGTGCGACGGCGTCACGTAGGCCAGGCGCGCGTCCGCCGGCATCGCCGACACGATGATGCCCTCCCGGTCGCACGGCACCGGAGCGAGCTGCCCGCCGTTGGCTGTGAACACGACGCGCGCGCCCGGGTAGCAGGGCTCCTCCAGTGCCACGGTCTGGCCGGGGTCGAGCAGCACGCGCGCCGCCATGTCCAGGGCCTGCTGCGAGCCGTTCACGATGATCACCTGGTCCGCGCTGCACCGCACGCCGCGCGACCGCTGCAGGTAGCGTGCCAGCGCCTCGCGCAGCGCCGGCAGCCCCTCGGCGGTGCCGTACCCGAGCAGTTCCCGCGGCGGGTAGTCCAGCACCCGCTTCGTCAGCGTGCGCCACGCGTCCATCGGGAACTCCTGGAACGACGGCGTCCCGTAGCGGAACTCGTACACGTGTCCGCCGTCCTCGCGGCGCATCTGGAGCGGCACCTCGCCGCTCACCACGCGCCGCCCGAACGCGGAGAGCGGCGCCTCGCGCGCCGGCTCAGGCTTCGCGGGCCCGCTCGATGCCGGCGCGGGCGCATGGAGCGCGCGTTCGGGCAGATCGGCCGCCACGTACGTCCCGGAGCCGTGCCGCGCGGTCAGGTAGCCCTCCGCCGTGAGCTGCTCGTACGCCTCCAGGACCGTGTTGCGCGCCAGCTTCAGGCTCGCCGCGACCGACCGCGTCGGGGGCAGCTTCTCGCCCGGGCGGAAGCGCCCGTCGAGGATCCCGTCCCGGATCGCCTCCGCGAGGCGGCGGTACGCCGGGGCGCCGGGCTCGTGGGGGAGCTCGAGCACGATGTCCAAAGTGGTTCCACTCTAGCAGCGCGAATTGGCGGATGAGAAGGGCCACCTCTCGCCGTACCGTGGCTTCGACCACACACGAGGTGACGCGATGCAATGGCTCCGGGAGGCGCACCATGGCTGACGTCCGCCGCAAGGACTACGAACATACCGACCGCGCGGAGTTGCTCGACTTCCTCGACGCGATGCCCCACGGCTTCCTCTCGTTCATCCGCCCCGACGGCTCGCCCGGCCTGGTCGCGGTGAACTACACCCGCGTGGGCGCGTGCCTCTACTTCCACGGCGCCACCGAAGGCGAGAAGATGGCCTCCTTCGCTGCCGACCCGCGCGTCACGTTCATGGTCGCGGACGGCTTCTCGCTCATCCCCAGCACCTGGCGCGACCCCGAGCTCGCCTGCCCGGCGACGCAGTTCTACAAGGCGGTGGTCGTCCACGGCGAGGCGCGCATCGTTGAGACGCGCGAGGAGAAGGCGGCCGCGCTCCAGTCGCTCATGGAGAAGCTGCAGCCCGAAGGCGGCCACCGCCCGATCACGGCGACCGACCCGAAGTACGCGAAGAGCCTCGACACCACGGCCGTCATCGCCATCCCGCTGACGGACATGACCGCCAAGTTCAAGTTCGGGCAGAACCTCCCGAAGCGGAAACGCGCCGCCATCGCCGGACAGCTCACCGAACGCGCCACCGGCCGCGATACCGAGACCGCCGCCACCATGGCCGCCGTCTGCCCGTTCAACTGAGTCAGGTGGGGCGGCACAGACGCCGGTGGCGTTGAGCTCGAACCCGCTCACGGTGTGGCGAAGTTCTTCGACACCTCTGCGTAGGCCACCGTGTCCGGGTCCCGGCAGGTCGCCTGGAAGGCTTCGATCACCGGCCGGCACCGCGGATCTTCGAGGTGGTTGAACCCGTGGAGCGCGCTTCGCTGGCAAGACCGATCGTCGCTGCCAAGTTGTTCGACCAGCGCGTCGAAGATGGCCTGCTGGACCAGGGGCCGGTCGAACGCGAAGCAGGTGACGTCGTCCCAGAACATGTAGAGCCCCGCCGACTCGTCCGGCTCGCCGCGGAAGGCGGCATGAAAGGCGGCCGGCACCGCTGCCAGGACCCGCAGGAGTTCCGGGGACGCGTCGTGGGACTGTGATATGACCCACTCGAGGTCGTACCCGGCGTTCCAAACGAACCGGTCACGGGCCCCCATCGGTAGCTCGCGGAGCAGCTCGGGCTGCACCAACGCCGAGTGCAGCCGTTCCAGGTACGGTTCGCTGCACGCGGGCGAGTAGAGTACCGGCGGGAACTCCGGCGCGCGGTCGCCTGCTCGCCGGATCCAGTTGCGCAGCTTCCGCTCGCGGCGCAACCCGGCGTCAGACTGCGGCTTTCTCACGCCGCGTCCGCTTCTTCTCCGCCGCCTTGGGCTGCTTCCAACCCACGGCCCCGGCAAGCAGGGTGCTCACGTACTGGTTCAGGCTTACGCCCTCGTGCCGAGCCCCGTCCGCCAGCTCGCGGTGGAGGCTGCGGGGGAGGCGGACCATGAACTTGCCGCTGTGTTCCGTCTCTTCCCGCGGAAGCGGGATGTCGTCCCCGTACTCGAGTGCGACGCTGAGCCAGCCTTCCATGGCGTCCCGGATCATCTCGGTGGCCTCTTCCGGCGAATCGCCCTGCGAGATGCAGCCCGGCAACTCATCAACCCAGATGACCCAACCGGGATCGCCCCCGGTATCGTCCCGCACCATCACGATGTGGTAGGGCAGGTTCAGGTAGTCATCAAGGGACATCTGGTTCATCGTCGCGCACCTCCGCGATTGCCTTGAGTGCCATTCTCACGTACGCCGCCCGCAGCGGACGGCGGTATGGGATGGAGAGGTTCCGAGGCAGCCGGTCGTGATGGTAGATCCAGTGACTCCCATGGATCCCGTCGAGTGTGAACCCTGCAGAGAACAGGGCGTCTCGGAGCTCTTCCGGCGCCACGTCATGTACCTGCCGCCGGATCCGTGCGATTCGCTTATCGTCGTCCAACCTACTCCCCTCCGCGCGGAGATTGCAACTACCCGTAGTAGCACATCAGGGCGCGCCCAGGCGCTCCTCCATCCACGGCACGATGAGGTCGATGATCCGCTCCCGCGGGTCCGCCAGCTTCGCGCCTTCCGCGCCCACCGGGTGCAGGTAGTGGTCCGCCCAGGGCAGGTACACGAGCTGCTTGTCCGCCGCCGCGCACTTGTCGAGGATTTCCTGCTGCTCCGCAGGGAAGATGTCGCAGTCTCCGTCGGCGTAGACGATGAGCGTCGGGACGTGGACGTGCTGGATCGTGTCCGGCAGGTCCGCCTGCGAGCTCAGCCCGCTCCAGGTCGAAAGCCACGCCGCCGGGGTCATGATCCGCGCCAGCCCGCCAGGCCCGTAGTTCCCCGCGATCGGGTCCGCCGGTGCGAAGATACTCCCGAGCGGCCGCCGGCTCGGGTCGATCGCCGGGTCCAGGTAGGCCGGGTTCGCGAGCGTGCGATAGATGACCATGTACCGCCCCAGCCAGCGCCGCCGCGCGATCAGCGACCGCGTGGCATCGGGCAGTTCGCCATAGCCCGGCGCGCGGAACTGCTGCCGGAAGTAGTCCTGCTCAGCGATCCACTCCCGCGCGAGGCTGTCGAGCCGCCGGTTCCGCTCCCGCTGGCGCACGCGGTACTCCGCCACCCAGGCCGGGTCGTAGCTGCTCGCCTCCGGGTATGGGCGGTAGCCGTTCGCCGGGTTGTACATGTCCCACTCGGGGTCGTAGCTCGTGGGGTCGCTTTCGCTCGTCACGCTGGGGTCGAGCACGTTCAGCATGAAGCGGCCTTCGCCCAGGTGCGCGGCCACCGCGATGTACAGGTCGCCCGGCGGCATCAGCTCGTCCTTCAGGTTCACCGGCTCGCCAGAGGGCGTGTGGGTCAGCCGCTCGCCTGGCGCGCGCCCCGCCTGCGACTGGTAGAACCCGAGCAGCGACCCGCCCCCGCTATTCCCGAGCAGCACGATCCGCTCGAAGCCCTGGTCCTTCAGGTAGCGCATCCCGGCCGCGATATCGAACAGCAGCCGCTCGTGGATCATGTGCGTGTCGTTGTTCAGGTAGCGGCTGTTGTGCCCGAAGACCGCATACCCGCGCGCCGTCAGCCCCGGCACGACGTAGTGCCGGGTGAACTCGCCCCGCGGGTGCATCAGGTACACGCAGGTCTTCGGTTCATGGATCGCCGGCCGGTAGAGGATCCCGAAGCTCTGGGCCGTGTCCGTCGCCTCCAGGTACACCACGTCGCGGCGCACCGCCGGGTCGAGGTGGGTGAAGGCGAACGGTAGCCGGCGTACGCGCTCGCGCTCTTCGAAGATCTGCGTCATGGGGGAGTCCTCCGGGTTGTGTCGGCGAAGCCGCCGGCGAACTCTCGCAGGCACGTCCCATGGCGGCAACTTCGTCGCGGGACAGTGGTCGCTGCACCGGGCCCCGATGGGCCTTGACCATGGATCCAATCGGGTAGTGCGCCAACCGGCCGCGCGAACCTATGCTCGACCCATGACGACAACGCAGGGCGGAACGCACCGGGCCGGTGCACAGCCGGAATTCTCGCCGCGCCAGCGCGAAGTGCTGGACCTGCTCGCGCGGGGGCGCACGAACCCGGAAATCGCCGGGGAGCTCGGCATCTCGCTCGACGGCGCGAAGTGGCACGTCAGCGAGGTCATGTCCATCCTCGGCGTGTCTTCGCGCGAAGAGGCGGCGCGCTGGTGGCGCGAACGCCAGCGGCCAACCGCGCGCCTGGCGCGGCTGTTCGTCGCGCTCCGGGCAGGGCCGGTCCTCGCCGGGATCGCGGCGGTGGTGGCCGCGGGGGCGCTGGTCGTGCTCGTGGTCGCGGTCGCCGGGTTCACCCGGGACGAAGAACCAGCCAGCCCCACGGAGACGCCCACGCCCACGCCGCCTCCCACGATGACCGCCTCGCCGGCAACCTCCCGGACGGTACCCGGCGCGGGCACGCCCTGGCCCGCCGGCACGAGCACCGGCGACGCCGCGCTCGACGCCGTCATCGATGCGGTGCTCGACCGCGACGACGCCCGCGTCCAGGCGCTGATCCGCACCGCGGATGTCCCCTGCGGCCCGGTGCTGTACCCGCAGGCGGAGCCGATCGTGCCCGAATGCCCGTCTGGCACGCCGGAGGGGACGCCGATCACGGCGCTGCCCCTGGTGAGCTGCTCGCCCCAGTGGTCGCGGCCGAACTCCGCCTGGACGGATAGCGTCTTCAACCGCGGCCCGCAGCTCTACGCGGTCTACCGCCAGTCCGCCGCCAATCCCGCGCCACCGGCCCTCCCCGCGGGCGAGTACGTCGTCCTCTTCACGGTGACGCAGCTTGGGCGCGGCTTCGCGCTCCACGTCGACGCGGGCCAGATCGTCCTCGCCGACTTCCTCTGCGGCCCGTTCCCCAACCTGCTCACGGACGGCGTCCCGGCCTCGGACTTCGTGCTCGAACCGCCGGGCGGCATCCCGGCGCCGATCCCGGTCGAGGTCCCGCGCCTTACCGGCAATCCGGAGATCGACCCCATCATCATCGCGCTCGTGACCAACAGTTACGCCGCGCTCGCGGGCCGTGTCCAGCTCTTCCCCGAGCCCTGCGCCGCCGATCCACAGGGCGTCGGCTCCCCGCCGCGGTGCCCGGATGGCGTGCCGGATGGCGGCTCGGTCCAGACCGCCCGGGTCGCCACCTGCGAGCGCGCCTATCTCGGCGACAGCCCCGGCCAGTGGGAGGGCCTGCTCCGGCCGTCGTTCGCCTTCCCGCACAACGTCTATGCGGTGTTCCCTTCGCAGCCGCCGCAATACTTCACGGACTGGCTGCCCGCCGGCGAAGTGACCGTCGTGATTTCGGGCGACAGCGGCAACTCCGCGTGGCGCCTCGACAACGGCCGCATCGTCGGCGTCGAGCTGGGCTGCGGGTTCGCTGCTGACTACTACACCGCGGGCGTGCCCGCGGCCGACTTCATCCTCCCGCCGCTCCCGTAGCCTTCGAACCCGCGCCTACCGCCCGGCCATCGCCCGCAACACCTTCACTAGCACGGTTTGCCAGTCCCGCGCGGTGCCGATCCGGTCGATCCGCACCTGGTTCGGCCCGATGAGCACGCTCCGCAGCCCGAGCGCCTGCACGCGCTGGCGCATGTCGTCCGGCACGCCGCCGCGCACGCGGAGGTGGAACATCTGCTCGTCCGTCTTGATCGACTCCACGTTCGCGCGCCGCCCCTGCGACTTCGCCAGCGAGACATAGAGCAGGTTCTCGACCGATGGCGGCACCTCGCCGAACCGGTCGCGCAACTCCGCCTGCATGTCGGCCACGCCCTCGATCGATTCGATCAGCGCGATCCGCTGGTAGAGCGCCAGTCGGTCGTGGATGTCCTCGACGTACCCCTCGGGGATGTGCGCGCTCAGCGGGATGTCGACCACCGGCGGCGGCGGCAGGCGCGGCGGCCCCGATTCGCCCTTGTGCGCCTGCTTCAGCGCGGCCACCGCCTCCGACACCAGTTTTGAGTACATTTCGAACCCGACCGCCGCGATGTGGCCGCTCTGCTCCGTCCCCAGCACGTTGCCGGCGCCGCGGATCTCGAGGTCGCGCAGCGCGATCTGGAACCCGGCACCAAGCTCCGAGGCCTCGAAAATCGCCTCGAGGCGCTTCTGCGCCTGCTCCGTGATCGTCGTGTCCTTTTCGTAGAGCAGGTACGCGAACGCCCGGTTCGCCCCGCGCCCCACGCGCCCGCGCAGCTGATAGAGCTGCCCCAGCCCGAACCGGTCGGCGTGGTTGATGACGATCGTGTTCACGTTCGGGATGTCGAGCCCGCTCTCGATGATCGTCGTGCAGACGAGGATGTCGTGGTCGCCCGCGCCGAACTCCATCATCACGCGCTCGAGCTGCTCCTCCGGCATCTGCCCATGCCCCACGGTGATCCGCGCATCCGGCACGATGTTCCGCAGCCGCGACACCACGCGCTCGATGTTGTGGATGCGGTTGTGCACGAAGTAGACCTGCCCGCCACGCTGCATCTCCCGGTCGATCGCCTCCCGGATGATCTCGTCGTCCCACTGCAGCACGTACGTCCGCACGGGCAGGCGTTCCTCCGGCGGCGTCATGATCGTGCTCATGTCCCGGATCCCCACGAGCGACATCTGCAGCGTCCGCGGGATCGGCGTCGCCGACATCACCAGCGTGTCGACCTCCTCGCGCAGCTGCCGCAGCCGCTCCTTGTGGCTCACGCCGAACCGCTGCTCCTCGTCGACGATGACCAGCCCGAGGTCCTTGAACACCACGTCGCGCTGCAGCAGCCGGTGCGTCCCGACCACGATGTCGACTTCGCCCGCCGTGACCGCCTTGATGATCTCGCGCTGCTGCTGCTCGTTCCGGAAGCGCGAAAGCACCTCCACGCGCACCGGGAAGCCCGCCGTCCGTTCCCGGAACGTGTTGCCGTGCTGCTCGGCCAGCACGGTCGTCGGCACGAGCACGGCTACCTGCTTGCCATCGCCCACGGCCTTGAACGCGGCCCGCGCGGCCACTTCCGTCTTACCGTAGCCCACGTCCCCGCAGATGAGCCGGTCCATCGGCCGCTCCGACTCCATGTCCGCCTTCACCTCGGCGACCGCCTGGAGCTGGTCCGCCGTTTCGACGAACGGGAACGCCGCCTCCATCTCCATCTGCCACGCCGAGTCCGCGCTGAAAGCGTGGCCGCGCGCCAGCTCCCGCCGAGCGTAGAACTCGAGCAGCTCCTGGGCCATTTCGAGCACGGCCTGCTTCACGCGCCGTTTCGCCCGCGTCCATTCGCCCGACCCCAGCCGCGTCAGCGCGGGCGGGTGATCCGCCGGGCCCACGTAGCGCGACACCGCGTCGAGCTGGTCAGCCGGCACGTAGAGCCGGTCGCCCTCGGCGTACTGCAGCTCCAGGTACTCCCGCTCCACGTCCTCGACCGACCGCCGGATGAGCCCGCCATACCGCGCGATGCCGTGGTCGGCGTGCACCAGGTAGTCGCCCACCTCCAGCGTCGAAACGATGTCGGGCCGGATGCCCTGGCGCGAGCGCGTCGCCCGCCGCCGCTTCCGGAAGCCGAAGATCTCGGCGTCCGTGATCAGCGTGAGGTGCTCGCCCGCGATGAACCCGCCCGTGACCGCGAGCGGCACAAGCGTGAGCGTGCCGGGCACCGGGGCCTCGCCGAGCGTGCGCTTCATCGCCGGGTGGATGCCGTCCGCCTCCATGATGTCCGCCAGCCGCAGGGCCTGCTGCGACGCGATGACCACCGCCTGGCCGTCGCGGGCCCAGCGCGTCGCCTGCTGCGTGAGCGGCTTCAGCTTGCCCGCGAAGCTCGGCGTCACCTTCAGCGGCAGCCGCCGCGAGCCCAGCTCCTCGGTCCCGAAGCGCTGCAGGTAGACCGCATCCGGATGCGAGTCGACCGCCTCGACGACCCGTTCGGGCGCCACGTTCAGCCCAGGCAGCCCGCGCGGGATGTCGCCGCGCCGTTCGAGCTCCGCCCGCCCGCGGCCCTGGTGCTCGATCAGCTTCGCCAGCGCCTCCGCGCCCTCTTCGACGTCCTCGACGATCAGCAGCGCACGCGGCGACAGGTGTTCGAGCGCGGTCGTTTCGTAGAGCAGCGGCTCGAAGAACGACTCGTAGTCCGTGCGGTCGCCGCCCGCGACCAGTTCCAGCTCTTCGAGCACCTTCTCGGCGCCGTCGCCCTCGGCTTCGAGGCGGCCAAGCAGCTCCGCGGCAGCCTCGCGAGCCTGGCGCGTGCCCGTCGCCGCCGGCGGCAGGTGCACGCGCTGCAGCCGCCGCTTCGAACGCTGCGTCGCGACGTCGATCTCGCGGATGCTCTCCACTTCGTCGCCGAAGAATTCGACCCGGTAGGCCGCGTCCGTGCCCGCCGGGAATACGTCGACGATGCCGCCCCGGCGCGAGAGCGTGCCCGGCCGGTCGGCCATGTGCACGTATTCGTAGCCGGTCGCCTCCAGCGCCGCGGCGAGCCCGTCCGGCCCGCGCCCCTCGCCGGCCGCGACGTCGGTGCCCGCGCCCTCGGTCTCCGGGCCGGCGGTGCGCTCCGAGAGTGCCGCCCACGAGGCGACCACGATCGCGGGCTCGTCGCCGCGCAGCAGGTCCAGCGCCCGCGCGCGCTCGACGGCCACAACCGGGTCGGTCCGCGCGAATTCGTACGGCAGCCCCTCACGTTCGGGCAGCCGCGCCACCGGGATCGACGGCGCGAAGATGGCCAGCTCCTCGCTGAGCGCCTGCGCCCGGCCCGGCGTCGGCGCCAGCACCAGCGTGGGCGCATCGCGGTTGCCCGCCAGCACCGCCGCGACGGCCGGGCGCGCGGTTTCGGGCACACCGATCCGCCGGCCGGCGGCGCCGTCCGTGCCATCGAGGACTGCAGCGAGGGCCGCGGTCACGCCAGCGAGTTCACCAGCCACACAACACCGTTCGGCCCACACCGGGAATCGGCGTGGGCTCAGGAACGAGTGTACCGGAATCGCGCGTCTACGGTGCTTCGACCAGGCCGGCGTTGCTCGCGTCCCGCTGCCGTATCAGCTCGCCAATCGCGTCACACGCCGCCTCCACGTCCCGGATGCGCCCGTCGACCGCCACGCTGCTGCCATCGGCCAGCCACACCCGCGCGGCCGGACGGTGCGCCAGCGAATAGGGCCGCGGCCGCCCGGCGAACCGCTCGATGGCCCGGATCTCCCCCGCCGGGATGGTCCGCAGCCCGTGGCGGCCCCGCATCTGGATCCCCTCGGCCGCGACCACGAGCGCCGGCACCCGCGTAGCCCGCCGCACCCGCCGCATCGCCCACACCCCCGCGCCCACGGCGACCACCAGCCCCAGGGCGAAGAGCCACCACGGCCCCGCGCCGACTACGCTCGCAATCGCAACTACACCGCCCGCAAGGGCGGCCTCGAAACCCAGCCACCAGCTCCCCGCCTGCCACGGGTCACGCACGAACACCAGCGGCGCCATGCCCCAAGGCTAACCGAAACCAACCAGCCCGGCGGCCTTCACACGGTGTAGTCCGTCTCATCGCAGACTTGGTCGTAGTCCGCCCGGCGCAGCCAATGACACCAGACATTGCGGTCCGGAAGCGACAGTCTCTGGGGCGGCCCCGGCCCGCGCCACGCAGCGACCTCGACCGTGCAATCCGTGGTATCGAGGACGGCCTCCACCGCTGGTCCGAGGTCACTGTCGGCCGTACAGAGAACGCCGATGTCGTACGTACCCCGGATGGCGAGGGAAATCAGATCCACGGCCAGTGCGACGTCAATGCCCTTTTCCATTGGCACCGGACGGCCCCCCGCTGATTCCGAGGGGAGATACCGGACGGGTCGGTGAGAAACGAAACACCCGCTGGCCTCCCACGCCGCGCACTGGCGCACGTTGGCGTGGTGGGACTTCGGCTGGAAGCGGGGGTCCGGCCTGCCCGTGTACAACCGGACCTCGGTCAATTCCCGGCCGGGATCGCGACTGGCCAGCAACTCGCCAAGCGACGTCGGGTGGTATTGGCCAGCCACAAAGCTGGCATTCGAATCGAAGAAGGCCCGGCGGGCGCCGCGGTAGAAGTTCTGTGCGTCGATGAAGACCACTACCCGCTTCATGTGCCGCCCCGGAAAGCAACAACCCCGCCAGCCCCGGCAGTACCGGGAGGGCGGGGAGGATTACTTTCAGTATCGGCAGTCTGCGTCGTCCTGTCAACGCGGAAGGCAACGGACCACGCCCAACCCGCTACTTGAACTCGTACCCGCCCTTCACGCCCTCCGGGTCCGGGTCCATGATCACGTTCACGCAGGCCGGCTTGCCGCTGTCGAATGCGCGCGCGATCGCCGCGTGGATCTGCTCCGGGTGCTCCACGAACTCGCCGTGGCCGCCCAGGCCCTCCACCACCTTGTCGTATCGCGCGTTGTCCCCGAGCTTCGTCGCCGGCGTCCGCCCCTCGCCGTACTGCGCCTTCTGCCCGACATAAATCTGGTGCCAGCAGCGGTCGTTCCCGACCACCGAGACGATCGGCATCTTGAACCGCACGAACGTGTCGAAGTCGAAGCCGTTCAGCCCGAAGGTGCCGTCGCCGTTCACCATGAGCACCTTCTTGTTCGGCGCGGCCACGCTGGCGGCCATGCAGAACCCCGTGCCCACGCCGAGCGTCCCGAACGGGCCCGGGTCCATCCACTGGCCCGGGTTGTTGATCGGCAGCACGCCCGCCGCTTGAGCCACAATGTCGCCGCCGTCGCCGATGACGATCGTGTCGTCGTCGACGAACTGCGCGATCTCCTTGCAGAGCCGCAGCGGGTGGATCGGCATCGAGTTCGAGTTCATGAACACCTCGCGCTGGGCGTCCGCGCCGCTCTCCATGTTCCGCAGCGTCTGCATCCAGTCGCGGTGCGAGGAGCTGCCGATTTCGCCGGTAAGCTGGAGCAGCGCCTGCCGGATGTTCGCTTCGATGCCGATGGTGAAGTCCCGGTTGCGGCCGATGTCCCCCGGGTCCGTGTCGACCTGGATGATCTTCGCCTCCGGGTTCCAGGCCGGCGACTGCCCGTACTTCAGCCGGAAGTCGATCGGCGTCCCCAGCACCACGATGCAGTCCGACTGCGCGAACGCCGGCTTGCGCGAGAGGTTGAAGAAGTTCGGGTTCTCCTGGCGCATGGTCCCGCGGCCCATCGCGTTCGTGTACACCGGCACGTCCGCCGCCTTCGCGAATTCGGCCAGCTCTTTGTGCGCGCGGTGCCAGAACACGCCCGAGCCGGCCATGATCATCGGGCGCTCCGCCTTCGCGATCGCCTCGGCCGCCTGCCGGATGAGTGCCGGGTCGCCCATGATCTCGCCGCTCGTCCGGTAGTTCGTGGGCCACTGGATGCGGTCCTCGTCGACCCGTCCGAAGAGCACGTCCGACGGGATCTGGAGGAACACGGGCCCGAACCGGCCGGTCATCGCCTCCCGGAACGCCATCGCCATGTAGTAAGGGATGCGGTTCGTCTCGTAGACCGCCTGCGACCACTTCGTGATCGGCTTCATCACGTCCAGCAGCTCGATGTCCTGCAGCGAACCCATGTCGTATTGCCGCAGCGGCGACCGCCCGCCGATGACCACCATCGGGCTCGACGCCTGGTACGCGTTCGCGACGGCGGTCACGACATCCGTGACGCCCGGGCCCGCCGTGACGATCGCCACGCCCGGCTTGAACGTGATCCGCGAATAGCCGTCCGCGGCGTGCCCGGCCGACTGCTCGTGGCGCGTATCGATGACTTCGATGCCGTTGTTGAGGCAGCCCTCGTAGATGTTCTGGACGTGTCCGCCCGAAAGCGTGAAGACATGCTCGATGCCCTCCCGCTTGATCATCCGCGCGATGATCTCGCCGCCGTCGATGATGTTGCCCATGTATGCTGCCTCCGTGCTCGTCGTGGCCGCAGTATAGGCGCGCGCCGCCCCACGCGCCGGGCCACCGGGGGATGCTGATGCGAATCCTGCTTGGTATCGCCGCCGCCGCTGTGGCGCTGCTGGCCGTGGCCTGCGACGGCGAAGAGACGTGGCGCGGCCCCGGCGCCGACCTCCGTGAAGTCGAGGGCGATGCCCACTGCGATTGGGAGTCCGTCCGCTTCCTCGCGGTCACCGACGACTTCTGGTCGCAGATCGGCATCGAACCGCCCGCGACGGCGTATACCTTCTTCGCGCGCGACCCGGATGACCTCCTCGTCTACATGGCCGCCGCGTTCACCCGGCTCGACGCCCTCCCCGCTGACGCCATCGATACCGGCTACCGCAATGGGCGCCGCACCCTCTACGTCTCACCGAGCGACCCGTACACCGCCGTCTATGTGCACAGCCCCTCGCACATCGAAGCCTGGCCCCGCTTCGACGGCGGCTGCGACTGACCGCGGCCCAGGCCGCCCGGCCGGGGCGGGACATCGTACAATGGCACCATGTCCCGTTCGCTCGTCCTCGATGAAGCAACTCTCGACGAGCTCGAGGCCGCCTCCAACCGGCGCGGCGTAAGCCTGGCCTCCGTCCTTCGCGAATTGCTGACCGCCGATTCCGTACGCACGGTCGAGCCCGAAGCGCCCGGCGTTGCTGCGTATCCTCGCCGCTTCCTGAGCGTCGGCATCGCCGATTCGGGGGACTCCAACCTCGCGCAGCTGTCCGTCGACGAGGAGCCGGTCCCGCCGGTTTCCGCGCCGCTGAGCATCGGGATAGCGGCGTCCGGCCGTTCCGACACCGCGGAATCGTCCGGGAACACGCAGTTCCCGCCCCGCTCCTGGCGCTGATCTTCGCCACAGCACCCTCTCGGCGACGACCGGGGGCGCCCCCCGCCGGCTCAGCCGCCCAATCCCCAGCCCGGCGAACCGGAAACTGAGGACTGACGACTGATAACTGATAACCGCTAACGCCCCTACACCGCCGCCACGGCCTCCCCGTCCACCACCGTCTCGCCAGCGCTGTTCGTCGTCCAGACGTGGACGACGGCGCGCTTCTCGCCGTTCTCCTCGGCGATCGCGGTCACTTCGCCGTGCGCCGTGAGCTGCTCGCCCGGGAACACCTGCTTCGTGAAGCGCACGCCGTACTTTCGCAGCGCCACCGCCCCGAACCAGTCCGTCAGCATCCGCCCGGTGAGGCCCATCGAGAGCATCCCGTGCGCGAACACCGACGGGTAGCCCGCCTTCTGCGCGAACTCGTCGTCGTGGTGCAGCGGGTTGTAGTCCCCGCTCGTGCCCGCGTACTTCACGATGTGCGTCCGCGTCACGCGTTCGATGACCACCTGGTCGCGCTTGTCGCCAACCTTCACGTCCGCCATGGCTACTGCTCCACCGCCTTCTCGGTCGTCACGCCCACCATCCGCACGCGCACGCAAAGCACGCCGTCCTGGTTCGTGTATTCGTAGATGTTCTCCGCGAACCGCAGCTTGCCGCCGCGCCGCCCGTCCTTCTCCCACGAGTTGCCCGGGCTGATCGTCACGTTCAGCGTGTCGCCCGCGTGGATCGGGTGGAAGTACTCGTAGTGCTGCTCGCCGTGCAGCCCGCGGCCAAGGCTGCCGCCACCCGAGCTCGACGGCGGCTTCCAGCCCGGCCGCGTCATGTCGAGATTGTAGTTCGGCTCGTAGTGCGAACCCGCCCACGTGAACGTCGGCGGCGCGACCACGCCGCCGAGCGCCTTCGCTTCGGGCGAATCCGGGTCGGTGAACTCCGGGCGGTTATCGAGCACGGACCGCGCGAACAACATGATCGCCGTCCGGTCGACCGGGAACGTGAACTCCTTATCGGGCAACGCCGGCCTCCTCGGAAAAGTGAGCCGATGGTAGGCCCGGGCCCGGTCGCTCGCAAACGCGCCACCCCGCCCGTCGTAGCCGCTATACTGCCCGCGCTCGCAGGGAGGTCCCCCATGACGCTCGCCGTCCCGTCTGTCGCCGAATACATCGCCCGCGCCGAATCCGTGCTGCCCGTGGTGCGCGACACCGCGGAGGAATCGCGCCGCCTGCGCCACCTCGCCCCGAAGGCGCGCGACGCGTTCCAGGACGCCGGCCTCTTCCGTATCCAGCTGCCCGTCGAGCTCGGCGGCGGCGCGCTCACCGTCTTCGAAGCCGCGCGCGCGTTCGAAGTCATCTCCCGCGTCGACGCGTCCTCCGCCTGGTCGCTCGCGCTCGTCGCCTCGACCACGATGTTCACGACGATGCTCGACCCGGCCGTCACGGCGGAGCTCCTGGCGGACCCCGAAGTCCGCGCCTGCGGCTCCATCCAGCCGACGGGCATCCACTTCACGCCCGTCGCGGGCGGGTTCGAAGTCGAAGGGCTCGCGAAGTTCGTCAGCGGCTGCCATGTCGCGCACTGGATCGTCGCCGGCGGCGTCGTGCTCGAAGCGGGCGGCTATCGGCGCCAGGCGAACGGCCTCCCGCTCGTGCTCTGCGCCGTCCTCCCGATGGAGCGCTGCCGCATCGTCGACAACTGGGCGCCCTCGGGCCTGGCGGGCACGGGCAGCCACGACGTCGCGATCCCGCGCATGTTCGTCGAAGAGCGGCTCACCTTCGACATCGACGACACGACGCCCCGCCCGGGCGACCCCTTCCCGGGCGTGCCGCTCGTCTCGAAGCTGGGCCCGGGCGTCGCCTCGGTCGCGCTCGGCGGCGCCGCCCACGCCGTCGACGCCTTCGTCGAGCTCGCGAACACGAAGCAGCCCTTCGGCACGACGAAGCCGCTGCGCGAACGGCCGCTGGCGCAGGTCGAGATTGGCCGCGCCTGGGCGCTGGTCGATGCCGCCCGCGCGTCGCTCCAGTTCGCCGGTGCGAACCTGCGCGAGGCGTTCGCCTCCGGCCGCCCGGTCGGCACGGCCGAGCTCACGCGCCTGCGCGCCGCCTACGTCCGCTCCGCGGCCTGCTCGGTCGAAGCCGTCGACGTCGTCCATCGCCTCGCGGGGAGCTCCACGCTCGCCGGAGACAGCGCGATCGACCAGTGCTGGCGCGATGTCCACGCCGCCTCGCAGCACATCGCCATCGCCGAGCAGCACTACGAGCGCATCGGCCAGCACGTGCTCGGCATGATCTGATCAGCCGAACAGGGTGAGTTGCCGCGGCGCCGGCGCGGGCACGATCGGCCGTTCCCGCCGGTCCGCGATGCCCACGGCGTCGCGCAGCGCCTGCACGGCGTCGAACATTGGCGCCGCGTCGCCGGGCGCCAGGTACGGCCGCTCGTACAGTGCGGCGTAGCGCGGGAGTTGCTCCGGCCAGTCGCGCGCGAGCTGCTCGAGGAAGTGCTCGCGCGTCCCCGGCCGCAGGTTCAGCGGCGCGCACCAGAGATGCGTCGCGCCGGCATCCCGCGCCGCCCGCACGACCGCCTCGAGTTGCGCCGGCGCATCGGTCAGCCCGGGCAGGATTGGCGCGATACTTACGCCGCACCGGATCCCCGCATCGACCAGCGCCCGCACGGCCCGGAGCCGCTGGTGCGGTGGCGCGGTCGCGGGCTCGGTCGTGCGCCAGGCGTCGCGGTCCAGCGTGCCGATCGAGACGCTCACGCTGACCTCCGCCCGCGCCGCCGCCGCCGCCAGCACGTCGATGTCGCGGACGATGAGCGGGCCGCGCGTGATCAGGTTGAACGGCGTCGGCGCCGCACCGAGCGCTTCGATGCAGCCGCGCGTGAGCCGGTAGCGGCCCTCCGCCGGCTGGTACGGGTCCGTGGCCGTGCCGATCGCCACGACCTCGCGCTTCCAGGACGCTCGTCCGAGCTCCCGGCGCAGCACCGCGACCACGTTCGTCTTCACCCAGATCGAGGTCCCGTAGGCCTCGCCCGACGGCCGGTCAGCGCGCCGTTCGAACCCGCGGACGTAGCAAAACGTGCAGCGGTGTGCGCAGCCCGTGTACGGGTTCAACGACCACGCGAACCCGAATCGCCCCGACGGCGAGCGGCTCAACGCGGTCTTACACGGCTCTTCGCGGTACTCCACGCGCATGCAGCGAGCCTATGCTGGCGCATTCGCGACATCCGATGCCGCGCTGGCACGCCCCCGGTGCGCCTTTACAGGGACTCGCTTCACGCCGCCGGGCTCTGGCGAACCTCAGCCGCGCGAGCCGGCCGACGCGTCCACTCTCACGAAGGTCTCGGCCGCGGTCGGAGGTTCCCAGTACCGCAGGTATCGGTCGAACATCTCCTCGTCGATTTCAAACGAATCGGTCGACGGCCCGCTGCTGCGCTTCACCGTGCGCTCCCGCATGAGCTCGACAGGGCAATCAACCCAATAGAGAACCGGCTTCGCTCCGGCGCTTGCCACCTTCTCCTTTATGGAATCGCGGTGATCTCTGGTCCAATAGCCCTCGTCGAGGATGACGTCGACACCAGCCTCCAGCAGCTTGAACGCCAGCTCGGTAGCCAGTTCGGTTACGCGGCTGTCGTAATCCTCGAACTCCGCATCACTGGCTATGCCGCGTCCGAAGATCCGCACCACCCACTCGTCCTTCGTGATGCGAATTGCCCCGGTCTCGGCTTCGATCTCCCGGGCGAACGTCGTCTTACCGGCGCCGATGAACCCGCAAACCAGGTGGGCGGTCGGTTGTGCAGTCTGCAACGGCCTCATTCCTCTGTGCGGCCGACCCCGGGGGGCACGGGACTGGCTCGGCGCTGGAGCTCGCGTCGCTCGTCGGGAGGCGATTGTAAGCAGTTCCCGCTTCTCTCCCGTAGCGGCTACGCCTGCCCGGGCCGGTCGCCGCTACTGGCCGCTCGCCTTCCGCATCGGGAAGAGCTGCTCCTCGTCCGCGTCGCTGGTGTCGGCTTCCTTCGGCGGCGCGATGCTGGTCACCGGCGTGAACGAGGGTGCGTCGCTCGCGGGGAATGATTCCTCAGACTGCTCGTCGACCGCCTCGTCCATCCGTTCTTTCTCTTCCGGGTCCGGGAAGGTGTTGGTCGAGGGTGCCTTCTTGTCGAGGTCGTGGTTGGGCATGGGTATCTCGCGGCCCCCGGTGTGGGGTGGGGGGCTGATCCCACGCTAGTCGCGCGCGCGTTGCAGCCGGCCGCACAGCCCGTGCAGCCGGCTTTCGAACACGTCGCAGGGCCGCTCAGAACTCGAGGATCGCCCGCCCGGAGATCTTGCCGTGCTCCAGCGCGTCGGTCGCCTCGTTGATCTGGTCGATCGAGTAGCGCGCCGTGACCAGTGCGTTCAGGTCCAGGTCGCCTTCCTTGTACCAGCGCAGGAACATCGGGAAGTCGCGGTCCGGCACGCAGCTCCCGCCCAGGCTGCCGATGTACTTCTTCTCGTTGAGCAGCATGTCCATCGCGTTGAGCTCGACCGGCGTGCCGGGGACGCCCACGAGCACCGCCGTGCCGCCGTGCGACTTGCCGAACGCGCCATCGCGGACCGCCGGGAGGATCTGCTCCATCGTCACCTTGAAGCCGATGCAGTCGAACGCGTAGTCCACGCCTGCGACCTGCGTGCCCATGATCGTAAAGTCCGTCTTCGACGCCGTGAGCTCCCGGATCTTCGCGATCGGGTCCACTTCGCGGGCGTTGACGCCAATCGTCGCGCCGAACCGCTTCGCGAAGTCCAGCTTCGCGTCGTCGAGGTCCACCGCGATGATCGGGTCTGCGCCGACCACCGCCGCCGCGGCGATCGCGGAGAGGCCCACGCCGCCGACGCCGAAGATCGCGACGCTCTCGCCCTTCTTCACGCCCGCGGTGTGGTACACGGCGCCCGAGCCGGTCATCACCGCGCAGCCGATGATCGCGGTCACGTCGCGCGTGGTGTCCGCGGGCACCTTCACGACGTACTGCTCGTCGGCGATGGTGTGGTCCGCCCAGGTGAAGGCGGCCTGGCCCGCAGCCACCGAGCCATCCGCCAGCGTCACGGTCGAAGCTTCCGCCTGGCGCGTCGCGTTCGCCACGTCGCGCGGCACCCAGGTGACGAAGACCATGTCGCCTTCCTTCACATGGGTCACTTCCTTGCCCTTGGCGATGACGACGCCGGTGGATTCGTGGCCGAGGACGCCCGGATTGCCGCTGCGCGGCCCGTGCATCTGGTGCAGCTGCGAATGGCAGATGCCGCTGGCGTACTGCTTGACGACCACCTGGTACGGGCCCGGATCGGGCAGCTTGACGTCCTGGACCTGGAGCGGCCCGGGCGTTCCGGGCATGACGACGACGCGTGCTGGTGTGGGCATCTTGGGGTTCCCTCCCTCGATAGAGTGCGCGGATTCTAGCGACTGACGCGACAGATAACACCCCTTGCGTGGGGCGGTGCCGGCCGGCACGCCCGGGTTCGCCGGCGCCGCAACAACGGCGTACGATGCGCCCGATGAACCGCGAGCGGCCCGCCCGCCCCGACCCCCTCCAGCTCTTCCGCGAGATCGACGCGCTGCGCACCGACGAGCCGGCGCCCGCGCACCCGGTCGACCGCTTCCTGGCGCGCGCGATCGATGTGGCGTTGGCGGGCGTCGTGCTGGTGGTCGTGGCCTTCGGCCTCTTCGCGCTCATCGCCGAGCCGGTGGTGGACGAGCCGGACCCTGCCGCCTCCCACATCAACACCGCCGAGTCCCGCCTGGCGGGCGCCGCTGGGCTCGCGGCCGCGGTCGCCTACATCGCCGCGACCGAGCTCGGGACCGCTGGCCGGAGCCCCGGCAAGCGCGCCCTCGGCCTGCGCGTGGTGACCGCGGAGTCGTTCGACCCGCCGGGGAACCGCCAGGCGCTCGTGCGGCTGGTCGCCTGGGCCGTGCCGGTGCTCGGCGGGCTGGGCTGGTGGGTTGCTTTTTTCCTCACGCTCCCCGGCCTCGCGGGTATGGCCGCGTTCCTCGCCGCCGCCTTCGTCGTGGGCGGGCCCATCTTCCTTCGCGACGACGCCCGCGGCCTCCACGACCGCATCGCCGGCACGCGCGTGGTCAGCCGCCGCCACTGACGGCGTTGCTAGTGCGCGGCGCCCGTGCCCGCCGGGTGGGCGGTGCCTTCGTAGGCGTCTTCCGTCTCGCCCACGGCGATGCCCTGGAGCGTGAAGCTGAAGACAGCTCCGCCGCCCTCGCGGTCGCTCACGTGGATCTCGCCGCCCATCGCTTCGAGCACCCGGCGGCACACGGGCAGCCCGAGCCCGGCGCCGTCGGCGCGACGGGCCGCGCCTTCCAACCGCACGAACGCATCGAAGATGCTTTCGCGCTGCGCCGCCGGGATCCCGGGGCCGCGGTCCATCACCGCGACCTCGAGGAGGCCGCCGAGCGACCGCGCTCGCACCGTGATCGGAGCTCCCCGGTCGCCGTACTTCTCGGCGTTCGAAAGCAGGTTGTTCAGCACCTGCTCGACGTGCGATTCGTGGCCCAGCGCCGGCGGCAGGTCTCCGGGCATGTCGACCTCGACCTGCCGGGCCGGGAAGCGCGACTGGTGCCGGGCCACGGCCCGCTGGATGATCCGCTGGACCAGCACCGGCTCCCGGTCCACGCGTTCGCCGCGCTCCATCCGCGAGAGCGTGAGCATGTTCTCGACCACGCGCTGCAGCCGCTCGCCCTCGTTCTCGATGTCGTGGAGCGAGGCCAGGCGGTCCTCCTCCGAGAGCCGGTCGCCGTTGCGGATCAGGAGCCGCGCGTGGCCCATGACCGCCGTAATCGGCGTGCGCAGCTCGTGCGAGACCATCCCCAGGAACTCGTCCTTCGCCTGGTTGGATGCCCGCAGCGCTTCTTCGCGGTTTTCCCGCCGAAGCGACCGGAACACCCAGAACAGCAGCGCCGCCGCAAGCACCGCGAGCACGCCGATCGCCACGCGGGTCTGCCAGGCGCGGTCTGCGGCGGTCGTCCGCGCCGCCTCGTGTTGCTCGCCCTCCACGACCACGATCCGCCCCAGGTTCGCGGCGATCGCATCGGTCTGCGCCTTGCCGTCGCCGGTCGCGACCATGCTCGCCGCGCCGGCGGCGTCGCCCGATCGGCGTATCTCGATCACCGCCGCCAGCCGCGAAAGGCGCGCGTCGACCAGGGCCTGCAGCTCGGCGTAGAGTCGCTCCTCTTCGGTGTTGCCCCGCACCTGCGTCGCGAGCACCGCCAACTGTGCTTCGACCTGTTCGACCGCCTGGTGGTACGAATCGAGGAACTGCTCGTCCCCGGTGATGATGTAGCCGCGCTCGCCCGTCTCCGCGCTGAGGATGCTGGTGTAGATCCCGGCGACGCTCGCATAGGTCTGCGCGGAGACAGTCGTCGTGTCCGCGGCGCGCTTGTAGGACCCGAGGCTCGCGAAGGCAAGCACGACCACCGCCGCGCCCGCTACCGCGGCGACGAGAAAGGGTGCCCAGACGGGTCGCCTCCCGAACAGAGCGCGCAACGTACCCTCGGCAGGGCAAAGGCCCATGCCCCGGATATGATGACGCGCTGCCGGGCCCATCACGAGGTCCCAAATCGCCGGCGATGGCTCTGCGATGGATCTGCAACTTCGGCCCCACAAGGACCGCCGCCGAACGAACGCACGTGTGGACGTGCCCGGGTCGCGCGGATGCGGCAAACTTCGCAGCCATGGAATGCATGAAGTTCGAACGCAAAGGCCCCATCGGCATCCTCACGCTCAGCCGCCCGGAGCGGCTCAACGCGATCAACCACACGCTGCTCCGCGAGCTCCGCGAGTTCTGGCATGAGCGCTTCCGCGACTATGAGACCCGCGTCGTCATCATCACCGGCGAGGGCCGCGGCTTCTGCGCCGGCCTCGACCTCAAGGCGTCCGGCGAGCAGGGCAACTGGCAGCCGAACGTCGGTCAGGTCCAGGACAGCTACACCTTCCAGAGCGACCTCGCCGACATGGTCACCCGCATGCGCCGCGCCCCGCAGCCGATCATCGCGGCCGTCAACGGCCCCGCGACGGGCGGCGGCCTGAGCATTGCCATTGCCAGCGATGTCCGCATCGCCACGCCAACGGCGGTCTTCGCCTGCTCGTTCATCAACCTCGGCCTCAGCGGCTGTGATGTCGGCAGCTCGTATCACCTGCCGAAGCTGGTCGGCGCATCTTTCAGCGCCGACATGATCTATTCCGGCCGGCTCGTCCCGGCGACGGAGGCGAAGGAGATCGGCCTCGTCTCGAAGGTCGTCGAGCCCCAGGACCTGATGCCCACGGCCATGGCCCAGGCCGAGGAGTGGATCCGCCGTTCGAGCCCGCTCGGCCTCCGGCTCAGCAAGGAAGTGCTGAACGAGACCGTGACCGGCATCTCGATGGAGAACGCGCTCAAGCTCGAAAACCGCACCCAGATCATGGCCGGCCAAACCGCCGACTCGCGCGAATCCCGTGCCGCCTGGTTCGAGAAGCGCGACCCGCAGTGGCAGGACGCCTGACTGCGGTACAGCGCCGCACCCGCGCCCAATGAAATGCCCGCCGGGGACTCCCCGGCGGGCGTTTTTCGGTCGTCTTTCCGGCGGCCCGGGCTACTTCTTCTTGCCCTTTTTCTTGTCCTTCTTCTTGCTCACGAACATCACCTCCTCTCGGCCGCTTCCGGCGGTCAACCGTGAGTTGACGATGTCAGTCAACCATATGTTGACGAAGAAGTCAACTGATCATTGACGATTCGGTCAACGGCCGATTGACGGCCGGGCGGCGGCCGGTACTCTGTCTGGCATGGCGAAACGTCACCTCCGGCAGCTGCGCGAAGAGCTCATGGCGCTGGAGCTGGCGTCTGCAGGCCTGGAGGCAGTCGACGCCGCCCGCCGGCTCCGGGAAACCGCCGAGGCGCTGGAGCAAGACCGCGTCGAGGCGGCGCGGAAAGCCGGGTTCTCCTGGTCCCAGGTCGGCGCGCTCTACGGCATGTCCAAGCAGGGCGCCCAGCAGCGCTTCGGGCCCGCGACGGGCCAGCCAGCTCCGCGCAAACCGCGCCGCAAGGCCGCCCAGCCGGACAGCGCGGCCGACGCCCCGGTCACGGAGGCGGACGCCGAGCTCGTGCCCGCGCCTGGGCCAGCTCAGTCCGGCGTGATGAGGTAGTACACGGTTTTACCGGGGATCCGCGGCGCGAAGGGCACGCCCTTGTCTCGGGACCCGGGCGGGACATCCTCGGAGTCCACGTCTTCGCGCGGGATGTACTCGTTGCCGATGATGGCCCAGTCGTCCGGGCCGCCGAGCGCCTGGCGCTGCCGGAACGGGACGTACGTGCAGGCGATGCCCGTCACCCCGTAGCCCATCCCCGTCATCGCCCACCCCATCTCGAGGAACTGCGCGGCGTAGTGGTCGAGGACGTCCTGGAGCGGTGCTTCGACCGCCCAGACCTGGACCCGCCCGCGGTCGGTGCCAGGGCCAACGTCATCCTTCTCGAACCCGTCGACCAGCTCGCTCCCCGGGAACGGCTCGAGGTCGACCGACGCGTCCACCGACCCGCCTTCCAGCGCCGGGTACGCTTCGCCTGCGACGTCGTCGCCCGGGTCCGGCAGGATGGTGCCGCTGCTGTCGACCGGCGCGCAGGGCGTCATCGCCGCCATCTCTTCGAGCTGGCGCAGCTCCCACGAGCGCAATGGGGCATCGTCGTTGCCGCAGGCGATCGCCGCGGGCATGAGCAACAGCGCGACTGCGCCGATCCGCCAGGTAGTGCTGAAGTGGAACACCGCTCCCTCCGATCGGAGGTATTTTACCGCTTACCGCGCCGGCACGCGCCGGGAGCCCGATTCGAGCGTCGATGTGGCCGCGAGGAACACCAGGTAGCCCACCACCAGCGCGATCGCGAACCCCGCGACCGCCGCGAGCAGGAAGTCGTTCGCGAAGGGGTCTTCGAACCGCCGCGTGGCGATGCTGACGAAGATGCCCGGGTCGGCCACCACGTCCCAGCTGTTGAACCGCAGGAACCGCCCCAGGTAGATGCCGACGCCGCTCAGCCCGAGCGACCCCAGCGCCACCGCCCACCCCACGAGCGAACCGTACCGCTGCGTCGCGACCACCTGGACCACGAGCAGCGCGCTGTACCCCAGGAGCATGCCCGTCCCGGCCGCCGCCCCCACCAGGACCGTGTCGAACCACCACGGGACGCCGCCCCAGGCCGTCTGCAGGTGGATCACGTCGGTCGCGACATAAGGGGCGTTGGGCAGGAAGAGCAGCCACGGCACCGCGACCGCGCCGAGCACCGCCCCGTGCGTCCGCGCGCGGTGCAACCCGAGGATGACGAGCGCGAGCACCATTGGGATCCACGCCAGCATCAGGTTCCAGGCGAGGAAGCCGAAGTGCAGCAGCCCCGTGTGCCGGACGCGCAGGACCAGCAACGCCAGCGTCAGCCCCGTCCCGACCAGGGCAAACGCGAGGAGGCCCGCAAGGCGAGCTGTGCCGATCCGGCTGGCCATGCGGCGAATCTACCACACCGCCATCGCACCGGCGGTCACGAACGCATGAAGAATCGTTCGCGCCGGTGCCAACCTTACCGTAGGATGCCGCCCACATCCCCTCCCTGGAGTCCGCACCATGGCCACTATCGACGGCGCGACGATCATCGCCCGCTCGCTCGCCCAGCAGGGCGTTCAGTATATGTTCGGCGTCATCGGCGTCCCGGTCGTCCCCATCGCCTACGCCGCCCAGAAGGAAGGCATCAAGTTCATCGGCTTCCGCAACGAGCAGTCGGCGAGCTACGCCGCCGGCGCCGTTGGCTACATGACCGGCCGCCCCGGCGTCTGTCTCGCGGTCTCCGGCCCCGGCATGGTCCACGGCATCGCCGGCCTTTCGAACGCGTGGTCGAACTGCTGGCCGATGATCCTGATTGGCGGCGCGAACGACTCCTACCAGAACGGCCAGGGTGCCTTCCAGGAAGCCCCGCAAGTCGAAGCGGCCCGCCCCTTCGTGAAGTACGCGGCCCGGCCCGATAGCATCGCCCGCCTCCCCTTCTACATCGAGCAGGCGGTGCGCACCTCCATCTACGGCCGCCCCGGCGCCGCCTACCTCGACCTCGCGGGCGACATCATCAGCGGTTCCGTCGAAGAGGAGACCGTCAGCTACCCGCCGAAGTGCCCGGATGCCCCGCGCACGCTCGCCCCGCAGGAGAACATCGAGTCGGCGCTCGCCGCCCTCAAGTCCGCGGAGCGGCCGCTCGTCATCGTCGGCAAGGGCGCGGCCTACGCCGGCGCCGAGAACGAGGTGCGCGAGTTCCTCGAGGCGACGCAGCTCCCCTACCTCGCGACGCCCATGGGCAAGGGCGTCGTCCCCGACGACCACCCGCTTTCGATCGCGCCCGCGCGCTCCACGGCCCTCCAGAACGCCGACCTCGTGCTCCTCATGGGCGCGCGGCTGAACTGGATCCTCCACTTCGGCCTGCCCCCGCGCTTCGACCCCAAGGTGCGCGTCATCCAGATGGACATCAGCGCCGAGGAGATCGGCACGAACGTGCCGACTGAAGTCGCGCTCGTCGGCGACGCGAAGGCGATCACCGGGCAGCTCAACGCCTCGCTCAAGTCCAACCCCTGGCACTACCCCTCCGAGACGACGTGGTGGACGCAGCTCCGCAAGAAGATCGACGAGAACGGCGCCAGCGTCGCCGAGATGATGGCCGACGATTCCGTCCCGATGACCTACTACCGTGTCTTCAAGGACATCAAGGACGTCCTCCCGCGGGACTGCATCATCGCCAGCGAAGGTGCGAACACGATGGACATCGGCCGCACGATCATGCCGAACTTCGAGCCGCGCCACCGCCTGGACGCCGGCACCTTCGGCACGATGGGCGTGGGCCTCGGCTTCGCCATCGCCGCCGCGGCCGTGCACCCGGACAAGAAGGTCGTCTGCGTCGAAGGCGACTCCGCCTTCGGCTTCTCCGGCATGGAGGTCGAGACTGCCTGCCGCCACCGGCTGCCGATCACGTTCATCGTCATCAACAACAACGGCGTCGGCGGCGGCCCGAGCGAGCTCGACCCCGCGAAGGGGCCGCTCCCGCCCGGCGCCTACACCCCCAGCGCGCATTATGAGAAAGTCATCGAGGCCTTCGGCGGCAAGGGCTACTACGTCACCGAGCCGTCGCAGCTCAAGCCGGCGCTGGACGAAGCGATGGCCCAGGACGTGCCGACGCTCGTGAACATCATGATCAGCGCGCGGGCGAACCGGAAGCCACAGCCGTTCGCGTGGCTCACCCGGTAGGAGACCCGATGGCAAAGCGCCAGGCTGGCACGCAGGTTCCCCTCTCCCCCCGGGAGAGGGCCCAGGGGTGAGGGCGCGGCGACCGCGATGGCCAGGGGCGACCCTCACCCCAGCCCTCTCCCGGGGGGAGAGGGAGCCCGGCCTCGCTTTCGTGGCGTTCCGCCCGTATCGATTGAACCCGGCGTCCCGGTGAGCTGAGGGGCGCCCGAATCCAATTCACACAGCAGCAGAGGGGAGTTCGTGACCAATCCATCGAACGGGGCAGGCCCGCGCGGCCCGCTCGTCATCGGCCTGGCGGGCACCATCGCCGCCGGGAAGTCCACCGTCGGGCAGATCCTCGTCGAAGCGGGCGCGAAGCACTGCGACGGCGACAAGCTCGTCCACCGCCTCTATGACCCCGGCACGCCCGGATTCGACCGCATCGTCGCCGCCTTCGGCAAGGACGTGGTCGGCGCGGACGGGCTGATCGACCGCAAGATCCTCGGCGCGAAGGTCTTCGGCAAGCCCGAAGAGATGAACCGCCTGACCACCGCGATCGGCTCCATCGCCCAGGCGATCAAGGGCGTGATCGACGAGTGGCGGCGCACGCTCGGGCCGGACGACATCGCCGTGATGGAAGCGGTGAACCTGATGGAGCCCGGCTACGCCCGCTGGTGCGACCAGGTCTGGCTCATCGGCGTCGATGACGCCATCGCGAAGCAGCGCCTCATCGAGACGCGCGCGATGAGTCCCGAGGAGGTCGACCAGCGGCTCGCCTCGATGGTCCCGGTCGAGGTCCGCGCCCCCGGCGCCGACTGGCTCCACCTGAACAACGGCACGCTCGACGAGCTGCGCGCGGCAATCCACGAAGAGCTCGCCCGTGTCCGCGCCCTGCACACGGCCGGCCAGCTCGGCGAGTCCGTGTTCGACAGCTGGTGGCTCCCCATCGTGGAACAACACCGCGAGCGCATGAAGAAGGCCGGTGTCCTCATGGCCGACGAGGTCGACTGACCGCACGCCGCCACGGTGACGAAACGCGAGGGGGCGGCGCACCACGCAGTGCGCCGCCCCCTCGTTCGTCCTTCGCGCTCAGGGCACCAGCGCTTTGCGGTCCCGCTCGCCCTTGAGCTTCGCCACGATCTCCGTGACCGGCGTCGCGCCGAGGTCACCACCGCCGCGGACGCGTACCGCTGCCGCGCGCGCCTCCGCCTCGCGGTCGCCCACCACGAGCATGTACGGGATCTTGCGCAGCTGCGCGTCCCGGATCTTGCCGTTCATCCGCTCGTTCCGGGTGTCGACTTCGACGCGCAGATGCTCCGCCTTCAGCGCCGCCGCCACTTCGTTCGCGTAGGCCACGTGCCGGTCCGCGATCGGGATGACCACCGCCTGCACGGGCGAGAGCCAGAGCGGGAAGTTCCCCTCGTACTCCTCGATGAGCAGCGCCACCATCCGCTCCATGGTCGAAAGCACGCCCCGGTGGACGATCGTCGGGCGCTGCCGCGAGCCGTCTTCGGCGACGTATTCGAGCTCGAACTGCGCGGGGAGGTGGAAGTCCACCTGCACCGTGACCAGCGTTTCGTCCTTGCCCGCCGCCGTCTGGAACTGGACGTCGATCTTCGGGCCGTAGAACGCCGCCTCGCCCTTCGCCTCGTGGAACTCGAGCCCGACCTTCTGGAGCACCCGCCGGAGCAGCGCTTCGCCCAGCTCCCACATCGGCGGGTTGTCGACGTACTTCTCCTTGTCCTCGGGGTCGCCGAGCGAGAGCCGGTAGGTGTAGTTCTTCAGCCCGAGCGTCCCGTACACGTACTCCATCAGCTGGAGCACGCCCTCGACTTCCTGCTCGACCTGGCTCTCGTCCGTGCAGAAGATGTGGGCGTCGTTCAGCGTCATGATCCGCACGCGGCTCATGCCCGTGACCTGGCCGGACTTCTCCCACCGGTGCATGTTGCCCAGCTCGGCGATCCGGATCGGCAGCTCACGGTATGAATGCTGCTCTGATTCGTACACCATGATGTGGCTCGGGCAGTTCATCGGGCGCAGCACGTAGACCTCGCCCTCGCGCTCCATCGCCGGGTACATCGCGTCCTGGTAGTGCGACCAGTGCCCCGACCGCACGTACAGCTCCTTCTTCCCCACGACGGGCGTGACGACGTGCTGGTAGCCGCGTTCGATCTCAAGGTCCTCGATCCAGCGCGTGAGCTCTCGCCGGATCGTCGCGCCCGCGGGCAGCCAGATGACGTGCCCGGGCCCGATGTTCTCGATCAGGTCGAACAGCTTCAGGTCGCGACCGATGCGCCGGTGGTCGCGGCGGCGCGCTTCCTCCAGTTGCTGTTCGTAGCCGGCCAGCTCCTCCGCCGTCTCGAACAGCGCACCGTACACGCGCTGGAGCTGCGGGTTCTTCTCGCTGCCCCGCCAGTACGCCCCCGCGATGGACATAAGCTTGAACGACGCCGGGATTTCGCCCGTGTCGTTCACGTGCCCGCCGCGGCAGAGGTCCGTGAACGCCGCGTGCGTGCACTGCGTGACGTTCCCCTCCTCGATGTCGGCGAGCAGGTCGAGCTTGAACGGCTGGTCCTTCCAGCGCTCCTGCGCCTCCGCCTTCGAAAGCGAGGCCATCTGGAACGCGTGCTTGCCCGCCAGCGAGCGCCGCATCCGCTCTTCGAGCCAGCCAAGGTCCTCCTGCGTGAGCGGCCGGGGCAGGCGGAAGTCGTAGTAGAAGCCGGTGTCGATCGGCGGCCCGATGCCGAGCTCCGCCTCGGGCATGAGCTCGACCATCGCCTCGGCGAGCACGTGCGCCGCCGAATGGCGCATGCGGCTCAGCCGCTCCTCTTTCGAAAGCGACGATAGGTCGGCGTGGGAATCGATAGGGTCTGCCATGGGTGAACCTCCGGGATGCATGCCCGCGCCCTGTGCGTGCAGGGACGGGGCGCGGCTCCGTGGTTCCACCCGGCTTCTCCGCCCCCATGGAGGTAGCCTGGGGCGCGGACTCGTGTCGGCCGGTATCGGGGCCTTCCGGCGCGCTTATCGCACAGTGGCGCTTCGTGCGCGGGCTCGCGGGTGGTGTTCGCCTGCCTCGTGTGCCGCGCTTTCAGCTGTGGCGCAGCTCTCTGGGGTGGCCGGCTACTCGTCCCGGTCGTTGCCCGTGGGGGCTATGGGCTGTTGGCTGTTGGCTATTGGCCGCGAACCGTCAGCATGTCCGTCCGAGTGTAGCACGGGAGGCGAAGGACCAAGGGCGACCGGACAACGGACAACGGACAACGCCGTCAGCGACGCCCCGCGCGGTCATCGCGCCGCCGCGCCGTCCCGCGTTGCAACGTGGTCCAGCAGCAGCTGCACCGCGACCCCGTAACCGGCGCGGCCCAGGCCGGTCACCTGCCCCAGGCACACCGGCGCAATCAGCGAGACGTGCCGGAAGGCCTCGCGTGCGTGCGTGTTCGAAAGGTGCACTTCGACCACTGGCAGCTGGACCGCCTCGATCGCGTCCCGCAGCGCCACCGACGTGTGCGTGTACGCCCCCGCGTTGATCACCACGCCCGCCGCGATCTTCCGGTGCTGGTGGAGGAAGTCGATGAGCGCGCCCTCGTGGTTGCTCTGGAACGCGAGCACCGTCGCGCCGCGCGCGTTCGCCGCTCCCGCCACGTCCGCCTCGATGTCCACGAGCGTCGTCGTGCCGTAGACCGCCGGGTTGCGCTCCCCGAGCAGGTTCAGGTTCGGACCGTGGACGAGCAGGATGAGCGGTGCGGGCAGCGTCATGGCCCCGGATTGTACTCCACCGCCCGCCCTACTCCTCGAAGACGAGCTGGTCGCCGGCTTTCACCGCAGCCGCGGCGCCGGCCGGCAGTTCGATGACCCCGCGACTGCCGCGCTTGCCCGCGATCCCGAGCCACGGCCGCACGCGCGACGCCACTGCGGTCACGCGCCCTTCGCGGTCGTAGAACACCGCGTCGATCGCGAACCGCATGAACATCATGTGGATCGAAGCGCACGGTTCGATCCGCAGGCCCTCACCGGGCGCCAGCGTGCCGCGCAGCATCAGCCCCCGGAACCGTGTCCACGGGTTGTCCGCCATCGCGATTGCGTGGCCGAGCTCCACGCCGGCCGTTTCGTCCTTCACCCGCATCCGTTCGCCCCTGCACCAGGCTGTGCGGAGCGTAACAGGCCGCGGCTCAGCGAGCGTCCAGGAACTCGCTCCACATCCAGCCTTCGCGGCCTTCGAACGTGACCGGCACCCACCCGGCCCGGCCCACCTGCACCAGCCGCCCGGCCGGCACCGTCTGGATAATCGGGTCGTTCTTGCTCGGCCCCATGCGCAGGTTCAGGTCTTCCTTCACCTTCGCCACGATGTGCGGGATAGCCGGCGCCTGGCCGTTGTCCGCCATCGGCGCCAGGAACGGCCCGGGGTCGACGTCGTCGTCGGCGACGCGGACCTCGAAGTGCAGGTGCACGCCCGTCGAGACGCCGGTCGTCCCGATCCCGCCGACCTCTTCGCCCCGCGCCACCGTCTGCCCGACCGAGACGCTCGACCGCGAAAGGTGGCCGAACAGCAGCTTCGCGCCCTCGACCGTCTCGACGATGACGCAGATGCCCTTACCCTCGAACTCGGCGGTGTTGATGACCGTCCCGCCGCGGGGCGTCAGGACTGCCGTCCCCTCCGGCACCCCGGCGATGTCGATCCCGGTGTGGTAGCCCTTGCGGTACAGGTGGCGGACGCTCGGGTCCGTGTTCGCGGGGCCGTAGCCCTGGGTGACGACGCCACCCTGCACGGGCAGCTCGAGCCCGGTGCTCGCGTCGAAGAACAGCGCTGGCATACCTACCTCCACAGTGTTGGCCGCGACTCCGCCGCCGCGCGATGGCGTCATAACGTAGCGACAACCGCCGTGCGGCAGTGTGTCCTGCCTCATACGCCCGCGCGGGATCCCCTGTCAACGTAAAATGTCCCATCCGGGAAGAGAATCACCTGCGGGCAGATTCCTGACACTGTCGCCGCTGCCCGCACGACATCCAACCCGCCCGCGTCACCGCGCTCGCTTTCTGGTCAGTCCCCGGTCGTGAACCCGCCCGGGCCGCCCGGCGTGAGGCCGCCCTGGTAGGTCACGCTCACGGTCGCGCTCGCACCCCCGCCACTGACCACGAGCGTCGTCTTCTGGGTCGAACTCGGGACCTGGCTCGGGTTGATCGACAGCAAGATGGGCACCGAGCCGCCCGCCGGCACCGTCCCCGTGCGCGGCGATGGGACGAGCCAGCTCGCGCCCGGCAGCGCCGTGAACGTGATCGCGCCGCCGCAGCCCCGGCTCGCGTCCGACACCACCACGGTCGCCACCCCGGACCGCCCCACGATGGTCACGCTCCCCGGGGCAACGCTGATCGACGGCACGCAGACCGTCGGCTCGGGCGTCGTCGTCACCAGCGGCGGCGTCGTGCGCGTGGCGGTGACCGTTGGCGTCGCCGTCTCGGTCGTGGTCACCGGCGGCTCGCTCGGCTCCGGTGACGGGGTCGGGGTCGGGGTAGTCGGTGTGGGCGTCGCCGTCGCCGTAGGTGGCACCGTTGTCGCCGTCGGCGTATCCGGCGCGATCGGCGGCTCGGTTGGGGTGTTCGGCGCCCCGCTTGGCGTCGCCGGTGTCGGCGATGGGCCCACTGGCCCCCCGGCGGTCGCCGTCCCCGCCGTCGTGGGCGATGGTGTGGTCGAGCTCCCCGCGAGCGCGGTCCCGGGCGTCGTTGGCGCACCGGCGGCGGCGCTTCCCGGCGTCGCGCCGCCGCCCGTGGCGGTGGGCGTCGGGCTCGGCGTGGGCGAAGGGGTTGGGCTCGCCGCCGCTGCCGCGACCGTCGGACTGCCGCCGGGCGCAGCCGGTCCGGCCTCGACCTCCGTCTCGCCGCCGCCACTGAGCACCGCCACCGCCCCGAACAGCGCCGCGATCAGCACCGCGCCGCCCCCGGCGACTGCCGCGGCCGTCCGCCGCACCCGCCAGGGGTGGCGCTGGTGCCCCGCCGCCGTCGCTCCGTGTCCCGCCGGCCCGTGGCCGCCCCCGGTCGCGATCGGCCCACCGCTGTCCACCGCCGCGCCGGAGCCGTCGTTGCCCGTAGCATTTCCGGCCGCGCCCCCGCCAGGCTGGCTCATCGTGTCCGCGGCGCCCTCGCCCGCCGCGGGCGCGCCCACAGGCGGCCAGGCCTGCAGCAGCCCCTCGAGGATGTGAGCCTTCGCGCCCTCGGGCGCCTGCACCAGCGCCAGCCCGCCGAACGCCGCCAGCGGCAGCGTCTTCCGGCGCTGCTCGGAGCAGGCATCGCAGCTCGCCGCATGCCGGTCGATCGTCCGGCGGGCCTCCGGGTTCAGCCCCGTGCCCTCGAGCCGCGACAGGATCACGTCGAGCTCCCCGCACCGCCCCCGCCCCGCCCGGAACAGGACGAGCGCCCCCACGGCTTCGGACACCGCCTGCTTCAGGCGGTTCACCATCACGTACGCGTTGTTCCTGGTCACGCCCAGTACCTCCGCGATCTCCGCGCTCTCGAGCCCCTGCCGGACGTGCAGGTCCAGCAGGCTGTACTGCTTCGCATCCAGGGCGCTCGCCGCCTCCCAGACGATCGCCGCCAGTTCGTTCGCCTCCGCGGCCGCGGCCGGGTCGGCCAGGGCGCTCGTGTCGGCGAGCTCGAACCCGGGCGCATCGTCGTCGTCATCGCGGCCCCCCAGCGGCGCCGTCCGCCCCGCGCGTTCCAGCCGGTTCAGCGCCTGGTTCCGCGCAATCGTGAAGATCCACGACTTGAAGCTCGCGCCCTTTTGCAGCGAACCGAGGCTGTTCATCGCCCGGAGGAACGTCTCCTGGGCCAGGTCCGCCGCCTCTTCCCGGTCTCGCACCATGCGCGCCAGGAAGTCGTACACCCGGTCGAAGTACCGCTCGTAGAGCTCGGCGAACGCGGCCTGGTCCAGGCTTCGCGCGCGTTCCACAAGGGCGGCATCGGTGTCGGTCATCGTCGTACTCGCGCCACAGTGTAGACGAAGGGAGCGAGCCCCCCGGGGCGGTCAACTCCCGGGGAGCTCGCAGCGGACGGGGAGGACCCGCCTGCATTGGTGGTCAGCCCGTGATCGTGCCCGGGCCGGTCAGCTTCGTCTTGGGCAGTTCGTGCCCCCCGATTTCGAGCTGCAGGAACGCGATCCCCGTCTCGTCCGCGGTCAGCGGCTGGACCACCAGCACCTGGTAGTCGAACGCCGCGCCGGGGATGGCGGTGTAGGCGCGGTAGTAGTCGGCGTTCGGGGTGTGCTCTTTCTGCGCCGCCAGCGCCGCGAGGAGCTCGCCCTGGCAGGCGTCCGCCGTCGTGCAATCCGCGTCCTTCGTGAACACGAGCGCCGAAGCCGCGAAGCCGTTGCCCTGGTGCCCGTTCACGAAGCCCCACTCCACCAGCAGGTGCTTCGAACCGTCCGCCTTCACCAGCGGCGCCAGCCCGCCCGTGCCCCACTGCACGCCCTGCGGGTCCTTCTCGTAGCGCAGCGTCGCCGTCGCCTGCTGGCCGTGCGCGTCTTCGACCACGACCACGTACCGCCCGAAGTTCGCGGGCACGCTCACCGCGTGCTCCGTCGCCGCCACGTCCGAGACGTCGGAGAAGGAGTAGGCGTCGCCCTGGTGGTTCGACATCACCCGGACCTCGCCCGTCGTCGGCACGCTCGTCGCCCAGCGCACGGTCACGACGCCGGGGCCGGCGTGGTCGCTCAGCACCCAGAGCACCTGCGGCAGCTCCGCCGGCGCCTCAGGGGTCGCGGTTGGCGGCTCGGTGGGCGCGACGGTCACGGTCGCCGGCGGCGTGCTCGTCGCCGTCGCCACCGGCACCACGGTGGCGACGTTCGGTTCCGGCGTCGCGATAGGGCTCGAAGTCGCGGTTACGGTCGTGGTGGCCGTGGTCGCCGTGCTCGTCGCCACTGGCGCCCGGCCCGGCGCATCGCCGCACGCCACGCTCGTGATGACTGAAATCGCGGCCATGCTGATGGCGAAGGGAATCAGGTAGGTTCGCACTGGACTGCTCCAACTCGGTGATGCGAGTTAGACCAGCCACCCCGCCCGTTCTTACACCGCCCCCAAACGCCCTGTGTGACCTACCTCACACAATACCCGCGCAAGCCGCCACCATGTCCCCCAACAGCCAACAGCCAACAGCCAACAGCCGACAGCCGACAGCCCGCCTAATACCGCCCCGGCACCAGGTAGAAATGGTGCGGGTCCAGCCGCCGGAGCAGCGCCAGCTCCTCCGCGGTCGGCGGTTCGACCTCCCGCACGCTGTCCGCGACCGCGAGCTCCCAGCCCGTCTCGATCTTCACGATCTCCGGATCCATGTTCGGGAACACGCCTTCGAGCACCATCTCGCAGCTCCCCGTCTCGCCGCCGTCGGGTGTGTCGAACCGGAACACGCCGAAGGTCGACACCACCACGTTCGGCCCCTGCGCCGCCAGCCCCGCCCGCATCCGCGCGCCCGGCCCGTCGATGTAGCCGGGGCTCGTGTTGAAGTCCACCCGCTCGACGAACCGCCGCCGCTCCTGCGGCATGATCGTCAGCACGCGCTTCGCCAGGCAGGCGATCTCGGTGTTCCCGCCGGTGCCTCCCAGCCGCCGCTCCGGCGCGCGGTAGTCGCCCATCACGAGCGTGTTCAGGTTGCCGTAGCGGTCGATCTGGGCCGCGCCGAGCACGCCGCAGTCGACGTTCCCGCCCATGAGCAGCGTCCCCAGCGCATCGACCATGTCGGTCACCATCACCGACCCGTCGTTCAGGTTGAAGTCGTGGATGCCGATGGGCGCGCGCGTCAGGCCCGGCTTCGGGCGCCAGTCGAACGCCCCCACCTCCGTGCAGAGCGCCACCTCCGGCGCATACGAGAGCTTCGCCATGGTGCCCGCCAGCACCGGCAGCCCCATCCCGAGCATGGCCACGCCCTCGCGCGGGAACTCGCGCGCCGCCACCACGCACATCAGCTCGGCCAGCGTGTAATCGTCCGCGAACTCGCCCATCACGCCCCCTCCGGCATCCGGAACCGCAGCTCCGCCGTGTGCCCGTACCGTACCGACGGCTCCGGCGAGGGGCCGCGGTCCACGCGGAGCTGCTCCAGCGCGTCCTTCCCGAACAGCTCCTGGATGCGCCGCACGTAGGCCGCCCGGTCCGCCACGCCATGGATCCACTCCGCCGCGTAGGCGTCCCAGTCCTCTCGCGTGCGGTTGATCCGCGACATCGTCGCCGCCTGGAAGGCGTAGTCGAAGTCGTAGTAGCCGGTGCAGCCGCTCGGGTGGGCCCCGAAGGGCATGTGCACCACCGCCGCCACGCGGAAGCCCGGCACGACCGTGCGCCCCGGGTCGTTCGCGATCACCTCGTGGGGCACGATCTCCTCGACCGAGACGATCACCTTCTTCGCGGCCCAGTAGGCCCAGCGCGCATCGCCGATGTGGCCCCAGGTCTGCACATTGCCCTGCTCGTCCGCGCGCTGGGCGTGGAGCACCGCCACGTCCGGGCGGAGCGCCGGAAGCGCCACGAACTTCTGCCCATCGAACGGCGATTCCATCTGCGCCCACTTCTGGCCCGGATCGAGGAACCCGCCCGGGTGCTCCTGGTACTCCTCGCGCAGGTAGTCGCTCCCCAGGAACGACCGCGTCGGGATGAACGGGACGCCAAGCGCGCCCGCCATCAGCATCAGGGCGATGCCCTGGTTGCTGTAGTCCTCATACTTCAGCGACCCGTCGTTCATCATGTCCTGGACGAGCCCCGGGCGGAGCGCCGAGGCCACGTACCCCGAACGCACCCGGTTCGCACACCCGCCAAGGAAGAGGAACGTCCCCTGCGGCCCGACCGAGCCGCCGATCGCCTCCAGGTTGCGCTTCCCCGCCCGCACGATCGCCTGGCAGAGCCCGTAGGCAGCTGCCGTGTACCCAACATAGACGCTGTCACCATCCGCGACGAAGCGCTCGATCGCCTCGCCCTCGGTCATGAGCTTGCTCTCCGGCATTCTTCCCCCGGCCGCCCGGCGCATCACCCCACCCTCGGTCGCGGCGCTGCGTACTCTACCGGAACTCCGCCCCCGTATCAGTAGCCCGACCCGTGAGGGAGGGCAGGCGCGCCCCCAGCACCCCCGCCCCGCGCCAGCCACCCCACCCCTCGCGCCCGGCAACGAAACCTCGCCGAAACCTCCCTCCCCTACCATCCCCCTCGTCCCCGGCCCGGGCAGCGGGCGGGCGAGGAGAGGTGCATGCGGCTCACTGACCGCGAGGTGGACAAGCTGCTCGTTTCCGTCGCGGCCATGGTCGCCCGCGACCGCCGTCAGCGGGGGCTCAAGCTCAACTACCCCGAATCCATCGCCATCATCACCAGCGGCCTGCTCGAACGCGCCCGCGACGGCGCCTCCGTGTCCGAGCTCATGGCCATGCAGGGCCAGTTCCTCACCCGCGATGACGTGATGGACGGCATCCCCGAGATGATCGACAACATCCAGGTCGAAGCCACCTTTCCGGACGGCACCAAGCTGGTGACCCTCCACAACCCCATCCCATGAGCGCTCCCGGCGCACCCGGCGAGATCCTCTACGGCGGCGGCGACCTGGTCCTCAACGAGGGCCGCGACGCCATCGAGCTCGACGTCACCAACACCGGCGACCGCGCGGTCCAGGTCGGCTCGCACTTCCACTTCTTCGAAGTGAACCGCGCCCTCCGCTTCGACCGCCGCGCCACCTTCGGCATGCGGCTCGACATCCCCTCCGGCACGGCCGTCCGCTTCGAAGCCGGCCAGACGCACCGCGTCTCGCTCGTCCCCTATGGCGGCGCCCGGCGCATCCTCGGGTTCAACGGCCTCGCCGATGGCGACGGCGTCGCCGCCGCATTCGCCCGCGCGGCCGGGCTCGGTTTCGAACTGGATGCCCGCGCGTGAGCTACCGCATCAGCCGCGACCGTTACAGCCACCTCTATGGGCCCACCGCCGGCGACCGCATCCGCCTCGCCGACACGGACCTCTACGCGCTCATCGAACGCGACTACCACACGCTCGGCGACGAAGCCTCGTTCGGCGGCGGCAAGTCCATCCGCGATGGCATGGCCCAGGCCGCCAGCCCCGGCGAAGCGCTCGACCTCGTCATCACGAACGCGGTCATCATCGACCACTGGGGCATCGTGAAGGCCGACGTCGGCATCCGCGTCGGCCGCATCGCTGGCATCGGCGCCGCCGGCAACCCCGACGTGATGGACGGCGTGACCCCCGGCATGGTCATCGGCGCGGGCACCGAGGTCATCGCCGGCGAGCACCTGCTGCTCACCGCCGGCGGCATCGATAGCCACATCCACTTCATCTGCCCGCAGATCGTCGAGGAATCGCTCTCGAACGGCGTGACCACGCTCTTCGGCGGCGGCACGGGCCCGGCGACCGGCACGAATGCGACCACCTGCACGCCGGGCGCCTGGAACATGGCCCGCATGCTCGAAGCCGCCGACGCCTACCCGGTGAACCTCGGCTTCTTCGGCAAGGGGAACAGCTCCGACGTCACCGCGCTCTGGGCCCAGGTCGAAGCCGGCGCCTGCGGGCTCAAGCTCCACGAAGACTGGGGCTCCACGCCCGCCGCCATCGACGCCTGCCTGCGCGTCGCCGACGGCTTCGACATCCAGGTCGCGATCCACACGGACACCCTGAACGAGGCCGGCTTCGTCGAAAGCACCATCGCCGCGATCAACGGCCGCACGATCCACACCTTCCACACCGAAGGGGCCGGCGGTGGACACGCCCCGGACATCATCAGGGTCGCCTCGCTGCCGAACGTGCTGCCGTCCTCCACGAACCCGACGCGTCCCTACACCGTGAATACGATCCAGGAGCACCTGGATATGCTCATGGTCTGCCACCACCTCAACCCCAACGTCCGCGAGGACGTCTCCTTCGCCGAATCCCGCATCCGGCCCGGCACCATCGCCGCCGAGGACATCCTCCACGACCTCGGCGCCATCTCGATGATGTCGAGCGACAGCCAGGCCATGGGCCGCGCCGGCGAAGTCGTCCTCCGCGCCTGGCAGACCGCGCACAAGATGAAGCAGCAGCGCGGCCCGCTCCCCGGCGACCCCGCCGGCGCCGACAATGCCCGCATCAAGCGCTACGTCGCCAAGTACACGATCAACCCGGCCATCGCCCAGGGCGTCAGCCACGAAGTCGGCAGCGTCGAAGCCGGCAAGCTCGCGGACCTCGTGCTCTGGAACCCCGCTTTTTTCGGCGTGAAGCCCGAGCTCGTCATCAAGGGCGGCTTCATCACCTACGCGGCGATGGGGGACCCCGGCGCCTCGATCCCGACGCCGCAGCCCGTGCGCTACCGCCACATGTTCGGTGCGAAGCTCCCCTCGACCCGCCGCATCTTCACTTCCAGCGCTGCCATCCGCGCCGGCGTGTTCGAACAGCTCGGCATCCGCACGCCCGCCGTCGCCGTCGAGAACACACGCTCCATCGGCAAGTCCGCAATGGTCCACAACGACGCGACGCCGAAGATCGAGGTCGATCCGGAGACCTTCGCGGTCACCGTGGACGGCATCCTCGCCACCTGCGAGCCGGCGAAGTTGCTGCCGATGGCCCAGCGCTACTTCCTGTTTTGAGCGCGGCGCCGGCCGGCCACCTGGCCCTCCTGCGCCTGCTGCAGGTCGCCGATTCCGCCTTCCCGGTGGGTGGCTACGCCTACAGCCACGGCGTCGAGTGGCTCGTCCACCAGCGGCGCGTCACCGGCGAGGCCGACCTCGCGCCGGTGCTCGAAACGTACGTCCGCCAGGTGGCCGCCCGGCAGTGGTTCCCCGCCGCGCTCGCCGCCCACCGCGCCCGGTCGATCGCCGCCGTCCTCCGCGCCGACGACTGGCTCGACGCCTCGATCGCGCCAACGCCCGAGCGCGAAGCCGGCCGTGCGATGGGCGAACGGCTCCTCGCCACCGCCGCCCCGCTCGCCGGCCCGCGGACGGAGCTCCTCGCCGCGGCGGTCGCGGCGGGTCGGTCGCCGGGCCAGCACGCCGTCGCCTTCGCCGCGCTGGCCCACGACACCGGCGCTCCGCCGGAAGCGATGCTCGCAGCGCTCGGCACCACGATGGTCACGTCCATCACGCAGGCGGCGCTCCGGCTCGGTGTCATCGGCCAGGCCGCGGCCGTGCGGCTCCACGCCGCCACCGGCCCTGCCCTCGCTGCCGCAGTGGAGTCCGCGGCCGCCGCCCCGGCCCGCCGCCCCGGCGCCTGGTCCCCCCTGTTCGATGTCGCAGCAGCGCTCCAGCCCACACTCCAGTTCAGGATGTTCGCCTCATGACCGCCGGCCACCACCACGCCCCCCAGCCCCTCCCCCCGCGGCGAGCGGGCACCATCGACCCCCGCGGCGTCTTCCGCGTCGGCATCGCCGGGCCGGTCGGCTCCGGCAAGACCGCCTGTGTGCTCGGGCTCTGCCGTGCCCTCCGCGAGTCCATCGACATGGCCGTCGTCACGAACGACATCTACACGCAGGAGGACGCGGAGTTCCTCCTCCGCCACTCTGCCCTGGAACCGGACCGCATCACCGGCGTGGCCACGGGCGGCTGCCCCCACAGCGCCATCCGCGAGGATGCATCGCTGAACCTGCGCGCCATCGACGCGCTCGTCGCGCGCCACCCGGGGCTCGCGCTCATCCTCGTCGAGAGCGGCGGCGACAACCTCGCCGCCACCTTCAGCCCCGAGCTCGTCGACCGCACCATCTACGTCATCGACGTCGCCGGGGGCGACAAGATCCCGCGCAAGGGCGGCCCCGGCACCACCAACTCGGACCTCCTCGTCATCAACAAGAAGGACCTCGCCCCCTACGTCGGCGCCGACCTCGAGGTCATGCGCCGCGACGCCGTCCACGCCCGCGGCGAGCGGCCCCTCTTCGTCGCCAGCATGCGCGACGACGAGGACGTCGCCGCCGTCGCCCGCTGGGTGCTCGACGAGATGGCCGCAGCGCGCGCGGGATGACCGTCTCGCGCGCACGGCTCGTCGCGGTCGCGTCCGCGGGCCGCACACGCGCGGCGGTGCTTGCCGCGGCGGCGCCGCAGCGCTGGTCGAACCGCCCCGGTGCCGCGCCCCCCTGGGCCGAGGTCACCCACCAGCTCGTCGGCGACGGCATCTTCGGCGGCGACGCCGTCGTCACCTCCGTGCGTGCCGGCCCCGGCGCCGCGCTCCTGGTCGATGCCGTGGCCGCGACCCCGCTGCGCGGTGGGGCGCCGTCGCTCTCCGCGACCCGCCTCCGCGCGGACCCGGGCGCCACGCTGATCCACGTCCCCGGCATGCTCATCCCCCACGCGGGCGCGGACCACGCCGCCAGCCTGGCGATCGATGTCGCCCCGGGAGCGCGCGTGCTGTCCCTCACCGCGGTCGCGGCGGGCCGCATGGGGATGCAGGAATCCGGCGCGTTCGCCCGCCTCGAGCTCCGCACCCGGGCGACGGTCGCCGGCCAGCTCGCCTTCGCCGAGCGCGCCGTGCTCACCGGCGCCGAGTTCGCGGCCGCCTCGGCCGGCGCGCCCATCGTGGTCACCGCCCTGGCCCTGGGCGATTGGCCCGCCGCGGAGCCGTCCTGGTGGCCCACGGGGCTTCCCGGCGTCACGGGCGGCGCGAGCCAGCTGCGCAGCGGCGGCGCGGCCTATCGCGCCCTCTGCGATACCTACGCCGACTTCGAAGCGCTCGCCGCCGCGGTCGTTGGCGCCGCTCGCTCGCGCACATGCGAACCCCAATTCGCGGCTTCGTGCAAGTTCGTCACGCGTTAACTTTTGTTCATTTGCCCGGAAACTGTTCGAAACCTTCCGCCCCTACTGTGCGCTCAGCCCGGCGCGGAACCCCACCGGAAACCACGCGCACCGGCTGACTGAACAAGAGGGAGAACGGAACACGTGAACGAAGAACTGATGGGTCGCGGGAGCTACTGGTTGCGGGCTGGCATCTCGCGCCGCCGTGTCCTCAAGGCCGGCGCCGCACTCGCCGCGGTCCCCGCCGTGGGCGGCCTCCTCGCGGCCTGCGGCGGCGACGACGATGACGACGACACCGAGTCGTCCGGCGCCTCGACCACCACCAGCGGCGGCGGCGATACCATCAAGGTCGGCGTCCTCCACTCGCTGTCCGGCACCATGGCCGTCTCCGAAGTGGCCGTCCGCGATGCCGACCTGCTCGCCATCCAGGAGGTCAACGCCGCCGGCGGCGTGCTCGGCAAGCAGCTCGAAGCCGTCGTCGAAGATGGCCAGTCCGACTGGCCGACCTTCGCCGAGAAGGCGAAGAAGCTGATCCAGAGCGACAAGGTCGCCGTCACCTTCGGCTGCTGGACCTCCGCCAGCCGCAAGGCGGTCCTGCCCGTGTTCGAATCGAACAAGGCGCTGCTCTACTACCCGGTCCAATACGAGGGCCTGGAGTCGTCGCCCTACATCTTCTACACCGGCGCCACCACCAACCAGCAGATCGTCCCCTCGGTCGAATACCTGCTGAAGGAGAACAAGAAGAAGTTCTTCCTCCTCGGCTCCGACTACGTCTTCCCGCGCACGGCGAACAAGATCATCAAGGCCCAGCTCGCCGCGTCCGGCGGCCAGACGCTCGCCGAGGAGTACACGCCGCTCGGCCACACCGAGTACGCGACCGTCATCTCCAAGATCAAGTCGGCGAACCCGGACGTCGTCTACAACACGCTCAACGGCGACTCCAACGTCGCGTTCTTCAAGCAGCTTCAGAGCGCCGGCATCAAGGCCGCGGACCTCACCACGCTCTCGGTCTCCATCGCCGAAGAGGAAGCCGTGGCCATCGGCGGCGACATCATGGAGGGCCACCTCGTCGCCTGGAACTACTACCAGACCACGAAGACGCCCGAGAACGACAAGTTCGTGCCCGCCTACCACGACTTCACCTCGAAGTCGGGCAAGAAGCGCCCCACCTCTGACCCCGTCGAGGCCGCCTACATCAGCGTCCACCTCTGGGCCATGGCCGCGAACAAGGCCGGCTCCACGGACGTCGAGAAGGTGAAGGAAGCGATGGCCGGCCTCGAGTTCAAGGCCCCCGAGGGCACCGTGAAGGTCCACGCCAGCAACCACCACATCTCCAAGACGGTCCGCATCGGCAAGATCCGCAAGGACGCCCTCATCGACGAGGTCTGGGCCACCAGCGGCCCGGTCGAACCCGACCCCTACCTCGAGACCTACAGCTGGGGCGGCGAATTCGCCAAAGAAAAGAAGTCCTAACCCCCGGCAACGGACGGTTCGCGGACGCCACCTGCCCTCTCCCCGCACGGGACAACTCTACTCCCCTCTCCCGCCGCAGCGGGAGAGAGGGCCGGGGGGTGAGGGCGTCTCCACGGAACACGGCGGGGGCCGGCATCGTGCCGGCCCCTTCGCCATTCACGGAGGGGAATCATGGATCTCTTTCTGCAGCAGCTCTTCAACGGGTTCAGCCTCGGCTCCATCCTGCTGCTGGTCGCGCTCGGCCTCGCCTTCTCGTTCGGCCTCATGAACGTCATCAACATGGCCCACGGCGAGATGATCATGGTCGGCGCCTACTCCGCCTACGTCGCCCAAAACTGGTTCGATGACCTCTTCGGCGCCGCCGGGCTCGGCTACTACTTCATCTTCGCGCTGCTACTGGCGTTCGTCGTCGCGGGAGCTATGGGCATGCTCCTCGAACGCACGCTCATCCAGCGCCTTTACGGCCGCCCGCTCGATACCCTGCTCGCCACCTGGGGCGTGAGCCTCGTGCTCCAGCAGGGGGCTCGCAGCGTCTTCGGCGCGCCCAACGTCCAGGTCACCAGCCCGCCCTGGCTCACGGGCGGCATCGACGTCATGGGCGACTTCACCATGCCCTACATCCGGCTCTTCATCATCGGCCTCGTCGCGCTCTGCATCCTCGGTGTCTATCTCTACCTGACGCGGACCAGCGCCGGCCGCCGCACCCGCGCCGTCATGCAGAACCGCGAAGTCGCGGGCGCGCTCGGCGTCGTCACCCCGAAGGTCGACATGTTCACCTTCGGCCTCGCCTCCGGGCTCGCGGGCGTCGCCGGGTGCGCGCTCGCCCTGATCGGCCCCATCGGCCCGTCGCTCGGCACCTACTACATCGTCGATGCCTTCCTCGTGGTCATCACCGGTGGCATCGGCCAGATCGTCGGCACCGTCCTGGCCGCCCTCTCGGTCGGCTGGCTCAACGCCATCCTCGAATACCAGACCAGCGCTTCGCTCGCGAAAGTAATCGTCTTCGCGCTCGTCATCGCCTTCCTGCAGTGGCGGCCCGCGGGCATGGTCGCGCGGAGGAATGCACGATGAGACGCGAAACCGCCTTCAGCGCCCCGCCGGCCCCGCTCCCGGCCCCGGGCAAGCCGGGCCTCCTCCTCTACGCCCGCGAAGCAGCTCCCTTCGTCATCACGGCGGTCCTGCTCTTCGTGGTCGCCCCGAACATCCTCTCGGATTTCCGCCTCAACCTCCTGGCGAAGTTCCTCTGCTACGCCATCCTCGCCATCGGCATCGACCTGATGTGGGGCTACACCGGCATGCTCAGCCTCGGCCAGGCCGTCTGGTTCGGCCTCGGCGGCTACGCCATGGCCATGTACCTCAAGCTCCACGCCTCCGGGGAATCCATCCCCGACTTCATGAACTGGAGCGGACTCGAGTCCCTCCCCTGGTTCTGGGAGCCGTTCCGCTACGCCTGGTTCGCCATCCCGGCCGCGATGGTCCTGCCCGGCCTGCTCGGCTTCGTGCTCGGCTACCTGGTCTTCCGCAGCCGCGTGAAAGGCGCCTACTTCTCCATCGTCACCCAGGCCCTCGCGCTCATCCTGAGCATCTTCTTCGTCGGCCAGCAGCAGTACACCGGCGGCACGAACGGGCTCACGAACTACACCGAGCTCTTCGGCATGAACCTCGCCGACACCTCCACCCAGCACACGCTCTACTACATCACCGTCGGCGTCCTCCTCGCGGTGTTCCTCGTCGCGACATGGATAACCCGCTCGCCCTTCGGCCGCCTCATGGTCGCAATCCGCGACGACGAGGAGCGCGTGCGCTTCGCGGGCTACAACGTGGGCTTCATGAAGGCACTCGTGTTCGGCGTTTCGGCTGCGATGGCCGGGCTGGCCGGCGCGCTCTTCGTCCCCCAGGTGGGCATCATCTCGCCCGCGAACCTCGGCATCGTCCCCTCGATCGAATTCGTCCTCCTCGTCGCCGTCGGCGGCCGCGGCACGATTACCGGCGCGGTCCTGGGCGCGGTGCTCGTCAGCTGGGCCCGCAGCTACCTCTCGGAGACCTACCCCGACACCTGGCAGTACTTCTACGGCGCGCTCTTCGTCGGCGCGGTCGTGCTATTCCCCGCCGGCGTCGTCGGGTTCTACCGCCGCGTCGCCGGCGAAGTGACCAGCCGGGTCAGCCGCCTCCGCGCCGGCGCCCCGGCCCCGGTCGCCGGGATGGAGATGGATGCGAGGGTGGGTAATGCCGACTGACACGCTCCTCCGGATCGAAGACCTCGTCGTCGCCTTCGATGGCTTCCGCGTCCTCGACGACCTTTCGCTCACCCTCGCCCGGGGCGAGCTCCGCTTCCTCATCGGCCCCAACGGCGCCGGCAAGACCACCCTCATGGATGTCATCTCGGGCAAGATCCGCGCCGATTCGGGCAAGGTCATGTTCGACCTCTCGCACCCCGAAGACGCCGTCTCCCGCCCGACCCAGGTCGACATCGAAGGCGAAATCCGCTTCGAAGGCCACGAGCTGACCAGGATGCGCGAGGACCAGATCGTCAAGGCCGGCATCGGCCGCAAGTTCCAGACGCCCTCGGTCTTCGGCAGCCTCACCTGCTTCAACAACGTCGAAGTGGCCGCTGGCTTCCGCGACCGCGTCCTCGGGTTCTTCCTCCCGCTCGGCCGCGCCCGAAAGGAGCAGGTCATGTCCGCCCTCGAACGGGTCGGCCTCGAAGGGCGCCGCGATGTACCCGCCTCGGCGCTCTCGCACGGCGAACGCCAGTGGCTCGAAATCGCGATGCTCCTTGTCCAGGACCCGAAGCTGCTCCTGCTCGACGAGCCCGTCGCCGGCATGACCACGCGCGAACGCGAACGCACGGGCGAGCTGCTCCACGCGCTCGAAGGCAGCCACTCCATCGTCGTCACCGAGCACGACATGGACTTCGTCCGGCAGTTTTCGCGCACGGTCACGGTCCTCCACATGGGCCGCGTCCTCGCCGAAGGCCGCGTCGAGGCGATCCAGTCCGACCCGCGCGTCCAGGAGGTCTACACCGGGCGCCACAAGACCCCCGCCGGAGCTCCCGCATGACCAGGCTGCCATCGCCCGTCGCCACCCTCCTCGGTCGTGCCGAACCCGGCCCGCCCGCGCCCGAAGGCAGCATCCTCGCCGTCCGCGACCTCTCGATCGCCTACGGCCGCAGCGTCGTCGTGCGCGATGTCTCGCTCCAGGCGGCCCCCGGCGAGGTCGTCTGCGTCATGGGCCGCAACGGCGCGGGCAAGACCACGCTGCTGAAGTCCATCATCGGCGTGCTGCCCGCGCACCGCGGCCACGTCTACTTCTCGGGCCGGGAGGTCACGCGCCGGCCGTCGTACTCCCGCGCCCGCTCGGGGATCGGCTACGTGCCCCAGGGCCGCGGCATCTTCCCCTACCTGACCGTGCTCGAGAACCTGCTCATGGGCCTCGAACCCGTGCGTGGCCGGCAGGACGGCCAGCTCGAGGAGGTGCTCGCGCTCTTCCCCGTGCTCAAGCAGATGGCCGGCCGCACCGCGGGCGTGCTCTCCGGCGGCCAGCAGCAGCAGCTGGCCATCGGCCGCGCCCTCATGGGCCGCCCCCGCCTCCTCCTCCTCGACGAACCGACCGAGGGCATCCAGCCCAACATCGTCGAGGAGATCGAAGCCGTGATCGGCTCCCTCCGCGGCAGGATGACCATCCTCCTCGTCGAGCAGTTCCTCGGCTTCGCCCTCGCCAACGCCGACATGTGCTACGTCCTCGAACGCGGCAGCATCAGCCTCCGCGGCAAACCCACCGAGCTCGACGCCACCCGCCTCCAGGAAGCCCTCTCCGTGTAACCAGCGGTTCCATCTCCCCTCTCCCCCGCAGGGGAGAGGGGCCGGGGGGTGAGGGCAATCGCGGGTCCCCCGGTTGGGCCCTCCCTACAACTCGATCCTCCGGTACTCCTTCGGCGTCGTCCCCAGGTTCCGGTTGTATCCCGCGCCCGTCTCCATCGGGCTCTTGATGCCGAGCGACTGCGAGAACTCCCGGATCTCCGGCAGCACCTCCTTGCCCAGGAGCTCGATGCAGCGCTTCGAATCCGCGTGGTCGATCCGCCCATCGTTCCCCCAGAGCGCGAGCACGCCCGGCCGGTTGTTCTCCAGCACGACCTTGAGCTGCTCCACCACCGTCTTCGGCGTGCCCCAGACGAACGTCCGCTCCAGGCGCCGCTGGTTGATTGGCGGCGGCATCACCAGCGGCCGCCGCCCGGCCGAGATCTCGATCAGCGAATTCCGGTTGGACCGCGACCCGTACCCCGTCGGCGAACCCCACACCGGGTGGGCGAGCCCGGTGAACTCGCCGCGCATCCACATGAACTCCTTCGCGTTCTGCTCCGCCTTCTCCTCGGTGTCGGCCACGTGGCACTGGAGGAGCTGCCCGAAATGCTCCGGCCCCGCCGTGATCCCTGCCTCGGCGGCGGCCCCCGCGTACAGCTCCCGGATCTTCGCGCTCACGTCGAAGTTCGTGTTCAGGCCGATGTACGGGTAGCCCTGCTGTGCCGCCCAGATCACCGTCTCCTTGCTCGCCACGCCCGGGATCCAGATCGGCGGGTGCGGCCGGTGGTACGGCGTCGCCCACGGGTTCACCACGCGGAAATCGAAGTGCCTGCCCTCCCAGCGGAACGGCCCCTCCTTCGTCCACGCCTCCATCAACAGGTCGTGCGCCTCTTCGAGCCGCTCCCGGTTGAACGACGGGTTCGTATTCGCCTGGATGTTCTCGACGCCGCCGCCGCGCACGAACCCGGAGACCAGCCGCCCCTGCGAGATCATGTCGATGATCGACAGCTCCTCCGCCAGGTGCACCGGGTTGTCCCAGAGCGGCAGGGGGTTCCCCAGCAGCACGATCTTCACGTTCTTCGTGACCGTCGCCAGGATCGCCGCGAACAGGTTCACCCGCGGCGACATGCAGAACGGCGCCGTGTGGTGCTCGTTCAGCATGATCCCGTCGAACCCGGACTCGTCCACGAGCTTCCACTCCTCGATCCGCTCCCGGTAGAGCCGCGAGCCCTCCATCGGGTCGAAGTACTTGTTCGAAAACAGTAGCGAGGTGATGCGCTGCGTCTTGCCGCCGCCGATCGGAACCTCGTCGGTCGCCTTGTCCTCCGGGTAGGCCGACATCGGCTGCTCGGTGAAGTAGAGGATCTCCATGGCCCTGCCTCCTAACCGGCCTGCGCCAGCAGCGCGCGCAGCGCGTCCGGCTGTTCGAATTCGGCGGCGTGGCCGCAGCCCGGCAGGTCCACCAGCTTCGCGCCGGGGATCGCCGCCGCGTACCGCTCGGAGATGCCGCGCGGCACGATCCGGTCGTCGTCGCCGTGCGCGATGACCGCCGGCACGTCCAGCCCCGCGAGGAGCTGCTCCAGCGCCGGCGAGTAGAGGTACGGCTTCCAGGCGATGCGGCAGAGCATCTCCCGGTCCGTCTCCCACGCTTCGAGTTGCTCGAACGGCGTCTCTTCGCCGTACGCCTGCACGAACCGCGCGGGGTCGTGGTAGGCGCGCTCGGCGTAGTGCCCGCTGCTCACGAGGAACTGGTCGTAGATCGCCGCCCCTTCCGTGCGCAGCCCCATCGGCGCCACCAGCACGAGCTTCGCGAACGCGTCCGGCCGCGCCACCGCCATCTCCGCGGCCAGCCAGCCGCCGTACCCCAGCCCGAGCACCGTCGCGCCGCTCAGCCCGAGCTTGCGCACGAACGCCGAGAGCGCGAGCGCGAGGTCGCCCGTGTCCTTCAGCCAGGCCCACTCCTCCGGCGGCCCGCCGTCGTGAAACCCCGGCAGCCACGGCGCCACGACCGTGTAGTCGCGCGCCAGCGAGGCGAGGAAGTCCTTGCTCGGGCCGTAGCCGTTGTCGTGCGGCAGGTAGAGCAACGCCGGGCCCTGCCCCGCGCTGCGGTAGCGCACCGTCGCGGCGCCGATGCCACACTCCTTCGGCGCCCAGTCCAGCTCTGTCGTCACATTCGTACCCCCGGTTCCCTGTTTCGGGGGCGATTCTAGACACTTCGGCCCATTGTTGCGGGCCCGCCCGGCCATAGATCGATGTCACGCCCGCGTTTCGCTGACGCCACTTTCGGGTTTCGCCCGCCCATTCACGCCCCCGCCCCACCAGCCGACTATCACCAGAGAGGGGCCTCGACATCGCCCGGGCGGGTGGATGTTCCCCCCATCAGACAGGCCGGGGCCAGTGCGGGGCCCCGGCTCGTTCCCAAGAAGGCGCCGCCCTGGGTGTAGCCGGTGCCCCTTGTGGGCACGAGCGATCAGTAGCGCGCGCGTGAGCGAGCGCCCGCGCGCCCCCATCGACACCGCCGCGCGCACCGCCACGGACGCCGACCCCGGGTGTAGCCGGTGCCCCTTGTGGGCACGAGCGTCAGCCCAACGGATGCCGCAGCGAAGCCCTGCCATCCCCTCGGTGACCTAGCCTCGCGCAGCCACCGCCCCGCGCACCGCATCACGTCCCGCTCACCGGCCGACGCCCGTGCGCTCCGCGGAAATCGAAAATCGAAAATCGAAAATCACGCGGGGATCGTCGCCAGCTCCGCCAGCCACGCCTCCGGCGTCGCATCCGATGGCATCCGCCAGTCCCCCCGCGGGCTCAGCGACCCACCTGACCCCACCTTCGGCGAGTCCGGCACGCAGTCCCGCTTGAACTGCATCGCGAAGAACCGCCGGATGAACACCTCCAGCCAGCGCCGGATCTCCGACAGCGTGTACCGCCCTTCGAACGCGTGCAGTGCCATCCGCGCCACCCGCCGCGGCCCAAACCCGAAGCGCGTCACGTGGTACAGGAAGAAGTCCACCAGCTCGTACGGCCCGACGGTGTCCTCCGAGAGCTGCTGCGGCGTCCCATCCTCCGCGAGCGGCAGCAGCTCCGGCGTGATCGGCGTCGCCAGCACCGCACGCAGCGCGTCCGCCACCGGCCGGTCGGCCGCGAACTGCACCTCCGCCGCCCACGCGATCAGGTGCGAGACCAGCGTCTTCGGCACGCCCGCGTTTACGCCGTAGTGCGACATGTGGTCGCCGCCGTACGTTGTCCAGCCCAACGCCAGCTCCGAGAGGTCGCTCGTCCCCAGGTCGATCGCCTGTTCCTCCGACGCGATCGCGAACAGCAGGAACTTCCGGGTCCACGCCTGCACGTTCTCGAAGGTCACATCGTGGCGTTCGAACTCGTGGCCGATCGCCCGCAGCACATCGCTCGACACGTCTCGGATGTCGATCTCCCGGACGGTGGCGCCGATCCCCTGCATCAGCGCCACGGCCGCGTTGTAGGTCGCGCTCGAAGTGCCGAAGCCCGGCAGGGTCACGCCGATGAGCCGCTCCCGCGGCAGCGCGAGCATGTCCAGCGCCTGCGCGGCCACCAGCAGCGCGAGCGTCGAATCCCGCCCGCCGGAGACGCCGATGGTCATACGCCGCAGGTGTTCGGGCAGCGCCATCAGCCGTCGCGCGAGCGAGCTCGCCATGATCAGGAACACCTCGCGGCAGCGCTCGTCCCGTTTCGCCGGGTCGGCTGGCACGTAGGGCTGCGCCGCCACGCGCCGCAGGAGCTCCCGGTACGGCTCCGCGGAGCCCTCGGCCGCGCTCGCCGCCACTCGCCGCACCGGCCGCGCGAACGCCGCCGCGTTCTGCCCGAACGACGTCATCCGCATCCGGTCGGCCGCCAGCGCGTTTATGTCCACATCCGCGACCGCCACCTCGCCGTCGAGCCCGAACCGGCCCGTCTCGGTCACGATCTCGCCCCGGTCGGCGATGATCCCGTGGCCGTCCCAGGCCAGGTCCGCGGTCGATTCGCCGAACCCGGCCGCGCTGTAGAGCTGCACCGCGATGTTCTTCGCCGAGGACATGTCGACCAGCTCGCGCCGGTAGTCCGCCTTCGCCACCGTGACGTTCGAAGCCGACAGGTTCGCCAGCACCGTCGCGCCCGAAAGCGCCGCGATCGTCCCCGGCGGCACCGGCACCCAGATGTCCTCGCAGATGTCCGTGTGCAGGGTGAATCGCGGCTCCCCCGGCACGTCGATGAGCACGTCGGTGCCGAACCGCACCTCCTGCCCGAGAAGCGTCACGCTCGTGGCGCGCGCGTTCGCGGCCGGCTGGAACCAGCGCAGCTCGTAGAACTCCCGGTAGTTCGGCGGATACGACTTCGGTGCCACCGCGAGGATCCGCCCGTCCTGGAACGTCACCGCGCAGTTGTAGAGCGAGCCATCCACCGCTAATGGCATCCCGGCCGAGACGACGAGCCCCGTGCCGTCCGTCTCGCGCATCACCTCCGCCAGCGCCGCCTCGCAGCCCCGCCGCAGCGACTCCTGGAAGAACAGGTCGTTCGCCGAATAGCCGCTCAGCCCGAGCTCGGGGCAGAGCGCGTAGCGGGCGCCGCGCGCATGCGCCTGGCGCAATGCCTCCACGTGCGCGCGGGCGTTGAACGCCGGGTCCGCCACCCGCACGCGTGGCACGCACACCGCCACCCGCAGATAGCCGTGCCCGCGTACATCGAGGAAGTCCAGCGTCATGCCGCAATCATAGGGGCGAAGCCCGCCGCGCACGACGCAGCCCCGCCGGCCGCGTGGCTTTCCCATTGCTGAACGTCCTGCCCGCGCGGATGATCCAGAATGGCTCCCTGCCACGTAGTCTCGTTGGGCGCCTGCACCGCCCGGGGGATGGCAAATCCATGGTGGGCATTGCGTTGGACCTTCCCGAGGCCCTGGCCCCGCCGCAGCTCCTCCCGCTCGCGCGCTCCGCCGCGCCCGCCGATGGCGACATCCTTGCCCGCATCCGGGCGCGCGACGAATCCGCCCTCCTCGAGCTCTACGACCGCTACAACCGGCTGCTCTTCGCCCTCGCCCTCCGCGTGGTGGGTGAACGCGAGACCGCCGAGGAGGTGCTTCAGGACGTCTTCGTCCGCGTCTGGGAAGGCAGCGCCACCTTCGACACCGCCCGCGGCAACGTCGCCGCCTGGCTCTTCGGGATCACCCGCAACCGCGCTGTCGACGTCCTGCGCTCGCGCCACCACCGTGCCCGTCAGCGCGAGCGCGAGCCCCTCCCCGACCAGCCCCGCCACGACGACGGCTTCGACCTGGCGGAGTGGGCGACGAACCGCGAGACCGTCCGCGCGGCCCTCGATGCCCTGTCGCCCGAGCGCCGTGCCGTCGTCGAGCTGGTCTACTTCGCTGGCATGACGCACCAGGAGGCCGCGCTCGCCCTGGGCCAGCCGCTCGGGACCACCAAGGGCCGCATCCGCGCCGCGCTCGACCAGCTCCGGGCCATCCTCGTGGAGGGCACACGATGAGCCGCCCGGCCACGCTGAGCTGCGACGAAGTCCGCGACGACATGGCGGTCTGGGCCCTGGAAGGCGGCGAGCCCTGGCCCGGCATCGCCGAGCACTGCGAATCCTGCGCCCACTGCCGGGTCATCGGCGACGAGTACGCCGCGGTCGTGGGCGCGCTCCCGTTCGCGCTCGCTGCCCCGGCCGCGCCATCACCCCGTGTCCGCGACGCCATCCGGGCCCGTCTCGCGCCGCCCCGCCCCGCCGGCCGATCCCGCTGGGTATTCCCGGCGTCGATCGCCGCCGCGGTCGTCATCGCGGTTGTCGCCGGCTCCGCGGGCTACCTGGCCGGCCGCGACGGCGGCGGCGATTTCGTGGCCGTCGTCCCCGAGCGCGCCGAGCGCGTGCAGCTCCAGCGCGCCGAGGCCGCGGGCACGAACAGCGGCGGCGTCCTGCTCGTCGACCACCAGGGCAACTCCGCGCTGCTGAACGCCTGGGGCCTGCCCCAGCTCCCCGAAGGCGAGGTCTACCAGTTCTGGTTCATGCACCGCGACGGCACCCGCATCAGCGCCTTCACCTTCCGCCCCGATAGCGACGGGCGCTCGGTCCGCATCGCCACCCTCCCCGAGGACTTCGAGAGCATCGGCGGCGTCTGGCTCACGAAGGAACAGGACGGCGGCAGCCCCACCCCCGAAGGCCCCAACGTCCTTATCACCCGCTGGCAGTAGCAGGCCACCGTCGGGGCGCCGCAGGCGTAGTCGCGGAGCATCGGCTCCGCGGCCCCCAGGATCATGCCGCACGGTAGCCTTCGACCCTCGCAGCTACGGACCACCCCCGCAACCGTCCCACCCCACCGGTTCACCCCCCTTTACCCCTCCCCCGTCCGCCACCGCCGTCCGCTACGTAGTCCGCCCCATCGAGCCCCCAGAGGGGGCGATGGAGGAAGCACCATGATCCGCAGACTCGCTCTCCCCGGTATCGCAGCTGCCCTGCTCGGCGCGGCCGTCATCGCCGCGCCCGGTTCGGCCGTCGCCGCCGACCGCGCCGTCACGATCCAGAACCTCCAGTTCGGCGGGCCGCTCGCTATCACCGCCGGCGACCGCGTGATATGGACCAACGGCGACACCGCGCCCCACACCGCCACGTCCGACCCCGGCGTCGCCCCCGCGTTCGACACCGGCAACATCGCCCCGGGCGCGACGGGCAGCGTCACGTTCGCCACAGCCGGCACGTTCACCTACTTCTGCCAGGTCCACCCGACGATGAAGGGCACGATCACGGTCGCCGCCGCAGCCGCGAACACTCCGGCTGCGGGCACGAACACGCCGGTCGGCGGCGGCACCACTGCCTCCCCTGCCGCGCCGTCCGCGGGTTCCGGGCTCGCCGAAGGGTCCGAATCCGCTGGCAACATCGCCTGGTACGCGGCTGGCGCCGCCGCTGCCGCCCTCGCCGTCGGTGGAGCTGCTGTCGCCCTTCGCCGCCGCGCCTGACTCAGCCGCCTGGCGACGCGGTCCGCACGAGGCGGGTCAGCTCGCCCGTGCGGTCCAGCCGCCACGCATCCGGCAGGCTCAGCCCGGCCCAGAACTCGGCCGCGTCGAAGTGCGTCCGCGACGCCAGGAACAGGCTCATCGCCAGCCCGTGCGTCACGAACGCGACCGTGCCCTCTCGCGTGCCGGTCGCCTCGTCGATGGCTTCGGACATCCGCCGTACCACGTCGGCCTGCGGTTCCCAGCCCGCGAGCGGCTCGCCGCTGACGTACGCGCGTGCCACCGCGGCATAGTCGTCGATCCAGCCGCCGTCGTGGTCGGCTTCGCGCAGCCGCTCGTCGGCCACGAGCTGCAACCCTCGCACGACCGAGAACACGCTCGCCGTCGCGGCCGCCTTCGGCAACGGGCTGTGGAACACCTGCCGCTCGAGCGGCACCGGCAGCGCTTCCACCATCCGCGAGATGTCGCCCAGCCCGGCCGGGTCGAGCTGCCACGCCTCCGAGGGCACGGCCCGGTCGATCGCCGGCAGCCCGTGGCGGACGAGGATAATGGTCGCCGCCACGTCAGGCCCGCGACGCCGCGTTTCGCTGCGCGAAGGCCGTGATCTCCGCGTAGACGCGTTCCATCTCCCGGTCGACCACGAATGGCCGCCCGGCCGGTTCCACCAGCGTCCCGCCGAAGGCATCGACCACCTGGTGGTGGTCGTCGATGACGTAGTCGGGCACGAACGGCACACCCAGCTCGACCAGCCGCACGTGATGGTCGTACAGCGGCTTCCAGAAGCAGTTGATGATGTGGTCGTGCATCTCGAAGCGCCGCACGACCTCCCAGCGCGGGCCGTAGCCGCTCCAGAGGTAGAGGTCGTGGCCATCCCGCCGGAGCTGCTCGAACACCTCCATCACGCCGGGCCGGAGCTTCACGTCCCACGTGATCAGGGTGTCGTCGACATCGAAAAACAGGTTCACCCGCGCACTCTGCGACGCCCGCGCGCGCTTGGCAAGCGGCCTACTTCGTGCCCGGGTCTCCGGGGCGCACCGGGTTCGTGTAGGCGCGGCCGATGTCCGAAAGGTCGCCGGTCAGGTCATCGCCGCCCGGCCGCTTCCCGTCCTCCACCCACTCCACCAGGTCGTCCCAGGCAGTCACGACTTCCTCGTCGCTGAACTCGCAGTGGCCCGCGTCGCGGATGGCGCGCTGGACCAGCAGGTCGCCGGCTCCCGCCGCCTCCGCCTTCTCCCGGTACGAAACCTCGTTCGTGATCGGCACGAAGAGGTCGCCCGTGTTGTGCAGCGTGATCAGCGGGTCCTCGATCCGCCCGGTGGTCGGCACCGCATCCGGGTGCGCGTCGCCGTCGCGGGCCTCGGTGTTGGCCGGGAGCCGCCGGATCCCCGCGTTCAGCTGCTCGTCGCTGATCCCCAGCGCGTCGTCGATGTCGTACTCGGTGTCCTCGTTCGTCGCCGCGCTGCCGGCCAGCGTCGTCCGGTTCGGGTCCAGCAACAGCAGCCCGAAGTTGAGCTGGTAGTTCAGCCGCAGCCCTTCCAGGAAGAACGGCCGCTCGCCGCCGGAAAGCTCCCGCGCCACGCTGATGAACTGCTGCCCCTTCTCCGTCGGCGCGTCGAGGCTCCCCAGCGCCTTCGGCAGGCGGCTCATGAGCGCGGCGGCCATGGCTGCGCTCCCCTGCCCGGTCGGCAGCGTGACCCCGCTGATGTACTCCGCGGCCATGCCCCACGCGACCAGGTAGTCAATCTGCTCCTGGCCGCCGAGGGCCCCGCAGACGGCCAGCCCGCCGTTGTACCGCTCCGGGAAGTGTTCGAGCAGCAGCGCCGTCACGTGCCCGCCCATCGAGACTCCGTACAGGTACGTCCGCTCCGGTTCGCCGTACTTCTTCGTCACGTAGTCGAGCACCTCGTTCGTGGCGTCCGCGCCCAGCCCCGGCACGTAGCCGTTCTCGCTGTACGAACTGGCCGCCCACGCGTAGCCCTCGCTGATCCAGCGCTCGCGCAGCGCCCGGTTCGGGCTGCCCACGCTCAGCTCGTTCCCTTCGAGCCGCACGCCATGCGCGTACAGCACCAGCTCGCCATTCCATTCCTCCGGCATCTCCACTCGGTACACCGACCCGCCGAGCACGCCGAAGTCCGCGGCCGCCCCCGGCAGCGCCTCGAAGTCCGGCGGCCGCTGCGTGTGCGGCGCGCCGGTCGCGGTCCCGAGCTGCTTCGGCGCCGCGGTCGCCGTTGGCGATGCCGTGGCCGTGCCCGTCCGCCCGACCGCCGTGTCAGGCCCGGTGCCATCCCCCTCGCTCTCGCTGCAGGCAGCGACCACCAGCCCGAGCAATCCCACCACCAGGTTCGCCGCCAGCCGTCTCATCCGTCGCAGGATACCGCGAGGCGTGCGCCCGGCGGTTCAGCCGCCTTGTCCCTCCCGCGCTGCTACAATCCCGCGAACTCTTCCGGAGGGGACCTCATGAGCATCTCGAAGCAAGAACTCGCCCAGGGCATCCGCTTCGCCGGCCAGCGCGCCGTCGCGGCCGGCCGCAACTGCAAGAACTGGGACCACCAGCTCGCCCACCAGTGGACCACCCGCGATGCCTTCACCCACATCGCCGCCGTCGCGGGTGGCGCCAAGGGCCTCTACCCGCTGCTCGACGCCGGCGTCCTCAACGGCTTCAACGTCGATGCAGCCGCGGCCAGCAACCAGAAGGCCATCGAAGGTCTCAGCGGAAAGACCCAGGACGAGCTGCTCGCTGCCATCATCGAAGGCCACGAAGCCTCCGCCCAGTTCGTCGAATCCCTCGACGAAGCGGACCTGGCGAAGGTCGTCACGCTCGGCGGTTACGAGATGTCGAAGGCGGAGCTCGTCGCCCAGATCTGGATCCACCACCCCATCGCCCACGCCTACGAAGCCAGCGCCCGCTGGCCCCTGTTGTAGGCCCGGCGCCGCAAGGCTTGATTCGGCCACGCGGCCAGGGCGCCGCAGGCGTAGATGGCATGAGAAGGCCGGTCACCCGGCGCAGTCACGTACTGTGCTGCAAAAAAGAGGAGTGACCGGCAATGACACACGATACCAGCATCCAGACCGTGGGACTCGACCTCG
>JADZEI010000020.1 GCA_020850615.1 Dehalococcoidia bacterium | reverse complement strand
GGACCGCCAGCGTGCACCCGGCGAGAGCCGACCAAGAGTGCGGATGGAAGCGGAGCTTCGAAACGACATCCCGGCTGGAGCGCCCGCTAAAGGCGCGGCTTGATCCAGACTGGCCTTCTCATGGAAGTCGCAGAGCATCGGCTCTGCGGCCCCCAGTGCCATGCCGCGCGGTAGCCCGTGACAACGCCCGGCGCTGCGAGGGCGGGAGCGCAGCGACTCGCCCGGCTCGCGGCGCGATGGGCGTCGCCGGCGATGGCACGCGCGGGCGCGGGGGCGGGATCGCTTGTAGTCCGCTCGCCCGCTTCCTCACGGGCGCGGCTCCGATAGTCCGCGCTACCCACGCCGATCGGTGTGGCATCCGTTCGGCTGACGCTCAGGGCCCACGAGGGGCCCCGGGTACACCCGGCGGTCGCGGCTCCCGACCCCGGGCGCGCCGGGCCACGGGTCCAGGTGTGTGTTGCACCGGTCTATCGGCCAGCCTGCTTTTCGTTGCGCCGGGAGATGAAATGCCCACCCGGTGCCGCCACCCCGCTACCGGCCGGTCCCCCACAGGTCACCATGGTGCTGGGAGGGCACGGCGACGAAAGGCGACGGCAACGAAGATGGAAGCACATCTGCCACGGTGAATGGGCGCGGGGGACATCGCCCGGGTAGCAGTAGCGCCATCCCCCTGCCGCCGCGGGGGTGGGCTCGCCTGCTGTGGCTCGGCCCGGGCTTCCTCTGGATGGTCTCGGCAGCGGGTTCGGGAGAGTTGCTCTTCACGCCCCGCATCGGCGCGCTATACGGCTACGCCCTTGTCTGGGCGATGCTCCTCGCCGTGACGCTGAAGTGGTTCATCAACCGCGAGATTGGGCGCTACACCGTCTGTACCGGCCGGACGTTGCTCGACGGCTTCCGATCCCTTCCTGGCCCGCCGGGCTGGGCGCTCTACCTCATCATCATCCCGCAGCTCTTCGTGGCGGTGGCGACAATCGCCGGGCTTGGGGGCTCGGCGGCCACCGCCCTGACCCTCGCGCTCCCGGGCAACACCGAGCTCTGGGCCGTTGCCGGCATCCTCGCCTCCATGGCGCTCGTCGTCTGGGGCCGGTACAAAGGCGTCGAACGGGTCGCCATGACATTCGCGGTGATCCTTGCCCTGACGTCGGTCGTCGCCGCGGTCTCGGTAACGCCGGACCCCCGCGACATCGCCGCCGGGGCCGTCCCCCAGGAGCCCGAAGAGGGCCTCGATTACGGCGAGATCCTTCCCTGGCTCGGGTTCATGCTCTCCGGTGCGGCAGGGATGATCTGGTACTCCTACTGGGTGCGGGCGAAAGGCTACGGCGCCGCCCGCAAGGACGACTCCGAGCGGCCGCCGGACCCCCGCGCGGGGAGCGACGAGGACCGCGCCCGGCTGCGCGGCTGGATCGGGCAGATGACGCTCGACAACTCGGTCGCCGTCGTCGGGACGCTTGTCATCACCCTGGCCTTCCTTATCCTTGGCGCCGAGCTCCTCCGGCCCGAAGGCCTCGTCCCGGAGGAGGACCGCGTCGCCGATGTCCTCGGCGAGCTCCTGGGCGGCATCTGGGGCCGGGCCGGCTACTGGTTCATGGTCTGCGGCGTGTTCATCGGCTTCTGGGATACGGTGCTTTCCGACCAGGACGGGTTCGGCCGCATGTTCGCCGATGGTGCGCGCGGCGCCGTCCGGCGGCTCGGCCTGGGGGGCCGCTGGCGCGACGACGAGTTCCTTCGCCAGGTCATCGTCATCGTGCTGCTCACGGTGATGCCCGTGGCCCTCTTCCTCGTGGTCGGGGAGCCGGTGGGGTTGCTCAAGGCGGCCGGCGCGATCGAGGCCGCCCACATCCCTGTGCTGGCGGGCCTCACCCTGTACCTCAATCGCCAGTCTCTCCCAGCGGACCTTCGCGCCTCATGGCTGGTCTTCGCCGCGACGGTCATCGCTGGCCTGTTCTTCGCCGCCTTCGCGGTCTTCTATCTGTTCACGTTGTAACGGCAACCACGTCCCGCGCGCAGACCGCGGACGGGCGGTGACCCGTTTCACGCAGCCCCTGTGCATCGGCCGAAAGACCGATTCGCGCGCCAGCCGTGTGGTGGGCACGCAGGTATACTTCGCCGCGGACGACACGGAGGGACCGCCATGCCCGCATTCGAATCAGTGCTCTATGAGACGCCGGCGCCGCACATTGCCCGGATCGTGATGAACCGGCCCGAGGCCCGGAACGCGCAGAACTACCAGCTCACCTACGATCTCAACGCCGCCTTCGACCACGCCGCCCAGGACGATGAGGTGAAGGTGATCATCCTCGCCGGGAGCGACCCCCACTTCTCCGCCGGGCACGACCTGCGCGGTAACGGCGGCAAGACGCACGCGGACTACCCGGTGGTGGGCACGTGGGGCGGCTTCGCGCTCAAGGGCGCCGAAGGCTTCATGGCGAACGAGGAGGAGATCTACCTCCAGATGTGCCGCCGCTGGCGCAACATCCCCAAGCCGGTCATCGCCCAGGTGCAGGGCAAGTGCATCGCCGGCGGACTCATGCTGGCCTGGGTCTGCGACCTCATCGTCGCGAGCGAGGACGCGCAGTTCCAGGACCCGGTGGTCGCGTGGGCCGTGCCCGGCGTCGAATACTTCGCCCACCCGTGGGAGATCGGCCCGCGCAAGGCCAAGGAGCTGCTCTTCACCGGCGACTGGTTCAGCGCGGCGGAGATGCACCGGCTCGGCATGGTGAACCAGGTCGTCCCGCGGGAGGAGCTCGCCGGGAGCACGCTCGCCCTCGCCGAGAAGATCGCGCAGAAGCCCTCGTTCGGGCTCAAGCTCGCGAAGGAAGCCGTGAACCAGTCGGTCGACGCGCAGGGCCAGTGGTCCGCGATGCAGGCGGTCTTCTCGCTGCACCAGCTCGCCCACTCGCACAACCTCCAGGTCTTCGGCGTGCCGATGGACCCCTCGTACCAGTCGGTGGCGCAGCGCCCGAAGGAGTAGCCGCTGCGGTAGGATCGGCCGCATGCTCGTCCTCCGCTTCTACGAACCGTTCAGGGTCGCCGTCGTCTCCGCGCCGGACCCCACGCCCGGGCCGGGCGAAGTGCTGCTCCAGGTCCACGCGACCGGGCTCTGCAATAGCGATGTGCGCGTCTTCCTCGGCGAGAAGAAGGCCGTCTCCGGCGTCGTCCCGGGCCACGAGATCACGGGCAAGGTTGTCCAGAAGGGCCGCGGCGCGCTCGCCGAAGAGGGCGAGGTCGTCGCGCTCTGCCCGATCCTCTGTTGCGGGCACTGCGTGTTCTGCCGCGAAGGCTTCCGCAACCGCTGCACCAGTCGCAAGACGCTCGGGTACGACCTCGACGGCGGCATCGCCGAGTACGTGTCCGTGCCCGAGGACCTCGTGCGCATGGGCCACCTCCTGCCCATCGACCCGGACACGCCGCCGCAGCTGCGCGCGCTCGTCGAGCCCTTCGCCTGCGTCCTGAACTCGATGGAGGCGCTCGGCGTGCGGGCGGGCATGCTCTTCGCGATCGTCGGCGGCGGGCCGATGGGGCTGCTCCACCTCGTCGCCGCGACGGCCTACGGCGCGGGGCCCATCCTCGTGGTCGAACCGGACGAGGGGCGCCGCCAGGTCGCACGCCAGCTCGGCGCCGACGCCGTCGCCACCCCGGACGAAGCCGGCGAGGTGGGCGCCATGCTCACTCGCGGCGAAGGCTTCCCCGGCGTCGCGGTCGCCGTCGGCCTGGCGGAAGCGGTGCCCACGGGCATCGCCCTCGCCCGGCGGCTCGGGTCGGTGAACCTGTTCGCGGGCTTCCCGCCCGGCTCGTCGCACCCGCTCGACGTGAACAAGCTGCACTACGACGAGATCCGGCTGCTCGGCACGCAGAACGCGCCGATCACGCTCTACGCCCGCGCGGCGAGCATGATCCCGCGCCTGCCGCAGCTCGACCGCATCGTCACCAACCGCTACCGGCTGAGCGAGGCGGACCAGGCCTACCAGGCCCGGCTCGGCCACGACGGCCTGAAGTCCGCCATCATCGTCGAAGGATGAGCAACGAGACGCTGGGCATCGCCTTCATCATCGCTGGTGTCATGGCGGGCGGCGGCGGCATCGCCGTGGTCATGGTGAACCGGGACTACTGGGACACGCGCTGGCTCATCTGGGGCGCGACGCTCGCCCTCGAATTCGTCGGCCTCGCGGTGGGTGTCACCCTGCTCGCCGGCCCGCTCATCGGCATCGGCGCAGCTGCCGCGGTCGCCGCCGGCGACGCCACGGCGCTCGCATTCCTCCAGCGCGGCCTCGCCACCCGCCACGGCGCGGGGTGAGCCCGGAGAGGCGAAGCGCGAAAGCCGCAAGCCCGGGCGGATCGGCCCGCGGCAGCGGTGGTCCGCCGAGCCCTGCCTCGCCGGTGCGTCAGCCCAACGGATGCCGCATCCAAGGTATGGCCGCGGTCCGCACCAGCCGGCCGCGGAGCAGGCCCGACAGCCGAAAGCCGAAAGCACCGGCGGGCGCGCGTTACAATCCGCCCATGGAACAGACGCCCATCGATGACCCCGTGCTGGCCGAAATCGTACGGCGCATCGTCGCCGTGGCGGCGCCCGAGCGGATCATCCTGTTCGGCTCGCGCGCCCGCGATCAGCACCGCCCGGGCAGTGACTACGACGTGCTCGTGGTGAAGGCGGGCGAGTACCGCAAGCTCACGCTCGCCCAGGAGATCCACCACGGCCTCCGTGGCGTCATGGCCGCGGTCGATGTCGTGGTCGGCAGGCCCGAGGACATCGACGAGCCCACGCGGAAACACTGGTCGGTCTACGAACCCGCCGTGAGCGAGGGCCTGGTCGTGTACGAGCGAGCTGCGTGAACGACGCCGAGACCTGGCTCGCCTACGCGCGGAGCCATCTGCGTTTGGCCGAGCAGGAGCTCGCCGGTGTGCTCTACGAGCACCTTTGCTTCCACGCGCAACAGGCGGCCGAGACGGCGCTCAAGGCGGTCCTGGTGGCCCACTCAGTCACCCCGCCCTTCGTGCACGACATACGCCTCCTCATCCAGGTCGCTCGCGGAGTGACCGGTTTCCCCGACCAGTGGATGTCCCCCGCGGAGGGCCTGACCCCGTACGCGACCCTTACACGGTACCCGGGTGCGTACGAGCCCGTGGATCAGACCCAGCACGCTGAGGCGGTAAGGACGGCGCAAGGAGTTGTCGCGTGGGCGTCGGACGTGATCGATGCTGCGCGCCGCCTCTCGGAGGATCAGGACAGGCCGTAAGTCGCTCGCAGTTCGCTGGCCAACAGCCGGACAGCCAACACCCCACGGAGGTGCCCCGTTGCGCTACAACATCTCGTCCGGCGGGCCGTGGGAGGACGTCGTCGGGTATTCCCGCGCTGTGCGCATCGGCAACGTCGTCGCCGTCGCCGGGACGACCGCCGCGCAGCCCGACGGCACCGTCTTCGGCGGCGACGACGCCTACCTCCAGGCGCGGCGCTGCTGGGAGACGGTCGAGCGCGCCCTCGCCGAGGCCGGCGCCACGCTCGGCGACGTCATCCGCACGCGCATGTTCGTCACGGACATCGCGCGCTGGGAGGAGTTCGGCAGGGCCCACGGCGAGTTCTTCCGCGACATCAAGCCAGCCGCGACCATGGTCGAAGTGCGCCGGCTCATCGACCCTACGATGCTGATCGAAGTTGAAGCCGACGCCATCATCCCCGGCTGAGATGCTGGCCAACAGCCAACAGCCAACAGCAGCGAAGCCGCTACCCCAGCGCCTCGAACAACGGCGTCGCCTCCAGCAGCTCCGCCATCCGGTCCAGCTTGCGCTCGCCCTGGAACCGCGTCCGGTCGAAGATGCGCTCGAGCGCGATGACCGTGTTTTCCGTGTCCGTCCGCGAAAGCAGCACCGGGATGCCCTGCGCCCCGGCCGCGTCGAAGAGATAGTCGCTCGGCCGGCGTCCCCCGGTCAGGATCAGGCACTGGGGGTCGCCCTTCAGGGCCGCGAGGTGCATGTCCGTGCGGTCGAAGCGCACGACGACCGCCTTCGAGTCGAACCGGCGGAAGTAGGGCTGGCCCGCGTCCGAGGAGATCGGCGCGATGACCAGGTAGTCGCAGGTGGGGTCGCCCGCATCGCCTTCGACGAGGACATCGGCGTTCAGCAGCGCCTTCGCTTCGGACACCGCGAACCCCGCGAGCGTGCGATCCTCCGCGAGGTCGATGGCGACCGGCTTGCCCTCGGCGGCCGCGGGCTCCTGCACCGACGTAGCGCCCACGGCGGTCGCGACGATCGCTTTCGGGGCGACCCCGGACGGTGCGCCCGGGCGTGTGCCCCGGCCCACGACGACGACCGCAGCGCCCTCGATCGCGGCGACATCCGTGGGGCTGCCTTCGACCACGACGACGCCGTCGCCGATGGGGTCCTTCACGGCGGCGGGCGCCTGCGGGGCGGCCGCGCTGCCCGGGGCGAAGCTGAGGGAGCTGAAGTAGACGGCGTCCGCCTCGGCGTTGCCATCGCCGGCGAGGCGCACGAGCGTCACGGGGCGGCCGAGGTAGGCGTAGTGTCGGGCGATGGCGGCGGCGACGCCGGTCTTGCCGGCGCCCGGCGTATCTGAGGTAACGGCGACGATGGCCATGAGGACCTTCTTCCCTGGGCGCGACCCGGCGCGTTTGTGCTGCGAATCACGATCATGTGCAGGAAGCGGGTGTGGCGCAAGAAGTTGGCAGTTATCAGTCGTCAGTTATCAGCCGGGGTCACCACCGAGCATCTTGGTGAGGCGCCCCGCGCCAGCGCGACAGCCGTTCACCCCGGCTGATAACTGATAACTGAGGCCGATAACTGACCCGCTATACTTGAGCGCGATGACGCTCGAAACATCGACACGGCTGCTGACGGCGGAGGAGTTCGCTGAACTCCCTGGCGACCCGCGTGGCTGGCGCTCCGAGCTCGTGTGCGGGAGGGTCCGGGAGATGCCGCCAGCTGGTGCGCGCCACGGCTTGCTCGCCAGTCGCCTCATTTGCGCACTGAGCGACCATTCGAGTCCCGGTGCCTCCGGGGCGGTGCTCGCACGAGCGGGCTACGTCATTCGCCGCAACCCCGACGTCGTCCGCGGGCCGGATGTGTCGTTCATCGCCGCCGCTGCCATCCCCGAGGGCGGCCTCCCGGACGGGTACGTCGAAGGCCCGCCGTCGCTGGCCATCGAAGTCGTCTCGCCCCACGATCTGGACCGCGATGTTGCCGAGAAGCTGGCCCAATGGCTCGAAGCCGGCACGCCGGTCGTCTGGGTGGTGCGCCCGAAGAACAACACGGTCACGGTCCACCGCCCCAACGGCGACGCACACACCTACGGCGGCACTGACGTGCTCACCAGCGCCGACGCGGGGTTCGCGGCCGAAGGGTTCGCCCTCCCGCTCGCCGAGCTGTTTGCATAGTTATCAGTCGTCTGTTATCAGCCGGGGTCGCCATCGAACGCGCCGTGGCGACGATTCGCGCCAGCGCGTGCGCCGGTTCGCCCCGGCTGATAACTGATAACTGACGACTGATAACTTCATCGGTCACAATCTGCCGATGGAACGCGCCTCCGCCCCCACCTTCTACGACCGCGTCTACGAGCTGGTGCGGCAGGTGCCGGCCGGGCGCGTGATCACGTACGGGCACGTGGCGTTGCTGCTCGGCGCGCCGGCAGCTGCCCGGGCGGTCGGGTACGCGCTCCACAACCTGCCCGCGGCGAGCGATGTGCCCTGGTGGCGCGTGATCAACGTGCGCGGCGCCATCAGCCTCAAGGGCCGCGGGTCCGAGGCCGACCTCCAGCGCATCCTGCTCGAACGCGAAGGCGTGCCCTTCGACGAATCCGGCCGCTGCGACCTGGCTACGTTTCGGTGGGACCCGGCTGATACCTGACGACCGATAACTGACAACAAAAATGCCGTCGCCGCCCCGGGGGACGGGCGGCGACGGCAAGGGTTTCCCACCGCGGGAGAGGTGGTCGCGGCGGAGGTTCGCTTGGTCAGGCAGCCATGCGGTGCTCTTCGTTGGTGATGAAGTCACCGTCCGAGAGCCAGTTCTTGAATTCCTTGGTGGCGCCACAGGTCTTGCAAACGCCGATGCTGCGAGGGCCGTTCGGCTCGTCGATGCGCCAGCGGTGGTAGTGATCCGCGGCCGCCGTGGGCTGCTGGATGGTGTTCGTCTGAGCCATGGTGACCTCCATGTTGGTTGACTCGCGTCTGCGGGCTGGGCTACGCTAGCTGTACGTGATTGCTGGTACTATCGCTTTCGTAGCGTTGTTCCAGAATAGTAGCCAGATGGCACTATCAAGTCAATAGTCTTGGTGCTCGCGAATGGGTAAATCGGTTGGTAAGCAGGATCACGGAACCGTGGAGACGGCGGCGCGCGACGACGCCCGCAAGTCCTACAACCACCCGTGCCTCATCGCCCAGGCCCTCGACGTCCTCGGCGACCGCTGGACGCTCCTCATCCTCCGGGACCTCATGTCCGGGCTTCACCGCTACTCCGACATCCTCGAGAACTGCCACGGCATGTCGCCGAACGTGCTCTCCGACCGCCTCAAGCGGCTCGAAGCCGACGGCCTGGTCACCCGCACCTATCACCGCGAGCTCCCGCCGCGTGTCGAATACGGTCTGACCCCCAAGGGCGATTCCGTCCGGCCGATCCTGCTCTCGCTCATCGATTGGGGCCGCGAACACATCGGCCCGCTGGACGAATCCGCGGTCGGCGATAAGCTCCCGACCGACTTCGCGGTCCGCGTGGTGCCCACCTTCTCGTTCCAGCCGGAAAAGGCGGCGGGCCTGGACGTCCGCATGATCATCGAGATCTCGGACTGCAACGAGTGCAACAGCTGGACCTTCGAGATCCGCGACGGCAGCATCCACCCGCGCCGCAACGCCTGCGCCGATGCGGACATCCACCTCCTGACCACGACCGAGGGCTTCTTCCACTTCGTGCACGGCAAGCTGCCGCCCGAAGAGTGCGGCGAAGTCCGCGGCTCCGTCGAAGTGGCCGCGCTGATCCAGTCCTGCTTCTCGACCGCCTGAGCGGCGCGGTCGCGGCACCGCAAGTGCGACGCCAGACGGTCCCCTTCCTCCCGGAGAGCGCTTGGGTGAGGGCCGACGCCTTCGCTCAGCGACGGGCTATCGCGGCCGCCGCACCCTCACCCCTGGCCCCTCTCCCCGGGGGAGAGGGGAATGTGCCTGCTCCTGCGCTGGGCTCGGCCACTACCGAGGCAGCCAGGTTCATCCGCCATCCCGGCTGTCTGCAATGGTGGCTCCCGCCTACTTCCAGCGCACCGCCAGCGGCCCGTTGCGGTCCACACCCGTGATTTCGACCCGGAGCTTGCCGCCCGGGTGGTCGAACGTGACGGTGAGCTCGCGCGGGCGGGTGGTGTCGGCGCCGGCCTCGGGCTCCTGGTCCGCGACCTTCACGCGGACATCGCCATCGAGCAGCAGCGTGAACGTATAGCGGCCTTCGGCGACCTCCGTCTCGCTCGTCGCCGTGAGGCTCCAGCCGTTATCGCGCAGCCCCGGGTAGGGCGCGCCGTCGTATGAGATGTTCAGCGAGGGGAAGAACGCCTCGCCGTCGACCACCGAGCTCGCCGGGTCCTGCCCCGAGTAGTGGCGGATGAACCAGCGGCCGGGGTCGGCCAGGGCGGCGGCCGGGCGGGGCGTGGGTGTCGGGCTCGCGGCCTCAGTCGGCACCGCCGCAGTGACCGGCACGCCCGTCCGGATCGCCAGCGGGTCGCTCCCGGAGCTGGCGGTCGGCGCGAAGTAGAAGAGCGCGAACAGGATAGCCACGCCGGCCGCGCCGATTGCGACGTATTCGCGGAGCCCCAGGCGGTCGTGGTCCATCAGTGCCAGTGTCCGCAGCGGGCGGCCCAAGGCGCAACCGCCGTGTTTACGCGCCCTGTCCCGGCTCCGCCTGCCCGGTGTCCCCGCCGGGCAGGCGGAGCAGCCGCGAAAGGCCGCCGTCGCCGACATCCGCGATGCGCGAGGGGATGCGCTCGCCGAAGGCCACGGTCTCGGGCGCGTCCGGCGCGTCCGGGCGGTAGATGCTCACGGTCCGCGCCTCCGGGTCGACGATCCACGTCTCGGCGACGCCCGCCGCGAGGTAGGCGGGCAACTTCACGCGCAGGTCGTAGTTACGTGTCGACGGCGAGAGCACCTCGACGACGATGTCGGGCGGCCCCTCGATGCCGCGCTTCCGATACCGCCCGAGGTGTTCGCGCAGAAGGAACCCGGCATCGGGCTCGAAGGCGGTTGAAAGGCCGAGGTCCACGCCCGTCGGCGCGACGAAGCTCTTCCCGCCGGTGCGGCGGGCGGCCAACCCGAGGTCGGTGTGGAGTTCGGCCACGATGTCCTGGTGGCCTCCATCGGGTGGCGGGACCATGATCAGCATCCCCTCGTACAGCTCGTACCGCTCCGGCGTCTCGGGGAGCCGGTAGTACGCGTCGACCGTGAGCGGCCGCCCGCCGGCGAGCGCATCGAGCAGGGGCGTGGTCGTCGCAATCGCGCTCATATCGCCAGTATACGCCCGCCTACTCGCCGCCGGGCGCGGCCCGTTCCTCGCGCACGCGGGCCCATTCCGCCTCCGGGTCGTCGGCGCCGAGCTGGAGCGCGGCCGTCCGCCGGCTGAGCACGCCCGCTTCCACCAGCGACCGCGTATCGGCGACGTCGCGCGAGCGGTCCGCCGGCAGCACCGGCCCCCACTGCATCACCGGCCGTAGCCCCTCGACATCGAGGCCCGTGTACTGCGCGAGCAGCCGCAGGATGAGCGCGGCCCGCCGTTCGTATACCGCCGAGCGGATCAGCCGCTTGCGCGCCACCTTCTTCGCCAGCGGGTCCAGCTCGGTGTTGAGCGCGACGCCGCTGAGCCCCTGCGGGTTGTGCCCGAACGCCGTCCGCGGCGATTCGCCGAGGTCGTGGAGCGTCCGGTAGACGAGGTCGATGTACTCGCGGTGGAGCGCGAGCCCGCCGCCCTGGAGCAGGTCAAGCACGTAGGCGCGGGCCCGTTCCGGCACCTCCCACACGGCGCCCGGCTCGACCGCGATCTCCGCCGCGCCGGTCACGCCTTCGATGACCGCGATCGGGTTGCCGGAGAGCTCCAGCACCTGGCTGAGCTGGCTGAACGCGCGGTTCAGCTCCCGGTTCGATTCCACGAGCGGCGGCAGGTCGCTCGTGCCCCACGCTTGCTTCGGTTCGCGCAGGTTCGGGAAGAGCACGAACGGGATCACCCCGTACGGGTTCGCGCGGTGCTCCACGCGCTCGTCGCCGTGCCAGAGGTCGAACGCCGCCGCGGTCCAGTGCTCCGTCACGGCCAGCGGCTTGCCGTCGGGCCCGGGCCTCTCCGGGAGCACGTACTGGCTCGCGACCGCGACCAGCCGCGCCGGGTCGTCCGGCACGCGCCAGGCGTAGATGCCCTGCACGTCCGGCGCGGTCACGCGGACTTCGCCCACGGCGCTGTCCCAGGTCACGCGGTAGCACGCGTCGCCGAGCACCGCGCAGTCGAGCTCTGTTTCGAAGTCGAGCTGGGCCAGCATGTTTGCGGCCTCGACCTCGCGGAGGGCCCGCTCAGCGCGGCGGATGCGGTCGCGGCCCGCGGCGGTGTCGCCGTCGCGCGCTTCGAGCTGCACGGAGGCGCCTTCGAGCAGGTAGCTCGTGACCTTGTCCGCGAACGCCTTCCCATAGTTGAAGGTGAGCCGCCGTTCGCCGCGGCGGGAGCGGCCGGGCCAGTGGCGCCCTTCGTAGAAGTCCAGGTTCTCGCGGTAGCGCCGCATGCGCTCTTCGTCCATGCGGCGGAGCTGCTGCGGCAGCGGCGATTCGGCGGCGGGGCGGCGAAGGATGCTGAGGGACACGTTCGTCTCCTGCGGTCGGGATTGTGGTTCGACGGTGGAACGCCAGCCCCGCGAGCGCGAAGCCCGGTTTGTCGTGGGAACCCGGGCCCGGGCACGCCGCCGCTTGCGCCGGACGCGTACACTGCCGCCATGTCGCGCCGCCGTTCGCTGCTGACCCTCGCCGTCGGGATGGCTGTCGGCGTCGCGACCGTCGCCGCGTTCGCGCTGCTGCTCGAACGGCCCGGCTCGGGCGACCCCGGGCCGCTTTTCGGGATGTCGGCGTTCGGGCCCGGCGAGCTGCCGCCCGAAACCGCGGTGCACCACGTCACCGCCACAGGCGGCGCGATCGTGGTCGGTCGGGTGGTCGAGCTCACGGATGTGCGATGGACCACCGCGGACGGCAAGGCCCCCTCGCCCGCCGCAGTCACCGGCGACAACCCGCCGCCGCCCGACATCAGCTATCGCGTCGCCGTCATCGAGGTCGACGAGCTGCTCTTCGGCCAGTCGCCGCGGGTCATGCGCCTCGGGCTCATCGTCCCCGGCGCCATCCAGCCCTTCGGTTCGACGAACCAGGGCGAGGGCTGGGAAGTGGGCATGCGGGTGCTCGTCTACGCGGGGGCGCAAGCGCCAACCTCGAAGATTGCCGGCGCGGACTTCGCCTACCTCGGCGGCCACGTCGTCGAAGGCGACATCGCGCAGCTGGCGGGCGAAGGCCTCCCGCTGGCCGAAGTTCGCGCCCGCGTCCAGGCCGCCTCCGCCCGGATGGCCCAGGGCCGCGCCGCCGCGCCATAAAGACCACCAGCTGCCAGCCCCGCCGCTTGCGCCGGACGCGTACACTGCCGCCATGTCGCGCTACGGCCCGCCACGCGAAAAGAACTGGCTCGGACGCCTGCTCGGGGCACTCGAACGGCTGGTCTCCGGCGCGCCCACCTCGACCTTCGGCGGCGGCCCGCCCCCAACACTGCCGCGCGACGACATCCCCCCGGACCCCAGGGACCGCGACAAGCCCCGCTGACGCGCGACCGGCACTCTACGCCTTTACGCCTCTACGCCTTCACGCCTGATTGGTTGCAACCTCAACCGCGCATACACTTCGAATCGATGCCACCGGAATCCCGCTTCTACACTTCTCAGCGTCTCCAGATGCACTACCTCGTCTGGGGCGACGAAGCGAACCCGCCCCTCCTCCTCATCCACGGTAACCGCGACCACGCCCGCTCCTGGGACCGCGTCGCCAGCGCCCTGGCCGACCGCTACTGCGTCTACGTCCCCGACCTGCGCGGCCACGGCGATTCCGCCTGGGCCATCGGCGGCGACTACTCGATCATCGACTACGCGCTCGACATCCACGCCCTCGGCGAGCACATCAACCGCGCGCCCTACGTCGTCGTGGCGCACTCCCTCGGCGGCAGCGTCGCCCTGCAATACGCGGGCGCCTTCCCGGAGAAGGTCTCGAAGGTCGTGAATATCGAAGGCGGCGGCATGCACTGGATGTCGGACAAGCGCCGCCCCGCGCACGTCCGCATGCGCCGCTGGATCGAAAGCGAACGGCAGCTGGAGCAGCGCGAACCCCGCGTCTACCCCACGATCGAGGACGCGACCGAGCGGATGATCGAAGCCAACAAGCACCTGACCCCCGAGCTGGCGCGCCACCTCACCGAGACCGGCGTCCGCGAAGTCGAGGGCGGCTACAGCTGGAAGTTCGACAACTACACGCACGCGGGCTCGCCCTACGAGTTCAACATGGAAGACGCCCGCGACCTCTGGAACCAGGTGCGCGCGCCGATCCTCACCCTCTGGGCGGAAGAAGGCTGGGGCCGCTTCATCAAGGAAGTGGACATCAGCCCGTTCCATAACATCCGCACCGTGAAGGTCGACGACGCCGGCCACTGGATCCACCACGACCAGTTCGAGGTCTTCATGAAGCACGTGAACGAGTTCCTCGCCGAATGAACCGGCGCACCCTGCTCTCGCTCGGCGCCTGGCCGCTGACGCTCGGCCTCGTGGCGCTGCTTTTCGTGGTGGCCGCCTCCGCCGTCGCCTGTGGCGATGACGACGACGACAGCGATGTCGACCTCGCCGGAGACGCCACCGAGTCGGCGACCAACTCCCGCCCGGGCAGCGAAACCGCGACCTCCGCCGCCACCGGCACCTCGACCGCGAGCCGCACGGGCACCGCCCAGGCGACCGGCACCGTCGCAAACGTGCCCGGCCTCGCCGAGTTCAAGGCGCTCACCTACGACGACGCGATGACCGACGGCTTCACGCTTGGCAAGCCCGAGGCGAAGGTCACGCTGACCATGTTCGAAGACTTCCAGTGCCCATTCTGCCTGCGCTTCACGCTCACGCAGGAGCCCACGCTCATCAAGGAGTACGTGGAGACGGGCAAGATCAAGCTGGTCTTCCGGAACCTGCCGATCCTCGGCCAGGAATCGGCGCTGGCGGCCGTGGGGGCCGAATGCGCCGCCCAGCAGGACAGGTTCTGGCAGTTCCACAAGGAGCTCTTCGTGGCCCAGGCCGAAGCCGGCCAGCTGACCGACGAGCGGATCAACGTCGGCCGCTACAACCAGGCCAGCCTGCAGGTCATGGCCGGTGCCGCCGGCATGGACGTGCCGCTCTTCGCGACCTGCATCACGACCGACGCGACGCTCAACCCGGTCCGCGACCACGTCCGCCAGGCGCAGGACCTCGGCCTCCGCTCGACGCCGTCGTTCACGGTCGGCACGCGGACGATTACGGGTGCGCCGCAGGATGCGGCCGGCTGGCGCCAGCTCCTCGACGAAGCGGTGAAGGCGGCGAACTAACCGCTCGTGCGCCGGCCCACCGGGATGACCGTGTAGGCGCAGAGCCGCTCCGGCTCGCAAACGAGCGTGACCACGCCCTCTTCGATGGTGAAGACGGCGTCGCGCGTGAGCCAGGCGTCGTTCCCCGGCATGGCGACGTGGAAGCAATCCGGGCGGACCTGGATGACGACGCCGATGGGGCGCCCGCTCGTCGCCGCCACGCGCTCGCCGATGGCGGGGAGAGTCGAGCCTTCTGTGATCGTACTCTGGTGCTTCATAGGTTGGGTGTCCTCCGGCCCGTGTCACCGGGCGACCGAATGGTCGAAACCTGAAGGAAGGATCACCCGCCGGCCGCCCCGAACCGGTCTGCGGGCCACGCACCAGCTCCCCGTCAGCGGTGCGATGGAATGACCCTACGACGCCCGGTCCGGCGCGTCAGCCTGCTTTGTGGTTCCGATACAGCAATGCGACGGCGCCGGGAATCCGTGCGATAGGTGCGTCTAACTATCGCGAAAAAATCGTCACATGCCGCCCCGGACGCGCATCCTCCATTCCAACAGCCAACAGCCAACAGCCGTCACATCACCTGGACCGATGTGCCGCCCGCGTGCTCGTCCCCGTCGGGCGTCTCGGCGATAACCCGGATGTCGAAGTCCTTGCGCGCGAGCCACTCCGGGGTGCCCGGCTCGCCCATGGTCGAGTCCGCCTCCGGGATGATGAACGTCACCGAATTCGGCGGCAGCCGGTAGACGAAATGCTCGCCGCTCCGCGGGTAGGTCAGCTCGATGCGGTACGCCGTCTCGTCCGTCTCCTCGTCCACCCAGGCGAGGCACGCCGGGAAGCGCTCGTCGGCGCCCTCCGGGATCGGTGCGAGGAACCCGGTGGCGCCGGCCACGAGCCGGGAGCTCCATAAATCGATCCCACTGCGAGCATCGCCCGGTCCAATGCAGCCTTCGGGGGTGACGGGCTGGGGTGAGCAGTCGAAGTGGGCGATGCCGCCAATTAGCGTGGGGCCCTCGTACAGGGCCACGAGGTAGGGCATGCGTTCCCCGGTGCACCCCGGCCCACCGGGCAGCGCCGGGAACTCCGCCGGGGGAAGCACGAACGAGCCCCGGCCGGCCGGCACCGCGTACTCCAGGGCCGGCGCCAGCTCGGTCGCGCTGTACGGGGCCCGGAACTCCACGCGGACGCGGACACCGAGGTCCGTCGCCAGCCAGGTGAGGCAACGCTGCCCGTTCTCGAGGCCCGGCTGCACCGGGTAGTGGTCCGTACCGGCGTCCGGCACGCACCCGGGCCGCGGCGTCGGTGTCGGCGAGGGTGTCCACGTCGCCGTTGGCGTCGGCCACGCCGTCGTGCTCGTCGGCGAAGGCGTCGCGCTCCCCGCCGGGGCAGGCGTACCGCTCGCGTCCGCCGTCGAGCTCCCCGCCGGCCTCCGGTCATCGCCATCCGAACATCCCGCCGCGAACAGCAGCACCACCGCCCCACAGAAAACGCCCATCACCGCACGAAACACGCCCATATCGGAAGAACGCCCGAGCGCCCGGCGCGGTTCCATGCGGGCCGCCGGCTGCCGGCGCCCCGTGTGGGGGCGACGCGCCAGCGGGTGTCGCCGCACCGCCGAGGTGTAGCCGGGGCCCCTCGTGGGCCCGAGCGCCTAAGCCCAACGCCTGCCACACCGACAGGCACCGCCCCGAACCAGCACAGCCGGGCCGCGCAGCAGGCCCGGCCGCCCCGCGCCAGCCCGCGATAGGCGGCGGGCCGCGCACCGCCCCACAGGTACCGCGCCATCAGTAGCGCGCGCGTGAGCGAGCGCCCGCGCGCCCCCGGTACGACCGCCCCGCGCAGCGCTCCACCCCGCCCACACCATGTTTCCTCCCCCAAACCCCCTCCCCTGCTACCCTGACTCCTGGCCGTGACCGAACCCACCGAACCGACCGCACCCGAACCCGGGACCCCGGACGAGCGGCCCCACCGCCGCCGGGAGTACTCTGGCGCGCCCTCCACGCTGGGGCTCGCCGCGGTCATCGTGCTCGCGGTCGGGGTTGCCATCTGGTGGTTCGAGATCCGTGGCTCCGAATCCGGCGGCAGCCTCGATAGCGGGGGCCTTGGCATCGTCGAGCTCGTAGACACCATGAACCCCACGGGCAAGGCTCCCGCCGCCGAGACCGGCCGCGCCGCGCCCGACTTCACGCTCGCGACGGGCGAGGGCGACACGACCGACCGGCTCACCGCCTACCGTGGCGAGTGGGTGCTGCTCAACTTCTGGGCCAGCTGGTGCGAACCCTGCCGCAGCGAAGCCCCCGACCTCCAGAAGCTCCAGGACCGCTACGGCCGCGCCGGCCAGTTCACCGTCCTCGGCGTGAACCAGCAGGAGACCACGTCCGAGGTCGCCGAGTTCCAGGCCGACCTCGGCGTGACCTACCCCACCGTGATGGACCGCACCGGCGAGGTCTCCCAGGCCTACCGCGTCAGCCGCAACCTGCCCGTCTCGTTCCTCATCGACCCCGCCGGCGTCATCCGCGAGGTCTTCGTCGGCCGCCTGACGGATGCGCACATCGCGTCCGTGCTGGAGCAGGTGCAGTAGTGGCCGCGCGCACCGGCGCCGCGCCCGGCGCCACCCTCCGCCCCGGGGGCTTCGACCCGCTGCGCACGGCCTGGCAGCTCCTCACGAACGTGAAGTTCGCGCTGCTGCTCGTCGGTGTCGCGGGCGTGGCGGCGTTCCTCGGCGTCGTGCTCCCCCAGGTCCCGGTGCCGATGCGTTCGAACCCGGCCGCGCGGAGTGCCTGGATCGAGCTCCGCCGCGAGGATTTCGGGATCCTCACCGGGCCGATGGACCGGCTCGAGCTGTTCGAAATCTTCTACTCCGCCTGGTTCAACGGGCTCTGGTTCCTGGTCATCGCCGCCGTCACGGTCTGCACCGTCTCACGGCTCCGGCCTACCGCGCGCGCGGTCCATCGCCCCCACCGCGAGGTGCCCGACCGCTACTTCGAGACCGCCCACCACCGCGCCGACTTCGCCCACCCCGGCGGCGCGGCGGCGATTGCGGATGCGCTGCGCGGGCGCCGCTACCGCGTCGAGACCACGCGCGAGGCGGACGGCGCGACCTACCTCTTCGCCGAGCGCTTCCAGTGGAGCCAGTACGGCACCTTCGTGAGCCACCTCGCGCTGCTCATGCTGCTGGTCGGCGGCGTGCTCACCCGTTTCGCCGGCTACGACGACACGTTCATCATCGCCGAGGGGCAGAACGCGCCCGTGTTCGAATCGCCCGGCCCCTCGCAGATCTTCGTGCGCATGGTCGATTCCTACCGCGGCCTCGACGACGACGGCAACATCATCGACTACCACAGCCGCATCGAAGTCACGCGCGGCGGCGAGACCATCGTCTGCAAGACGACCGTGAACGACCCGTGCCCCGCCTTCGGCTACAAGGTCCACCAGGCGGCGTTCTTCAACGACATGGGCCACCTCCGCGTCATCGCGCCCGATGGCAGGACGGTCGAATACGACGGGCTCATCGACTTCAACAACGAGACGACGACGGTGCCCCACCTGCGCGTGACCCGCGGCGGCGAGCTCCTCTTCGACCGCGCGATCCCCCAGTTCGGCACCGACCCCGGCGCCACCACCGCCCGCGACGACGACTACGCGCTGGCGCCGCTCATCCTCGAAGGCGTGGGCGGCGGCGAGGTGTTCGAAGTCGCCTGGCGCGTCGCCGCCGACGGCCTTCGCGTGGTGGTCACGAGCATCGCCAACGGGGAGCAGGTCACGCTCGGCGACGGCGTTGCCAGCGGCAGCACCGAGGGCTTCACCTTCGAGCTGGCAGGCGCCGCGCCCATCTCCGCCATCCGCTTCGACGACATGCCCGGGGCCGGCGCATCCGGCGCGACGCTCCAGATGGCCGACGCCGCGCCGGGCGAGACGTACGTCGTCGTGGCCGGCGTCGATGGCTCGCCGGTCACTCTCACTGCGGGCGAGCCCTACACCACGACCTCGGGCTACACCTACACCTTCGGCGGGCGGGTCGAAGCCTCGGGCGTCAGCATCCGGCGGGACCCGGGCGATACGTTCATCTGGATCGCCGTGGCGATGGCGATGGTCGGGCTGGCGGTCACGTTCTACGTGCCCCGGCGCCGGCTCTGGGTGAAGGTCACGCCGACGCGCACCTACATCGCCGGCATCGCCGAGAAGACGACCCGGCTCGGGCGGGAGCTGCGCCACATGGGCGCCAGCCTCGGCTCCCGCGACGCCCTCCGCCCCGAAGACCGCGAGGAATAGTCCGCCTCAGTCGGCTTCGCGCGCGTCCTTCGCGATGCGGAGCAGCCGGGGCACGTCGATCCGCAGCCCCGGGAACACCTCGCTTTCGACGACGCCGTTCTCGTCCGCGGGGAGCGGCTGCCAGTCGCCGTCGCGCTGCGCCCACCAGTCGATCGCCTCGTTTTCGACGCGCCAGACGATGTACTCGCGCACGCCCATGCGGCGGTAGAGCGCCTTCTTCTCGTGGAGGTCGTAGCTGGCCGAGCTGGCCGCGATCTCGGCGACGAGCTCCGGCGCGCCGCGCAGGTAGCCGCGGTCGTCCATATACGCCGCGCCGCCATGCGAACGTGTCCGGCGGAGGACCAGGTCGGGGCGCACCTCGGCCTCGTCGTCGTAGAGGATCGTCGTCTCGGCATGGGTCCGCAGCCCGGCCCGGGAGAGGCGGTAATCGGTAAGGGCGTGGCCCAGGAGGCTGTGCGGGTCCGAATGCTGCGTGGTGGTGGGCGACGCCACGTAGACAACTCCGTCGATGAGCTCGGCTTTGTGCAGGTCCGGCCGCTGCTCATAGCGCGCGTGGAACTCCGCGGCGGTCAGGTGGTCGCCGGATTCGAGCGTCGGTAGCGGCGTGGCGGGCG
>JADZEI010000019.1 GCA_020850615.1 Dehalococcoidia bacterium | reverse complement strand
GTCGAGTCCCACGGTCTGGATGCTGGTATCGTGTGTCATTGCCGGTCACTCCTCTTTTTTGCAGCACAGTACGTGACTGCGCCGGGTGACCGGCCTTCTCATGCCATCTACGCCTGCGGCGCCGTCCCCACCGCCACACGACCGGGCCATCAGTAGCGCGCGCGTGAGCGAGCGCCCGCGCGCCGCCGCGTGCCATGCCCCTCGCGAGCTCGCGTGGCACTCGCGCGGCCACGCCCCGCGGAGCCCCCACGGCGCTTCCGACTGGCGAAAATCGAAAATCGAAAACCGAAAATCCTAACCGCCCCCGCTGCTAGACTCGCCCCATGGACCTCTCCCGCTACCCCCTCGATGTGCTCGCCGGCCGCGTGGGCACGCCGTTCTACTTCTACGATGGCGCCATCCTCGACCAGAAGTTCGGCGAGCTCGCCGCCCTCACGGATGGCCCCGGACTCCAGTGCCGCTTCGCTGTGAAGGCGAACCCCGCGTGCAAGGTGCTCGAGACGGCGCACAAACACGGCATGTGGATCGACGCCGTCAGCGGGAACGAGGTCCTCCGGGCGAAGCGCGCCGGGTTCGCCATGGGCAACGAACCCCCGACCGTCATGTACACGGCCGATGTCTTCCGCGACAACGCCCTCCAGGTCGTCGTCGAAAACGGCGTGCTGCCGAACATCGGCTCGCCGGGCATGATCCGCGAGCTGGCGGAAGCCGGGTATCGCGGCCCGGTGGCGCTGCGCATCAACCCCGGCTTCGGCCACGGCCACGTCCAGGCCTGCGACACGGGCGGCCCGTCGTCGAAGCACGGCATCTGGTACGAAGACCACCTCGAAGCGAAGCAGCTGGCCGACGACGCCGGGTTCCCGGTGGTCGCGCTCCACGCCCACGTCGGCACCGGCCCGCAGATCCGCGAGTTCGACGAGAACATGAAGCAGCTCGTCGCGCTCTTCGCGCACCTCCTGCCGCACTACCCCGACGTGCGCAACGTGAACCTCGGCGGCGGCATCCCCCACCCCTACAAGCCGGACGCGCAGGCCTACCCGCTCGACGAGTACCGCGAGATCCTCCAGGGCGGCGTGCGGCAGCTCACCGCCGCGGCCGAGCGCCCGGTCGGCATCGAAATCGAACCCGGGCGTTACCCCGTCGCCGGGATGGCGCTGCTCGTCGCCCGCGTGAAGGACGTGAAGACCACGCGCACGAACGAAAAGGGCCCGGGCCACCAGTTCATCATGGTCGACGCCGGGTTCAACGACCTCGTCCGCCCGGCGATGTACGGTTCGTACCACAAGATCAGCGTCGTCGGGCAGGGCGCCGGCCGCGCGCCCGAGCCGTTCGTCGTCGCCGGGCCGCTGTGCGAAAGCGGCGACGTGTTCACGCGCGACGACCAGGAGCTGCTCCAGCCGCGCCCGCTCCCGCGCCCCGAACCCGGCGACCTCGTGGTCCTGCACGACGCCGGGGCCTACGGCGCGGCCATGTCCTCGAATTACGTCTCGCTGGGCCGCGCCGCGCAGGTGTTCTGGGAAGACGGCAAGGCCACCCTCATCGCCCGCCGCGAAACCCTGGAGGACATCGTCCGGAGGGAGTGCGAGGAAGCGCTGTAGGGGCTTTCGGCTGTTAGCTATTGGCTGTTGGTGCCGCGCCGACGCGGGCGCCGCAGGCGGAGCCGCGGAGCACTGCTCCGCGGGATTGTCCGTGCCATGCCCCACCGATAGGCCACCAACGGGACGCGCAGCGGTGGTCTGCGGAGCCCTGCCTCCGCGGTGCGGCAGCCCACGGATGTGGCATCGATAGGCCACCATGTCCCGGGGCTGCGAGGGCGGGAGCGGAGCGGCCGCCCGGCCCGGGGGGCAAACCCTCACTGCGGGGGGGAAGGGGAGCTCCGCGCTGACGCGGCACGGCAGCACAGGGGTGCGGCCGAGCGCTCCTATTGGTCGCGCCACCGAGGGCACGGCTCCGGCGGGGCGTCCGTTGGGCGTCGCCGCGCCGCCGAGGCTGGGCTCGGCGGACTACCGCGGCGCGGCACCGCGGCCGTGGCCCCTTGCGCTGCGCCCTCCCGGCGGGCCACTAGCGTCCGCCCGGCGACCCGCCCCCGGCGGGGATGACGAGCTCCTGGCCGGGGTAGAGCAGGTCCGGGTTGCTGAGTTTGTCGGTGTTCGCTTCGTAGATGCGCTCCCACTCCATCGCGCTGCCATAGAAGCGGGACGCGATCGTCTGGAGCGAGTCGCCGTCGGTGACGGTGTAGCGCTGGCCGTCTGGCAGGGTTGTGGGGCCGTTCTGGAGCGGCAGCTCGCCGCGCTCGACCTGGGGGATGTTGCCAGGATCTGCGTTCGTCGCGCCCGACCCGCCCGGCTCCTGCGACTGCGCGCGCGGCTCGGCCCCGGACGCACCCGGCGAGCCGGCGGTGATGCTGCCTTCCATCGGTTGGTCCGTCGCCCAGGCGCCGCCGCCCTCGTTGGGCTGGCCGAACTGCTGTTCCTGCTGTTCCATCGGAATCCTCCAGCGTGTTGGTGTTCCGAGTGTGCCGGGCCGCCCGATCGGTCCGCGCCGATGGGCCCCTGCGGCGCGTTGCAGTCGCGTCGCAGCCCACCCGGGCGGCGCGTACACTCCCCCGGATGGACGACGGAGACCACTGGGAGGCACGCGCACGGGAGCTCGCCGGGCGCTTCGCGATGCGCGCCGCGCGGCACGACCGCGAAGGCAGCTTCCCCTTCGAGAACTTCGCCGAGCTGCACGAAGCCGGCTTCCTCGGGCTGTGCGTGCCGGCGCGGTTTGGCGGCGCCGAAGCCACGCTCACCACGTTCCTTCGCACCCAGGAGGCGCTCGCCGCGGGCGATGGCTCGACGGCGCTCGCGCTGAACATGCACCAGCTCCGCTTCGGCCCCGAGCGCGAATCGCCAACCTACCCGGAGCACTGGTTCGCCGAACTCTGCCGCGGCGCCGTCGAGCACGGCTGGCTGGCGAACACCGCCGCGACCGAGGAGGGGCTCGGCAGCCCGGCCGGCGGCGGCACCCCGGCAACGCGCGCCACGCGCACGGCGGAGGGCTGGGAGCTCGACGGGCGCAAGACGTTCACGACGATGGCGCCGCTGCTCAAGTACTTCATCGTCATGGCCCAAATCCCCGCGGACGACGGCGGGCCGCCGCGGCTCGCGAACTTCGTCGTCTACCGCGACGACCCCGGCGTGGCGATCGAGGAGACGTGGGACAGCCTGGGGATGCGCGCGACCGGCAGCCACGACCTCGTCCTCGAAGCCGCGTGCATCCCGGCGGACCGCTTCCTCAACGAGCGCCGGGCCGGCGGTCCGGATGCCCGCGGCGCCGCGGGACTGGCCTGGTTCGCACTCGGCGTGGCGGCGACCACGATCGGCGTGGCCACGGCCGCACGCGACTACGCGGTCGCCTTCGCGCGCGAACGCACGCCGAACGATGCGCGCACCATCCGCGAGTACCCGGGCGTGCGGACGCGGATCGCGCGAATCGATCTGCTCCTCCAGCGAAGCCGCGCATTGGTCTACGACGCCGCCCGCGCCTGGGAGACGCAGGACCCGCGGGGCATGCCACCGCTGAACCGCGCCGCCGTCGCGAAGGTCGAGACGCTGAACGCCTGCATCGAAGCGGTCGACCTGGCGATGCGGGTCGTCGGCGGGGTGAGCCTCCAGCGCCAGCGGCCGATCGAGCGGTACTACCGCGACGTCCGAGCGGCGCTGCACAACCCGCCCCTGGAAGACCGCGCGCTCGAGATGCTCGCCCGCGCCGCGCTCGACGAACCGGTGGAGCCCCCGCGCGGCGTGGAGTGAGCGGCGCAATCGGTGGCGGTGGCCCGCCGCAGGCGGTAGTCCGCCGAGCCCGGCCTCGGCGGCGCGTCTGAGCCCAACGGATGCACCGCGGTAGCCCTGCGCACCCCCGTTCCCCCGCCCCCGCGCCAGCGCCCGAGACATGCCCGCACGCCCGCGACGTGTCTCGCGCCGCGAGCCGGCCGGTCGTTGCGCTCCCGCCCTCGCAGCCCCGGACGTTGGTGGCCTATCGGTGTGGCATCCGTGGGCTGCCGCTAAGGGCCCACCAGGGGCCCGGCTACACGCAAACTGCGCGAGCCATCAGTGGCGCGACCAATAGGACATCTGTGGTTGTCCGTCAAGCGGCAGAGGCGGCCTTCCGGCATTGCCAGAGGTCGGGGTCGTAGCAGCGGCGGGTACGTATGCAGGCAACCAGGCGCGCGAGGAG